>JBHEMU010000122.1:0-31852 GCA_046262415.1 Gaiellaceae bacterium | reverse complement strand
CCTGCTCCGGCGCCCCTTCCGCCCCGGCTGCCCACGCGCGAGGCCGTGGCCGCGACCCCTCCTGCGGCACCGGGGGACACCCGGCCCTGGAACCTCTGGGAGCTCGAGCGCCTCGCCCGTGAGCGGGCCGGAGCCGATCCGGAGCGCGACGAGGAGTGGGCGTTCCTGCTCGTCTACCTGCGGGAGTTCGCCGGGCCCGACGGCGCGCTGCCGGTCGACTTCGACGCCCTCGTGCGCGACTCGTTCCCCGAGCTGGTCGAGGGGGCGCCTCGATGAGCCCGGCGCTCGCGCAACGGGAGATCGCGCTCGCGGGCGTGGCGCTCCTGGCCCTGCTCGTGTCGCTCGCTCTGGGGTCGACGGGATCCGAGGAGGGCAGCGCCAAGGACGTGCCCCGGCCGGTGACGGTGGGCGAGGGCTGGTACGACGCTCTCGCGGCCCCTCGCGGGGGACCCTACGGGCGCCGGTCAGCCTGTGGCCAGGTGCTCCGCCGCGCGACGCTCGGGGTCGCGCACCCGGTGCTGCCCTGCGGGGCCAAGATCTTCATCTCCTTCGAGGGCAAGGAGGTGCTCACCCAGATCGTCGACCGCGGGCCACGGGCGCCCGGCCTGGACTTCGAGGTCTCCGCAGCCCTCGCCCAGCGTCTCGGACTCGAGGGGACGCAGCGGATCCGCTGGAGCTTCGCGCGATAGCGCCGGGGATCGGGCGACCGCGGCGGAATCCGTGACCGCAGCGATGAGAGCCCGGGTCGTCTACAGTGGCGCGGTGCCCGACCCCGTGCGTGGCTCCGCGAACCATGTAGAACCAACATCCGCTGCAAGGGCGCCCGCGTCGATCCGAGGGAGTGAACCCGAGGCTCGCAGGGCACCCACCTGGTTTGTCCAGGTTCGCACGGACGCGGACGAGACGGCGGGGTGGGGCACGACTTCGTTGCCGTAGCTGTCAACGCGCGCCCGATGTGACGCGTGCGTCCGCTAGCCTGGTCGCGTGCTCGAGGTGGTCGGAGACGCGTCCCGCGACGGCATGTTTGCGCTCGTCCGCCTGCGGATCGAGGGCGACCGAATCACGGCCGCCGACGCGGACGGGCTGGCCGAGCCCCTGGCGGGTCTGAGCCTGCTCGAGGCGGCGGCGGTCCCCGGCGAGGAGCTCGCGGCGGACGCCCTGGCGAACGCGCTCGGGCCGGCCTTCCGCGCGGCTCCCAGCGCCGGCCGGGTCGCCGTGGCGATGAGCGGGGGCGTCGACAGCGCCGTCGCGCTGCTGCGCTCGGGTCCGGAGGCGATCGGCGTCACGCTCCGGCTCTGGATCGACCCGCGAGCGCCGGCGGCCGAGCGGTCCTGTTGCTCGCCCGAGGCCGTGATCGCCGCCCGGGAGACCTGCCACCGGCTGGGCCTTCCTCACGTCACCCTCGACCTGCGCGAGGAGTTCCGCCGGGCCGTCGTCGAGCCCTTCGTGCGCGGTTACGCGCGCGGCGAGACGCCGAACCCCTGCACCCGCTGCAACGGGGGCTTCCGCTTCGCCGAGCTGCTCGCGTTCGCCCGGCGGGCGGGGGCGTCGAGGCTTGCGACCGGCCACTATGCGCGCATCGTCGAGCATCGTGGCCGCACCCTGCTCGCCCGCGGGCTGGACGGGGAGAAGGACCAGTCCTACATGCTCGCGCGCCTCGACCCACGCGCGCTCGGCCGCATCGGCTTTCCGATCGGCGAGTCGACCAAGGCCGACGTCCGCCGGGAGGCGGAGGCGGCCGGCCTTGCCGCGGCCGGGCGGCCGGAGAGTCAGGAGGCGTGCTTCCTCGACGGGGACGACTACCGGCGCTTCCTCGAGCGGCAGGGCCTGGAAGCTACCCAGGGCGACGTCGTCGACGAGGCCGGGCGGACGGTCGGACGCCACGCGGGGCACTGGCGGTTCACGCCGGGCCAGCGGCGCGGTCTGGGCGTCGCGGGGCCGGGCACGCTCTACGCGATCAGGACCGACGCGCGCGCGAACACCGTCACCGTCGGCCCGCGAGAGTCGCTCTCGCGGGCCGCGGTCTCGGTCCGGGGCCGTCTCCACGTACCGGTCACCGAGGGCGTGGCGAGGCTCCGCCACCGCAGCGAGGGCGTGCCGGCCCGCGTCCGTCCGCGCAGCGGCGGCTTTCGCCTCGACCTCCGCACGCCCGCCTTCGGGGTGGCCCGCGGACAGACGGCGGTCGTGTACGAGGACGGGGTCGTCGTCGGCTCCGGGCAGGTCGTCTGATGCCGGACCAGATCACGATCACGCTGCCGCGCGAGCACGATCTCTACCCGGTGCTGCATCTCGTCGTCGGGGGCCTCGCCGCGCGACTCGATCTCACGCTCGAGCACCTCGAGGACCTGCAGATCGCGCTCGACGGGCTGCTCCCGCACGGCAGCGGCCCCGAGGCCACCGTCGTCCTCCGCCTCGACGACGGCGCCATCCACGCCCGGGTCGGGCCGTTCGAGGGCGACGTCCTCTCCCGGCAGCTCGAGAGCGAGACCGATCTGATCGGGCTCCGCCGGCTGCTCGAGACGGTCGCGAGCGCGTACCGCGTCGTGGCCCGCGAGGAGCTCGAGTGGGTCGAGCTGACGAAGGAGACCGGACCGCACTGATGGCCGGCAAGGCGGACAAGGTACTCCTCCGGCGCTACCACGAGCACGGCGACGTGTCGGCGCGGGAGCAACTGATCGAGCAGTACATGTCGCTCGTGCGCTCGCTGGCGCGGCGGTACTCCTACCGTGGCGAGCAACTCGAGGATCTCGTCCAGATCGGCGCGATCGGACTGATCAAGGCGATCGACCGGTTCGACCTCGACCGGGGCGTGGAGCTCACCACCTACGCGACGCCGAACATCATCGGCGAGATCAAGCGCCACTTCCGCGACCGCGGTTGGTCGGTGCGAGTGCCGCGCGGGCTGCAGGAGCTGAACGTCCAGCTCTCGCGGACCGTCGAGCAGCTGACCGTCCAGCTCGGCCGCTCGCCGACGATCGCCGAACTGGCGAAGGCAGCGGGCGTCGAGGAGGAGGAGGTGCTGGAGGCACTCGAGAGCGGCCGGGCCTACAGCTCGCTCTCGCTCTCGACCGGGTCCGGGTCGGGTGAGGACGGCGACCTCGATCCGCTCGAGTCGCTCGGCACCGAGGAGCACCAGTACGAGGTGTCGGAGGACCGCGCCGTGCTCGCGCCCGGCTTCCGCGTGCTGGACGAGCGCGAGCGGAGGATCCTGCACCTGCGCTTCTTCAAGGGGCTGACGCAGTCCCAGATCGCCCAGCAGGTCGGGATCTCGCAGATGCACGTGTCGCGCCTGATCCGCCGCTCGCTGGAGAAGATCCGCGAGGAGATCGCGACAGAGGAGCCTGCCCAGCGTGGGCCCGAGCCGCAGGCGCGTTCGGTCGCGCAGAAGCGGCGGTAGGCCTTCGGCTGCGTGCGAGCGACAGCTCCCGTCCTCTACCACGTCAGCCCGAGCGCCAACCGCGACTCGATCCGCGAGCACGGCCTCGACTGGCGGCGCATGGGCGCTGCCGCAGGGATTGCGGGAAGCCTCGAGCCGGAGGCGGCCGGGATCTTCCTCGCCGACGGCCTCGACGAGGCCGAGTGGTTCTGCGGTTTCGCAGGCGGGACCGCGGTCGACGTGTGGGAGGTAGACGCCCGCGACTTGCCGATCGAGGAGTCGAGCGACGGGTTCCTGCTCTGTACGGCGGCGATTGCTCCGGAGCGGGTCACGCTGATCGAGATGCGACCTCCCGGCGTATCAGCAGCCGAGTCGTTCCCGCCAAGCGAACGGGCTCCGCCGGTGTCGGAGCTGGCCGAGACGGGGCCAGGCCGGCCGATCGCAGGGAGCTCGATCCTCGTGCTGGGCCATCTTGACCCCGACGACGCAGAGGTAGCCGGGACAAACTCTCCCCTGCTACGGCTCGCGTCGGCCAAGGAGGCTTTCGATCGCGGTGAACTGACTCAAGGCCAATTCGCCGCCGCGACTCGTGAGTTCATGGAGTCAGATCTGGGCAGACAGCTCGCTGCCCATCGGTCGAGCACCACTGGGCAGGCGTTTGCGCAGTTCGCCGAGGAGGGATCGTGGCCAGAGACCCGGCGCGAGCTGCGGCAGGCCCCGGAGCAAGCCGAGCGCTTTGACACGGCTCCAAGCGATCCCGAGGTTACGTAGCGAGACGCGGACCGGTATGGCTCGACCGGCGGTTCGCCAACCCTTCAACAGCGACCACCGTGTGCTCTGACGCGGGCTCGACTCCACCGGTTCTGAATTTCCCCGAAAGGGGTGGCGGCTCCGCCGCCGCCCGCTCTGCCGAAGGCCGAACCCACGGTCGGCCGAAGTGCGCAGCACTTCGGCCGAAACCTACAATCGAGCCATGCGTACGACCGCCGAGCTCCGGGAGGGCTTCCTCTCCTTCTTCGAGTCGAAGGGACACAGGCGGCACCCGTCCGGGTCGCTGATCCCGCCGGCCGAGGACGTGTCGACGCTCTTCACGGTCGCCGGCATGCAGCCGCTGCAGGGCTACTTCCTCGGGCTGAAGCCCCCGCCCGCGCCCCGGCTCGTGACCGTCCAGAAGGTCATGCGCGCCGGCGGCAAGCACAACGACCTCGACGACGTCGGCTCGACCGTGCGCCACGCCTCCTTCTTCGAGATGCTCGGCAACTTCTCGTTCGGCGAGTACTTCAAGGACGGCGCCGTCGACCTCGCGTGGGAGTTCGCCACCGAGCAGATGGGCTTCCGGCCCGAGCAGCTGTCGGCGACCGTCTTCGGCGGCGACCCCGAGCTCGGACTCGAGCTGGACGAGGTCGCGATCGCCGCCTGGGAGCGCGTGGGAATCCCCCGCGAGCGGATCCGTGGCCAGCCCCGCGCGGAGAACTTCTGGCAGGCCGCCGAGACGGGGCCCTGCGGACCGAACACCGAGATCTTCCTCGACCGCGGCGCCGAGCACGGCTGCGGCCAGGCCGACTGCGGCCCGAACTGCCCGCGCTGCGAACGGTTCCTCGAGTTCTGGAACCTCGTCTTCATGGAGTTCGACCTGCGCGAGGACGGCGCCCTGGTGCCGCTCCCGAAGCAGAACGTCGACACGGGTATGGGCTTCGAGCGGGCGGCGATGCTGCTGCAGGACGCCGGCTCCATCTTCGAGATCGACAACGTGCGCGCGCTGATGGCGCACGTGGAGGAGCACGCCGGCGTGCGCTACGGCGACTCGGAACTCGTCACGAAGGCCTGCCGCGTGATCGCCGACCACTCCCGCGCCGCGACGTTCCTGATCGCAGACGGCGTCCTGCCGTCGAACGAAGGGCGGGGCTACGTGCTGCGCCGGGTGATCCGCCGCGCCGTCCAGTTCGGCCGCAGGATCGGGCTCGAGTCGCCCTTCATGCCGGAGCTCGCGGACATCGTGCGGGAGCAGATGTCGGCGTGGTATCCGGAGCTCGAGGAGAACCGGGATTCCGTGCAGGAGTTCCTGCGGGCCGAGGAGGAGCGCTTCTCCGAGACGCTCGAGCGCGGTCTCGGGCTGTTCGAGGAGGCGGCGGCGGCGGGCGACGTCACCGGCGAGGACGCGTTCAGGCTCCACGACACGTACGGGTTCCCGCTCGAGGTGACGCGCGAGCTCGCGCTCGAGCGCGGGCTCGCGGTCGACGAGGAGACCTTCACGCGCCTGATGAGCGAGCAGCGCGAGCGCTCCCGCGAGCGGGGCGCCTTCGAGATCAAGCTCGCCGGCGGCCCGCCGACCGACTTCGTCGGTTACGAGAAGACCGAGGTCCTGACGGCGATCGCGGCCTACGCGGAGCAGGGCGACGGTCTCTTCCAGGCGAAGCTCTTCGAGTCCCCGTTCTACCCCGAGGGGGGCGGCCAGGTGTCCGACGGCGGCTTCGTCGAGCACCGGGAGACCGGCGCGCGCGCGGAGCTGGTCAAGGCAACGCGGCTCGGCGACGACCAGGTGCTGACGTTCAGGGGCGAGGGCTTCGCCGAGGGGGACCGCGTCCGGGCGGTCGTGCCCTGGAACGTCCGTTTCCCGACGATGGCGAACCACACGGCCACACACCTGCTGCACCGGGCGCTGCGCGAGGTGCTCGGCGACCACGTCCGCCAGGCCGGATCGGCCGTGCGGCCGGACAAGCTCCGCTTCGACTTCACCCACCCCGGGGCGCTCGGCGCGGAAGAGCGAGGCCGGGTCGAGCGGATCGTCAACGAGAAGATCTTCGAGAACCTGCCCGTCCGGACGTTCGTGACCCCGATCGAGGAGGCCCGGCGCCTCGGGGCGACCATGCTCTTCGGCGAGAAGTACGGCGACGAGGTGCGCGTCGTGGAGATCGACGGCTTCTCCAGCGAGCTCTGCGGCGGCACGCACGTCCGCTCGACGGCCGAGATCGGCCCCTTCGTGCTCGTCTCCGAGTCCTCCGTCGGCTCCGGCGCGCGGCGGATCGAGGCCCTCACCTCCGGCGAGGCCTTCGCGCTCCTGCGCAGCCGCGCGCTCGAGGCGGACGAGCTGCGCGCCGAGCTCGAGGCGGCACGGAAGGAGGCCCGGCGCCGGCCGGTTGCGGAGGAGGCGGCTGCGGGGCCGGAGGTCGTGGCCGAGCGGCGAAACCGCGCCGGCGACGTCGAGGTGATCGTGCTCGAGGTGCGCTCCGCTTCGCCCGACGACCTGCTCGCGCTCTCCGACCGCCTCATGCAGCAGCACGCTCCCGCGGCGATCGTCCTCGGGTCGCGTGAGAACGGCTCCGCTCACCTCGTGCTCAACTTCGACCGCTCGCTCGAGGCGCGGGGGCTCGACGCGGGCAGGATGATCCAGGAGGCGGCGCCGCTGATCGGCGGCGGCGGCGGCGGGAGGCCCTCGATGGCGCGAGCCGGCGGCAAGCAGCCCGCCGGGCTTCCCGATGCGCTGGCGGCGGCGGAGAGCCTGATCCTCGAGCGGCTGGCGTGAAGGTCGTCGCGCTCGACTACGGGTCGGCCCGGACCGGCGTCGCCGCGTCCGATCCGAGCGGCACGCTCGCCCGGCCGGTCGGCGTCGTCGAGCGGGTCGGCAGCCGGGCGGGCTTCGAGCGACTGCTGGCGCTCGTGCGCGCCGAGGCCCCGGAGCGGGTCGTCGTCGGGCTGCCGTTGACGCTGCGCGGCCGGCTCGGCGAGCAGGCGCAGGAGACCGAGCTGTTCGTGGAGAAGCTGCGCGGAGCGGTGGACGTCCCGGTCGAGAGCTACGACGAGCGCTTCACGACCGGCCTCGCCGGGCGGGACGCCGGCCGGTCGGCCGAGGACGCCCGCGCGGCCGCGCACCTGCTGACGAGCTACCTGCAATGGGCGAGCGGCCGGCAGCGCTAGGCGTCGCCCGCGGACCCGGCCCGCGGCGACGGCGTCCACCCTGGTGGGTGGTCTACTTCCGCCGCCTGGTCGCGCTGGCGCTGCTCGCCGGCGGCCTGGCCGGCGGCTACTGGGTCGTCTCGAACGCGCTCGCCCGCGGCGAGGAATCGAAGCCGGAGCAGCCGGTGGTCTCCTCCAAGCCCCTGCGGATCGTGTTCCCCGAGGGCTTCACTCGCAGGCAGATGGCGGAGCGGATCACCGCCGTCGACCTGATCGCGCGCCGCAAGCGCAACGTCAACATCCTCCTCTCGGCACGCGCCTACCTGCGCTCGACGGCCTCGTCGAAGCTCCCCTCCACGTACGCCGACGACGACAAACGCCGCCCGCTCGAGGGCTTCCTCTTCCCCGCCACGTACGACTTCCTGGCGCGGACGAGCACGTCCAGACTCATTCGCGACCAGCTGAGGGCCTTCAACCGGAACTGGCGGAAGGTGAACCTCCGCTACGCGCGCTCGAAGAACCTGACCGCCTACGACGTGCTCATCATCGCCTCGATGATCGAGAAGGAGGTGATCGCGCCGGAGGAGCGGAAGCTCGTGAGCGCGGTGATCTACAACCGCCTGCGGGCCCGGATGCCGCTGGGCATCGACGCCACGATCCGGTACGCCCTCGACGTGCCGCCGACGAAGTCGCTGACGAGATCGCAGCTGCGCCACCCGACGCGCTACAACACGCGCCGCTACCGCGGCCTGGTGCCGACGCCGATCGCGAACCCGGGCCTGGCGTCGATGCAGGCCGCGGCGCGCCCGGCGGACGTGGACTACCTCTACTTCGTCCGCAAGCCGGACCGGATCCACCACTTCTTCACCGCCAGCTACGCCGAGTTCCAGGAGTACCTGCGCCGCAACGGGTATCCCACGGACGCGTGAGCCCGGGTCCGACGCGGCTCGTCGGCCTGCTCGGCAGACCGGTCGCGGGGTCGCTCTCGCCGCGGATGCAGAACGCGGCCTTCGCCGTCAGGGCCCTCGACTGGGCGTACGTGGCGCTCGAGGTCGAGCCGCGAGCGCTCCGAGACGCGGTTCGCGGCCTGGCCGCGCTCGGCTTCGCCGGCGCGAACGTGACGATCCCCCACAAGCTCGCGGTGGCCGGGCTGTGCGACGAGGCCGAGTCCGAAGCGGTCAACACGCTCGTCTTCGAGCGGGGACGGGTGCTGGGCTTCAACACCGATCGCGAGATCGTCGCGGGGATCGCCGCCGCCTGCGTCTGCCTGATCGGCGCGGGCGGCGCCGCGCGGGCCCTGCTGCCCGCTCTTCCCGGAGAGGTCCGGACCTTCTCGCGGCGCGGGGCGTGGCCCCCGGACGCGGCCGGCGCCGACCTGATCGTCAACGCCACGCCGGTCGTGGACGAGCCGCTCGTGCAGCCGGGTCCGGACCAGGCCGTCGTCGACCTGGCCTACCGCGCCGACGGGCGCGAGACCGCGCTCGTCACCGCTGCCCGCGCGGCGGGGTGCCACACGATCGTGGACGGGCGCGAGGCCCTGGTCCGCCAGGGCGCGGCCTCGTTCGAGCGCTGGACGGGCGTCCCGGCCCCCGTCGACGCGATGCGACGGGCCGTAGGCTTGCCGGCGTGACGCTCAGGCTGACCACGGCAGGCGAGTCGCACGGGCCGGCGCTGGTGGCGATCGTCGAGGGCCTGCCGGCCGGCCTCGTGCTCGACCGGGACGCGATCGACGCCGACCTGCGCCGGCGCCAGCAGGGCTACGGCCGCAGCCCGCGCCAGCAGCTCGAATCGGACCGGGTCGAGGTCCTGGCCGGTCTCAGGCACGGTCGCACGCTGGGGACGCCGCTCGCCCTCGTCGTCTCCAACCGGGACCACGCCAACTGGGCGTGGGGCATGAGCCCGTGGCCGCCCGAGGGCGAGCCGGGCGGCAAGGGCGTGAAGCCCGTAACCGTGCCCCGGCCGGGGCACGCGGATCTCGCCGGCGCGCTCAAGTACGGCCTTGCCGACGTCCGCGACGCGCTCGAGCGCGCGAGCGCGCGCCACACGGCCGTGGCGGTGGCGGCGGGGGCGGTCGCGAAAGCGCTGCTGCGCGAGCTCGGCATCGAGGTGGACGGCACCGTCGCGGACGCGGAGGGCCTCGAGCAGCGCGTGGATGCGGCGCGGGGGGACCGCGACACGCTCGGCGGCGTCGTCGAGGTCCGCGCCCGCGGGGTGCCGCCGGGACTCGGGAGCTACGCGGCGAAGGACGATCGGCTGGACGCGCGCCTCGCCGCCGCCCTGATGGGGATCCAGGCGGTCAAGGGAGTCGAGGTCGGTGAGGGATTCGGGCTCTCGGAGCTCCGCGGCTCGGCCGCCCACGACGACATCTTCCGCGACGACAGCGGCCTCCACCGGCGCACGAACCGGGCCGGCGGCGTCGAGGCGGGCGTCTCCAACGGCGAGGAGATCGTCCTGCGGGCGGCGATGAAGCCGTTGCCGACGCTGATGCGGCCGCTGCAGACGGTCGACCTGGAGACGGGCGAGCCGGCCGAGGCGCTCGTCGAGCGAAGCGACGTCGCCGCCGTCGAGGCGCTCGCCGTCGTGGCCGAGGCGGCAGTCGCCTTCGAGCTGGCGCGGGCGGCGCGGGAGAAGTTCGGCGGCGACGCCCTGGCCGACTTCCTCGCGGCCCACCGGGCCTACCTGGAGAGGATCGACTGGCGACGACGGCCCTAGACCGCCACCTGGCGCTGATCGGCTTCATGGGCGCCGGCAAGACCACCCTCGGCCTCGAGGTGGCGGAGCGGCTCGGCCGCCCGTTCCTCGACCTCGACCACGAGCTGGAGCGGCAGGCACGCGCCACGATTCCCGAGCTGTTCGCGCAGCGCGGCGAGGCGGAGTTCCGCGTGCTGGAGGCGCAGGCGAGCGTCGAGATCCTCCGCAGCCGTCAGCCGGCAGTCCTCGCGCTCGGAGGCGGCGCCATCACCACCGAGCCGGTGCGACGGGCGCTCGCCGACCACGCCCTGTCGGTGCTGATCGAGGTGGAGCCCGATGCGGCCTGGGAGCGCGTCCTCGGCAGCGGCCGGCCGCTGGCCGGAGACGCCGGGGAGTTCCGCGCCCTCTACGACCGGCGGCGCCCGCTCTACGAGCAGGCCGCTCAGGCGAGGGCGCGCGACTCCGACGGCGTCGTGCTCGCCGCGGGAGGCGTCCATCTCGAGGCGGCCTCGCTCGAGCTGCTGGGAAACCTCGTGCCGGGCACCGGCCGCGTCGCGCTGGTGGCCGACAGCCGCGTCGCCGGGATTCACGGCGCCGCGGCGCAGCTCGCCCTCGGCAGGCGCCTCGCCTCCACCCACGAACTGCCCGCGGGCGAGGAGGCGAAGACCGCCGCGGTGTGCGAGCGCCTCTGGCGTGCCTTCGACCTGGAGCGCGGCGAGACCGTCGTCGCCCTCGGCGGCGGCTGCACCACCGACGTGGCCGGGTTCGCGGCGGCGACCTTCCTGCGCGGCATCGACTGGGTCGCGGTGCCGACGACGCTCGTGGGCCAGGTGGACGCCGCGCTCGGCGGCAAGACCGCGATCGACCTGCCGGGGGGCAAGAACCTCGTCGGCGCGTTCCACTGGCCGGTGCGCACCGTGATCGACCCCGTCCTGCTCGAGACGCTCCCCGGGCGGGAGCGTGCGGCGGGCCTGGCCGAGGTGGTGAAGACCGGCCTGCTCGCCGGGCGTCCGCTGTGGGAGCTGCCCGAGCCCGAGCTGGTGCGAGCCTGCGCTGCCTTCAAGACGGCTCTCTGCCTGCGCGACCCTCACGACCGCGGCCCGCGCGGCGCGCTCAACCTCGGCCACACGTTCGCGCACGCCCTGGAGGCCGCGGCCGGCTACTCCGGACTCTCGCACGGGGAGGCGGTGGCGCTCGGCCTCCTGGCGGCGACGCGGCTCTCGACCAAGCACCTCGGGCTCGACCCGAAGGTGCCCGCCCAGGTGGAGGAGCTCCTCGGGCCGCGCCCGGCAGCGGTCGACCGCGAGGCTGCCTGGAGGTCGCTCCGGCGCGACAAGAAGTCCGAGGGCGGCGGCCCCCGCCTCGTCCTGCTCGAGGCGCCCGGGCGGCCCGTGCTCGGAGTCGCCCTGCCGGACCGTGAGGTCAGGCACGCCCTGGACGAGCTGATCGCGGGATAGGCGTCGCTTGCGACGCGGGCCTCAGGAGCGCGGGCTTGCCCCGTGCTCCGTCTGAGCCGATCGCACGAGCGCATCCGGGTAGAGACCGCACTCCCAGGCGCGTTGTAGAGTCGCGCCCGTGCGGTTCGACGTCCTGAACGGTGTGAACCTGAACGTGCTCGGCCGCCGCAATCCGGAGCACTACGGGGGCCTCAGCCTCGACCAGCTGGAGACGCAGATCTACGCCTGGGCGAAGCAGCTCGAGTGCGAGGTCCGCTGCCGCCAGACGAACAGCGAGGCCGAGTACGTCGAGTGGTGCCACGACGCCGCGGAGAGCGCCGACGGCGTCATCGTCAACGCGGGCGCCTGGGCGCACTACAGCTACGCGATCCGCGACGCGCTCGAGCTGATCGACGCTCCGATCGTCGAGGTTCACCTCTCCAACGTCGACGCGCGGGAGGAATGGAGACGCCTCTCGGTCATCTCGGATCTCGCCGCCCAGCGGATCGTGGGCAAGGGGCCGGAGGGCTACCGCCTGGCGCTCGAGTTCCTCACCCGGGACCGGACCTGACCCGCGCTAAGGTCCAGCCATGGCCGAGGTGGTCGGCACCAACCAGTTCAGAAACGGCATGCACATCGAGCTGGACGGCGGTGTCTGGCGCATCGTCGAGTTCCAGCACGTGAAGCCCGGCAAGGGCGGCGCGTTCGTCCGCACGAAGGTCAAGAACATTGACACCGGGGCCGTCGTCGACCGCACCTTCCGCGCCGGCGAGAAGTTCCCGCGCGTGCACACCGAGACCAAGAATGTCCAGTACCTCTACGACTCCGGCAGCGAGGTCGTGTTCATGGACGAGGAGACCTACGAGCAGTTCAACCTGCCGCGGGCCTCAGTCGAGGACGCGCTCGACTTCCTGCAGCCGTCGAGCTCGGTGCCGATGCTCGCGGTCGACGGCAAGCCCGCCGGCGTGCAGCTCCCGGCCTCGGTGGAGCTGAGAGTCACCGACACGGAGCCCGGCGTGAAAGGCGACACCGTCTCGAACGTGACGAAGGCGGCGACGCTCGAGACGGGCGCGGTCGTGCAGGTGCCCCTCTTCGTCAACCCGGGCGACCGAATCAAGGTCGACACGCGCGAGCGCCGTTACATTTCGCGGGCCTAGGTTCGACGCGTGCCGGTCCTCGTCGACACGACGATCCGCGTTCTCGGCCAGGAGCCCCTGGCCGGCCGGGCGTCGACCGCGGACCTGCTCCGGCTCGCCGAGGTGCTCGACCGGGCCGGGCTCGCCTACCTCGAGGTCTCGGGCGGCGGGGTCTTCGACAGCGCGGTCCGGCGCGGCGTGGAGAGCCCGTGGGAGCGGATCCGGGCGCTGAAGGAGCACACGAAGACGCCGCTCGCACTCGCGCTGCGGGGCCGCTTCCTCGTCGGCACCCGTCCGGTCGGGGGCGACTTCGCGCGGCGCTTCGTCGCCTCTGCGGCCGAGAGCGGCATCGACGTCTTCCGCCTCCACGACCCCCTCAACGACGTCTCGAACCTCGTCGAGGCGGCCGAGGCGATCCACGACGCGGACCGCGAGTTCGACGCCGGGCTCGTCTACGGCTCGGGCCGGATCGAGGCGCTGATCGCCCAGGCGAAGCGGCTGCCCGAGCTCGGCGCGACGAGGGTGCTGCTGCACGATCCCTCCGGCTCGCTCCAGCCCCACCGGGCCCGGGAGATGGTCCGCACGCTGATCGAGGAGACCGGGCTGCCGGTCGGCCTCTACTGCCAGGGTGCGGCGGGCAACGCCCTCGCCGCCGCCCTGGAGGCCGTGCGTGCCGGCGCCGACCTCGTGGCGACCACGGTCTACCCGGTCGCCCTGAGCCTGCACCGCGTCTCGGGCGAGGCGCTCGCGCAGGCCCTCGCCGGGCTCGATCTCGACACCGGCGTCGACGTGGACGCCCTCTGGGAGGCGTCCGACCTCGTCGACGAGCACATCGGCGACGAGCCGATCGCGCCGCTCGCGCCCCGGATCGCCGTCCGCGCGGCGCAGCACAAGCTCCCCGCCGGCCTCGTCGCCGCCCTCGAGGTGCAGCTCCGGGCCCAGGCGGCGAGCGACCGGCTGGACGACGTGCTCGAGGAGCTGACGACCGTCCGGACCGACGCCGGCTCACCCCCCCTCGCCTCGCCGATCGGTCAGATCCTCGGCTCCCAGGCGCTGCTCAACGTCCTCTCGGCGAGCCGCTATGCGACGATCGTCGACGAGCTGCAGGCGCTGATCCATGGCGGCTTCGGCACCCCCCCGGGCACGATCGACCCCGGCCTGCGGCGTGCCGTCGAGCTCCTGGGCGGCCCGCGTCCCGAGGAGGAGCCCGTCGACCTGGATGCGCTGCGGGCCGAGTCCGGAGAGCTCGCCTCGAGCGAGGAGGAGCTGTTGCTGCTGGCCCTGTTCGGGCCCGAGGCGGAGCCGCTGCTCGAGGCGATTCGCGCCCGCGCGGCGCGCGAGGACTCGATCGCCGGGGCGGGCGTCGACCAGGCGCGCGCGGAGCGGATCCGCGAGGTGGTGCGGATCGTCCAGGAGACGGGGATCGGGGAGATCACGATCGAGGAGGAGGGCCTCCGCGTCAGCGTCAAGCGGACCGCCGACGCGCTGCCGGGCGGGCTGCTCCCGGCGGCGGCCGACTCGCCGGACCTCACCGCGATCCCGCCGTCGGCGGACGGGGTCGTCCGGGTCGAGTCGCCGATGGTGGGGACGTTCTACCGGGCGCCGCAGCCGGGCGCTCCCCCGTTCGTGGAGGAGGGGGACCCCGTCTCGACGGGGCAGACGCTCTGCATCCTCGAGGCGATGAAGCTGATGAACGAGGTGAAGGCCGAGGTGGACGCCACCGTCCGATCGATCCACGTCGAGAACGGGCAGCCGGTCGAGTTCGGACAGCTCCTCTTCGAGCTCGAGCCGCTGGACGGCCGGCCGCTCGACGCGCTGTAGGCCCGAAACCGCGCGATGTTCTCGAGGGTGCTGATCGCGAACCGCGGCGAGGTGGCCGTGCGCGTCGTGCGCGCCCTGCACGAGCTCGGTGCCGAGGCGGTCGCCGTCTACTCCACCGCCGACGCCGGCTCGCTCCACACCCGCCTCGCCGACCGGGCGGTCTGCGTCGGCCCGCCGCAGGCCCCGCGGAGCTACCTGAACATGCCGGCAATGGTCGCGGCCGCCAAGACGACCGGCTGCGAGGCCGTCCATCCCGGCTGGGGCTTCCTCGCCGAGAACCCCCTCTTCGCGCGCGCGTGCGACGACAACGACCTCGTCTTCGTGGGGCCGAGCGCGGAGACGATGGAGCGCATGGGCGACAAGGCGAGAGCCAAGGCGGAGCTCGCGGCCGCGGACGTGCCGCTCGTGCCCGGGACCGAGGGCCCCGTCGACCTGGCCGGCGCGCGCGCGGCGGCCCTCGATCTGGGCTATCCCGTCCTGCTGAAGGCGGTTGCGGGCGGCGGCGGACGCGGCATGCGCCTCGTTGGATCCCCGGGCGAGCTCGAGGATGCGTTCGGCGCGGCGGCCGCCGAGGCGAGGGCCGGGTTCGGCGACGCCGGCCTGTACGTCGAGAAGGCGGTCGAGCCTGCCAGGCACGTCGAGATCCAGGTCCTGGGCGACGGCGCCGGTGGGGTGCTCACGCTCGGCGAGCGCGAGTGCTCGATCCAGCGCCGGCACCAGAAGCTGCTGGAGGAATCGCCGTCGCCCGCCCTGACCCCGGTGCTGCGCGAGGAGATGGAGGCCGCCGCCGAGCGCGCCTGCAAGCTGCTCGGCTACCGGAACGCCGGCACGTTCGAGTTCCTGCTCGACCCCGAGGGCGCGTTCTACTTCATCGAGCTCAACGCGCGGCTGCAGGTCGAGCACCCCGTGACCGAGCTGGTCACCGGCATCGACCTCGTACGCGAGCAGCTCCGGATCGCCTCAGGCGAGCGGCTCGCGCTCACGGGCCGTGCGCCGCGCTCCGGCCACGCGATCGAGGTCCGCATCAACGCCGAGGATCCCGCGCGCGACTTCATGCCTTCCCCGGGGACGATCACCCGCTTCCGGCCCCCGCTCGGGCCCGGCGTGCGCGTCGACACGCACATCGAGGACGGAGCCGCGGTCCCGCCCGACTACGACTCGCTGCTCGCCAAGGTGATCGTCTGGGATGCCGACCGGCCCCGGGCGATCGCGCGCTCGCTCCGCGCGCTCGGCGAGCTCGAGCTCGAGGGCGTGCCGACGACGGTCCCGACCGCGCTCGACGTCCTCTCGAGCCCGGAATTCCGGAGCGGCGTCTACTCGACCGGCTTCCTCGGAGGCGCGTGATGGCGGGACGACGTGCCGGCCGGCGCAGCGCGCTCTTCCTCCTCTACCGCTGGGATCTCACCGGGCGCCCGCTCGCGTCGCTCCAGGAGGACGACCTCGACCCGTTCGCGAGCGAGCTGGCGCAGGCCGTCTCGTCCCGGGCGGGCGAGCTCGACGACCGCATCACCGAGACGGCCGAGGGTTGGACGGCGGACCGGCTCGGGGTCGTCGAGCGGAACGTCCTGCGGATCGCGATCCACGAGCTCGAGGCTGGGGTGCCGCCCGAGATCGCGATCAACGAGGCGGTCGACCTGACCAAGCGCTACGCGTCCGACGAGGCGGCGAGACTCGTCAACGGCATCCTGGGCAGGATCGCGAGAGAAAGGGAGGCTGCTCGATGACGGCGGAGGAGAAGCTCCAGGAGGCGGAGGCGCTGCTCCAGCGCCTCGAGGCGGCGCGCGAGAAGCTCGAGGCGACCGAGGACCCGGAGGTGGCGATCGACGTGCTCAGCGAGCTGGCGCGGATCGCGAAGGAGATCGAGGCGGCGATCGGCGACGCGAGGAAGGCCGCGGATGCTGACGCCTGACGAGCTGCGCGACCTCGTCGAGTCCTACCTGGGGGAGCTGGCGCTGACGCCGGAGCTCGGCGGGCTCGCGGCGGCCGTTCGCTACGCGCTCGAGAGCGGCGGCAAGCGCGTGCGGCCGGTGATCTGCCTCGCCGCCGGCGAGGCCGCGGGGGCCGAGCCCGAGGCGCTGCTGCCCGCCGCCGCCGCGGTCGAGCTCGTGCACAACTTCTCGCTCGTCCACGACGACCTGCCCGCGCTCGACGACGACGAGCTGCGCCGGGGGACCCCGACCGTCCACGTCCGCTTCGGCGAGGCCAACGCGATCCTGGCCGGCGACGCGCTCCTGGCCGAAGCCTTCCGCCTCGCCCTCTCGTATCCCGGGCCCGAGGTCGCCCGGGAGCTGGCGCAGGCCACGCTGGGGATGATCGGTGGCCAGTACCTCGACCTCTGCGGCGGCGCCCAGGTCGACCTCGCCGCGCTGCACCGGCTGAAGACGGGCTGCCTGTTCGCCGCCTCGGTGGGTTGCGCGCTCTGGGCCGCTAGGGTGCCGGCGAGTCAGCAGGCTCCGTGGCGCGCGTTCGGCGACGAGCTCGGCCTGCTCTTCCAGATCGTGGACGACATCCTCGACGGGGACGGGTACGTGCACTCTCACGGGCTCGAGGGCGCGCGGGGACTGGCCGATCAGGCGGCCGGGCGGGCGCACGAGCGCCTCGCAGCGGTGCCCGCGGACACGTCCGTGCTGGACGAGATCGTCTCCGACCTGGCCGTTCGCACGCACTGACGCGCCGGGCATGGCTCGGCGCGCCTCGTCCGACCGCTCCGGTTCCGGCCCTGCGGCGGCCAGCGTCTACGCTGGCCCGGATGAAGAAGCGACTGGACGTCCTCCTCGTCGAGCGGGGGCTGGCCGAGACTCGCGCCCAGGCGCAGGCGCTCCTGCTCGCCGGCCGCGTGGCCGGCCACTCGAAGGCGGGAGAGCAGGTCGAGGAATCCGCCGAGCTCGCCGTCGCCGCACCACCGCCGTACGTCTCGCGCGGCGGCGTCAAGCTGGCGCACGCCCTCGACGCCTTCGGCGTCCCCGTTGCGGGTCGGGACTGCCTCGACGTGGGAGCCTCCACGGGCGGGTTCACGGACGTGCTCCTCCAGCGCGGTGCCGCCCGCGTGATCGCCCTGGACGTGGGCCACGGGCAGCTGCACGAGAAGCTGCGCTCCGACGCCCGCGTGACCACGCTCGAGCGGGTCAACGTGCGTCATCTGAACGAGCTGCCGTTCGCGCCGGAGGTCGTCGCCTGCGACGTCTCGTTCATCGGCCTCGACAAGGCGCTACCGCCGGCGCTCGCGCTGGCGGCGCGCGGCTGGGAGGCGCTCGTCCTCGTCAAGCCGCAGTTCGAAGCGGGTCGGGCCGACGTCCGGCGCGGGATCGTCCGCGATCCCGACGTCCAGCGCCGCGTGCTGCACGAGGTCGCGGGACGGGCGGGAGCATGGGGAGCGCGCGTCGCCGGGGTCGTCGACTCCGGCCTCCCCGGACCGAAGGGAAACCGCGAGTTCTTCCTCCATCTCGTCGAACGGGGCGGAGCCGCGGGGAGCGATGACCTCGAAGCCTGGATCGATGCCGCCGTCGGCTAGGGTCCGCCGCGGCGCGGTCGTGACCCACGGCCGCGTCGAGACGATCGGCCCCGCGCTCGAGACCGTCGAGCGGGTCGCCCGGGCGTGCGGCGTCGACCTGCTCCTGCCCGAGGACGAAGCCGAGAAGCACGGTCGCGCCGGCACCGAGCCGGTGGAGGAGGCCGACCTCGCGGTCGCGCTCGGCGGCGACGGAACGATGCTGCGCGCGCTGCAGCGCTTCGTCGGGACCGGCGTCCCGGTGATCGGCGTCAACTTCGGCCGGGTCGGCTTTCTCACATCGATCCAGCCGGACGACCTCGAGCCGGTGCTCACCCGGGTCCTCGAAGGCCACTACGTCGTGCACTCGCTGCCGCTGCTCGAGGCGCGGGCGGCCGGGGAGCGGCGGACGGCGATCAACGACGTCGTCGTCACCAGCTCGGTTCTGGGCCGGATGGCCCACCTCGGCTGGGCGGTCGGGGGGGAGGATCTCGGCGTGCAGCCGTGCGACGGGCTGATCTGCGCGACGCCGTCGGGCTCGACCGCCTACAACCTCTCGTGCGGAGGACCCGTGGTCGTCCGCGGGCTGGACGCCGTCGTGATCACCTTCGTGGCGCCGCACTCCCTCTACGTCCGCCCGCTCGTCGTCACGCGCGAGCTCGGCGTCACCGTCACGAACCGGAGCGTGGAGGTGCCGCTGACCGTGATCGCGGACGGCCACTCGTTCGCCGAGGTGGCCCCCGGCGAGAGCCTCGACGTCCGCCTCGACGAGCGGCGCAGCCTGCTCGCGACCCCCCCCGACGTCACCTTCTTCCGCCGGTACCGCCAGGTCTTTGGTTCGTAGGCTCCGGATCGAGAACCTCGTGCTGATCCGCGAGGCGGAGCTCGAGCTCGCGGCCGGGCTGAACGCGATCACCGGCGAGACCGGCGCGGGGAAGACGATCCTGGCCCAGGCGATCGGGCTCCTGCTCGGCTCCCGCGGGGACGCGGCGCTCGTGGGCGCGGACGCCGCGGAGGCCTACGTCGAGGCGGAGTTCGACGTCCCGGAGTCCCTCGTCGAGGGGCCGGAGCTACGGGCGCTGGCCGAGCTCCGGCCGGACGGCGAGGACGGCCTCGTGCTAGCGCGGCGGATCTTCGCGGACGGGCGGACGCGCGCCTACGCCTGGGGGCGGGCGGCCGCGCGGGAGGACGTGGCCGCGGCCGCCGAACGGCTGCTCGCGATGTCCGGGCAGTTCGAGCAGCGCCGGCTCGCCCGGCCCTCCTACCAGCTCGACCTGCTCGACTCGTTCGCCGGAGAGGACCAGCTCCGCCGCCGCCGTGAGCTCCGCTCGGCCTGGAACGAGCTCGGAGCCGCTCGGCGGCGCCAGGAGGAGCTGACGCGGGGCGCCGTCGCCGCCGAGGTGCGGCTCGCCGAGCTGCGGGCGCTCGCCGAAGACACGGAGGGGCTGGAGCCCGGGCTCGACGAGTCGCTGCGGGCTGAGCGCGAGCGGCTCCGTCACGTCACCGAGCTGGCCGAGGCCGCTGCGGGCGCCGCCGAGGCGCTCGCGCCCGAGGACGGGGCGGGAGCGGCGGAGGAGATCGCGGTCGCCGAACGGGCGCTGGCGGGCGTCGAGAGGCTGGCGCCCGAGCTGGCCGGCCCCGCTCAGGAGTTGCGCGAGACGGGTCTGCGGCTCCGCGAGACCGTCGGCGAGCTGCGGAGCTTCCTGGCGTCGCTCGAGGCGGATCCTCGGCGCCTGGAGGAGGTCGAGGCAACGCTGGAGCGGATCGCGTCGGCCCGCCGCCGCTTCGGCGCCGTCACGTACGAGGAGCTACTGGCCCGCGCCGACGAGGCGAGGGCCGAGCTGGACGCGCGCGAGGCCGGCCACGATCCGAGTGCGGCCGCCGCGGAGGCGGTGAGGGCGCTCGAGGGGAGGGTGGGGGACCTGGCCCGTGAGCTCGGGGCGGCCCGGCGCGAGGCCGCCGGCCCGTTCGCGCGGGAGGTGAGCGCCGAGCTGCAGGGGATCGGGCTCGGCGACGGCGAGTTCCGGGTCGACGTTTTCGCCCACGACCTCGGCTCTACCGGCGCGGAAGCGGTCTCGTTCCTGATCCGGCCGAACGCCGGCCTGCCGTTCGGCCCGGTCGCCGAGACCGCCTCGGGCGGCGAGCTCTCGCGCGTCGCGCTCGCGATCGCCGCGGTCGGAGGCGGAGAGACGATCGTCTTCGACGAGATCGACGCGGGCATCGGCGGCCGCACCGCGAACGCCGTGGGCGAGGCGCTCCGGCGCCTGGGCCGGCGGGCCCAGGTGGTGACGATCACCCACCTGCCGCAGATCGCGAGCCTCGCGGAGCGGCAGTTCCGCGTCGAGAAGATCCCGGGCGACCCGACCCACACGCGGATCGAGCAGCTGAACGAGCCGGCCCGCCAGGCCGAGCTCGAGCGCATGCTCGGGGGCCGCGAGTTCCTGGAGCTGCTCGCCGTGCGCGACAATCCCTGACTGTGATGAGTACGTTCGTGGAAGTCACGGGTCCCGCGAGGCTGGACCGTCGCACGAAGCACCTCGTGCGCCGGCTCGGGGCGGACGACATCGCCATCGTCGACCACACGGACCTCGACCGGACCTCGGCCGAGGAGCTGCTCGAGGCGGGCGTCCGGGTCGTGGTCAACGTCGCCCCGTCGCAGACCGGCCGCTTCCCGAACCCGGGACCGCTGCTGCTCGTCCGGGGCGGTGTGCGCCTGATCGACGCGCCCGGAGCCGAGCTCTTCGAGCAGGTGCGGGACGGCGAGCAGCTGACCGTCCGCGGCGCCAGCCTCTTCCGCAACGGCACCTGCCTGGCGACCGGCCACGTCCTCGGCGAGGGGGAGCTCGAGGCCGCGCTCGCCGAGCAGCGAGGGCGTGTCACCGAGGCGCTCGAGGCCTTCGCCGACAACACGATGCGCTACCTGCGCGAGGAGGGGCGCCTGCTCTCGGAGGGGATCGACTTCCCGCAGCTCGAGACGCGCTTCCGCGACCGGCACGCGCTCGTCGTCGCCCGGGGGCCGGGGCACAAGCGGGACCTCCGCATCATCCGCTCCTACATCCGCGACTTCAAGCCCGTGCTGGTCGGGGTCGACGGGGGCGCGGACGCGCTGGTCGAGGCCGGCTACCGGCCGGACGTGATCGTCGGGGACATGGACTCCGTCTCCGACGAGGTTCTCCGCTCCGGGGCCGAGCTGCTCGTGCACGCCTATGCGGACGGCACGGGAGCGCCGGGCGCCGCGCGTGCGAACCGGCTGGGGGTGCCGTACTTCCTCGTCCCGGCACCGGGAATCAGCGAGGACCTGGCCCTGCTCCTCGCCTACGAGCGGGGCGCCGAGCTGATCGTCGCGGTGGGGACGCACTTCAACCTGATCGAGTTCCTGGAGCGAGACCGGGAGGGCATGTCGTCGACGTTCGTGACGAGGCTGATGGTCGGCGGCATCCTGGTCGACGCGAAGGGGATGTCGCGACTCTTCAGCCGCCAGGTCGGCCTCGGGCCGCTGGTGGCTGTGACGCTCGCGGGCCTCGGCGCGATCACGGTCGCCGTCGTCGCCTCGCCAGGGCTCCGCCACCTGATCCAGTTCCTGGTGCTCCGCCTGCGCGAGCTCGTCGGACTGGCGTAGCGTAGTGCCCCGCCCGGCAACGTCCGGCGGCTTCTGGCCCGCGATCATGCGGCGCCATGCGTCGTCCTCAGTCGCCCCCGTATCCGGCGTCCGCCCTATGCACGCCTGCGTCCTAGCCTGGCTTGGTGCTCGCGACCCAGGAGCTCGGCAACGTCACCGGACGGGACACTAGTGCCCCGCGTCGAGGCGAGCGTCGAGCTCGTGGCCGCGCAGGCGGATGCCTGGCGCTTCGTGGCCGAGCCGCATCACCTGGCGGACTGGTGGCCCGGCGTGGCAGCCGCGGAGCCGGACCGCCGCGGACTGGTCCCGGGAGCGCGCTGGAAGCTCCGCTACGGCAGCCGGCCCGGCCTGCTCCGCCGTCCGGCCGCCGCCGGGATGCTGCTCGTCAGGGAGGTTCGCGAGCCCGAGCTCCTGGCCTGGCACCTGACGGCGGACCGGCTCGACGTCGAGCTGGTCCTCGTCCCGGCGCGACCCGACCGGACGCGGGCGACCCTCGCCGTCTCCGCGCCCTGGCTCGTCCGCCTCCGCCGCTCCCTGCCGCGCCGGGCGCTCCAGCGCCTGCACGACCTCTGCCAGACCGCCGCTACCCTGGACGATTGATCACGACCGTTCGATCAATCGTCTAGGAGCGTGGGTCTCTACCCGGATGCGCTCGTGCGGCCGGCTCAGACGGAGCGCGGGCAAGCCCGCGCTCCTGAGGTCGGCGTCGCAAGCGCCGCCTAGGGCATGTTCGACCTGCGCTACCACGTCGCGTCGCTGGCGGCGGTCTTCCTCGCCCTGATCGTCGGGATCCTCGTCGGGGTCGGCATCGCCTCCCAGGACGTCGTCGCCAAGTCCGAGCGAGACCTGCTGCGCAAGGACAAGGCCGCGCTGGAGCAGCGGCTGGACCGGGCCGAGGGGCGGATCGTCGCGCTGACGCGCTCGCAGAGCACCGGCAGGGACTTCATCGACGGCACGTACCGCGCCTTGATGGCGAACCGGCTCCGCGGCCGGCAGGTGGCGCTCGTCTTCGTCGGCTCAGTCGACGCGAAGCTGCGCGCCGCGGTGCAGGAGGCGCTTCGCGACGGCGGCGGCCCCGGGCTCTTCCGTCTCCGCGCCCTCAAGGTGCCGGTCGACGTGCGCGCCATCCGCAAGCAGCTCGCATCCCGACCGGCCCTGGTCCGGTACGCGGGCGAGCGAAACCTGGCCGAGCTCGGCACCTCGCTCGCGGTCGAGTTCGTCCTCGGCGGCGCGACCCCGCTCTGGAACGCGCTCGAGACGACGCTGGTCGAGGAGCGTTCCGGCAACGAGGCGCTCGCCGCCGACGCGGTCGTCGTCGTCCGGACGGCGGGGCCGCAGCAGCGGGCGACCGCGCGTTTCCTGCGGGGGTTCTACACCGGCCTGGCGTCGCCCGGGTTCCCCGTGGTCGGCGTCGAGGACTCCAGCGAGGAGGTCTCGGCGGTGGAGACGTATCGCCGGCGAGGCATCTCGAGCGTGGACGACGTCGACACGGCGCCGGGGCGCCTCGCGCTGGCGGTGCTGCTCGCGGGCGGCAGGCCTGGCCGGTACGGGGTCAAGCCGACGGCCGACGCCCTCCTCCCCCCGGTCGAACCCGTCGCCCCTCCGAGTGGCTGAGGCCGGCCCCGCGGCGATCCTCGTCGCCGCCCGGGACGAGGAGGCCCGCATCGCTTCGACCGTCCGCGCGCTCCGCGCGTCGTTTCCGGGCGCCGAGATCCTCGTCGCCGACGACGGCTCCCGGGACCGCACGGCCGCGGCGGCGGAAGGAGCGGGAGCCCGCGTCCTACGCCTGCCGCGGCGGGGCAAGGGCCAGGCGCTGACGCTGGCCGAGCGAGCGGCGCCGCCCGGACGCCTGCTGCTCTGCGACGCCGACCTCGAGGGCGACCTCCTGCCGCTCGCGGGCTCCCGGGCCGAGCTCGCAGTCGCGGCGTTTGCGGAGCGGCAGGGGGGCGGGTTCGGGCTCGCCAAAGGGCTGGCGCGGCGGGCGATCCGCGCCCGCAGCGGGGTCGAGCAGGCCGAGCCGCTCTCCGGGCAGCGTGCGCTGTCCGCCGATGCCAGGCGGCGGTGCTTCCCGCTCGCGCCCGGCTTCGGCTGCGAGGTGCGCATGACGGTCGACGCTGCTCGCGCCGGGCTGACCGTCGAGGAGGTCGTGCTCGACCTCCGCCACCGTGCGACGGGGCGGGACCTGCACGGCTTCGCCCACCGGGCGCGGCAGTTGCTGGACGTGCTGGTCGCGCTCGGCCCACTCGGGATCAACCATCGCGGTTCGAGACTTCCCCTGGCCGGCTGGGCGGTGGCGCTCGGCGGCCTCCGGACTCCGCGCCGGATCGCGGTCGCGGTCGCGCTCGTCGACCTGGTCGGGATCGCCGATGACCTCTGGTCGGGCCCGGAGCGCGGCTGGCGGGCTCACCTCGGCCGCGGCCGCACGACCGGCGTGCTCAAGCTCGCCGCCATCCCCGCCGCCGGCCTGGCCGCCAGTCGCTCCGTGTCCGGCGCGCTGCTGGTCGGGCTGTCCGCCAACGCGCTGAACCTGCTCGACACGAGGCCGGGGCGGGCGCTGAAGGCATACCTCGCGGCAAGCGCGGTGCTGCGCGGATCGACCCTCCCCTACGCGGCGGTCGCCGTCTGCCTCGGTCCGTACGATCTCCGCGAGGTGACGATGCTCGGGGACGGCGGATCGAACGCGCTCGGCGCCGTGGTAGGTTTCGGGTCCGTGGCTAGGCTGGGAGCCCGGGGGAGGTGGCTGGCGATCGGCGCGCTGGCCGGGCTCAACCTCCTCGGCGAAGTCCGCTCCCTGGGCGCGCTGATCGAGCGGACCCCGGGGCTCCGCACGCTCGACGAGCTGGGCCGCTTGCCGTGAGCTCCGCCCGGTACGTCTTCGTCACCGGAGGCGTCGTCTCGTCCCTCGGCAAGGGGATCACCGCCGCTTCCCTCGGCCGCCTGCTCAAGTCCCGCGGCCTGAAGGTGCAGGTGCAGAAGTTCGACCCGTATCTGAACGTCGATCCCGGCACGATGAGCCCCTTCCAGCACGGCGAGGTCTTCGTGACCGAGGACGGCGCCGAGACGGATCTCGACATCGGCCACTACGAGCGCTTCCTCGACCAGAACCTCGCGGGCAACTCCAACCACACCGCCGGCGGGATCTGGGACCGGGTGCTGCGAAAGGAGCGCAAGGGCGAGTACCTCGGCTCGACGGTGCAGGTGATCCCGCACATCACCAACGAGATCAAGGAGCGCATCCGCCGCGCCGCGGCGGCGTCGGACACGGACGTCGTGGTGACGGAGATCGGTGGCACGGTCGGCGACATCGAGTCGCTCCCGTTCCTCGAGGCGATCCGGCAGTTCCGGCGCGAGGTCGGCCCCGAGAACGTGCTCTACCTGCACGTCACCCTCGTCCCCTTCGTCGACTCCGCCGGCGAGCTCAAGACGAAGCCGACCCAGCACTCCGTCAACGAGCTGCGCCGAATCGGCATCCACCCGGACATCGTCGTCTGCCGCTCGAAGGAACCCCTGTCGGCCGACATCCGCGACAAGATCGCGCTGTTCGCGGACGTGGATCTCGAGGCGGTGATCTCGAACGAGGACGTCCCCGACGTGTACCTCGTGCCCGCGGCGCTCGAGGCGCAGGGCCTCGACACGCTCGTCTGCCGGAAGCTGGGGCTGCCGGAAGGGACGGCCGAGCTCGGAGAGTGGCTCGAGCTGACCGACCGGATCGCCGGCCGGGAGGGCCTCGTCGAGATCGCGCTCGTCGGGAAGTACGTGAAACTCCACGACGCGTACCTCTCCGTGCACGAGGCGCTCAAGCATGCGGGCATCCACCACGGCCGCCACGTGCGCGTCCGTTGGGTCGACGCCGACGGGGCGACGATCGACGAGGTGCGCCGGGAGCTGGAGTCGGCCGACGGCGTCCTCGTTCCCGGCGGCTTCGGCTCGCGCGGGTGGGAGGGCAAGATCCTCGCCTGCCGGGTGGCCCGGGAGCAGGGCATTCCCTACCTCGGCATCTGTCTCGGCATGCACGTCGCCGTCTCCGAGTATGCGAGGCACGTCGTCGGCCTGGACGGAGCCAACTCGACCGAGATGGATCCGGAGACGCCCTTCCCGGTGATCGATCTCCTGCCCGAGCAGAAGGAGGTCGAGGACCTCGGCGGGACGATGCGGCTCGGAGCCCAGGCCGTCGCGCTCGCCGGCGGCACGCGGGCCCAGGCCGTGTACGACGAGGCCGTCATCCACGAGCGCCACCGGCACCGCTACGAGGTCAACAACCACTTCCGGCCGCGGCTCGTCGAGGCCGGACTCGTCGTCTCGGGCACGGTCTTCGAGGGGAAGCTCGTCGAGATCGTCGAGCTGCCCGACCATCCGTGGTTCGTCGCGAGCCAGTTCCATCCCGAGTTCAAGTCCCGCCCGACGCGGCCGGCACCGCTCTTCCGGGACTTCGTCGGCGCCGCCCTCTCGCGGGCTCGGGAGCGGGCGGGCGCGAGCGTGGCCGCCGCGGTCTGACCGGAGGAGGCGCGCGCCTAAGATCCCGGCAGTGCCTGCGGGCGACGTAGTCGAGCTCTTCACCGACCTGGCGGCGATGCCGAGCCCTCCCGGCAGCGAGCGTGCGGTCGCCGACCGGGTGACCGGCTACCTCCGGGAGCTCGGGCTCCACGTGCTCGAGGACGACGCCGGCGCGCGGATCGGCTCGGACTCCGGCAACCTGCTCTGCCGGCTGGGACCGAGCGCGGAGGGTACGCCGCTCTTCCTCTGCGCCCACCTGGACACGGTGCCGCCCGAGGGGCCGGTGGAGCCGGTGGTCGAGGAAGGCATCGTGCGAAACGGCGCCGGAACGATCCTCGGCGCGGACAACAAGGCTGCGGTCGCCGCGATGCTCGACGCGACGCGGCGCCTCGTCGCGGAGGGGCGGCCGCATGCGGGAGTCGAGCTCCTCTTCACGCCGAAGGAGGAGGTCGGGCTCCTCGGCGCGGGGGCGTTCGACCACACGCAGCTCGAGGCCCGGCTCGGCTACGTGTACGACCAGGCGGCTCCGATCGGCGACGTCATCCTGGGAGCGCCGCAAGCGCAGGCCTTCGAAGTCAAGTTCCACGGGCGCGCCGCTCACTCCGGCATGGCTCCCGAGGAGGGACGTTCCGCGATCGCCGCCGCGGCGCGCGCCGTCGCCGACCTGCGGCTCGGGCGGATCGACGACGAGACGACGGCCAACGTCGGCGTCATCTCCGGCGGCACGGCCGGCAACATCGTCCCGGAGTGGTGCAGCTTCCTCGCCGAGGCCCGCTCGCACGACGCGCGCAAGCTGGCCGACCTCGTGCAGGAGATGCTGGACGCGTTCACCTTCGCGGCCGGAGTGGGGGAGTGCGAGGTCGAGACGACGGTGCGGAAGAGCTACCGCGGCTACCGGTTCCGTTCCGGCGACGAGCCGGTGCGGCTTGCGTGTGAGGCGCTGCGGCGCTGCGGCTACGAGCCCCGCCTGAGCCTGAGCGGGGGGGCGGCCGACGCGAACGTCTTCAACGAGCGGGGTCTGCAGTGCGTGAACCTCGCCAACGGCATGGCGGCGATCCACACTCCGGACGAGCACATCGCGGTGGACGACCTGCACGGCATGGTCGACGTGACGCTCGCGCTCGTCGATTCGGCGCGTGCTTAGCCTCCGCCGCGGGCGGGTGACGGCCGTCGTCGAGCAGCTTCCGGAGCTGGTGCGGCTCGAGGTCGACGGACGGCCCTGCGTCGCGTATCCCCGCCTGACGGGGCCGGTGGAAGCCGGCGACGACGTGCTCGTGAACGTCCAGGCCGTCGAGCTCGGTCTCGGCTCCGGCGGGTTCGACGTCCTGCACGCGAACCTGACCCGGGGGCTCGACCTGTCGCCCGTCGCGGGGGCGCACGTGATGACGCTGCCCTACACGCCCCTGCAGGCCGCGGTCGTCCACGTCGAGGAGACGGACGACCTGGCCGCCTCGCTGGACGGCATGCCGGTCGTCTGCTGCACGCTCCACAGCCAGCTCGCGCCGGTCTGCGCGGGATTGGGGCCCGGGCTGCGGGTCGTCTACATCCAGCTCCCCGGTGGGGCGCTGCCCGTCTCGCTCTCCGACACGGTGCGGGCGCTCAAGGAGCGCGGCCTGCTCGAGGTAGCGGTCGCCTGCGGCCCCTGCGTGGACGGCGACCTCCAGGCCGTGAACGTAGCATCGGCTCTCGCCTGGAGCGCGGGGCAGGGCTTCGACGCGACCGTGTGCGGCGTCGGCCCGGGAATCGTCGGGACGGGCACGAGGCTCGGCCACGGCGCCGTCGCCGCCTCGCAGGCGGCGACTGCCGCGCTTGCCCTCGGCGGAACTCCGATCCTCGCGCCCCGGCTCTCCGTCATGGACACCCGCGAGCGGCACAGCGGCGTCTCACATCACACACGGGCGGTGCTGGATCTCTGCCCCCCCGGCGACGTCGTCGTCGCCTGGCCGGCCGGCCTTCGAGCCCCCACATGGCTCGAGATCACGCAGCAGGTCGACGTCGCCGGGCTGGAGGACGCCTGCGCCGGCCTGCCGCTCGACCACATGGGTCGAGGTCTCGCCGAGGATCGGCGGTTCTTCGCGGCCGCCTTCGCGGCGGGGCGCCTCGCGGGCGCCCTCGCGGCATGATCGAGTCCCGGCGGCTCGGCCCGGTCGTCGGCCTCGGCACCTGGGACACCTTCGACGCAGACGCGGCGCTCGCCGAGGAGGTCGTGGGCGCGGCCCTCGGCGCGGGCACGCGTCTCTTCGACTCCTCGCCGATGTACGGCGCCGCCGAAGCCTCCCTCGCCAAGGCGCTCGCCGGGCGCCGGGAGGAGGCGATCGTCGCGACGAAGATCTGGGCGCAGTCGGCGGAGGAGGGAAGACGGCAGTTCACGGCGCAGCGCCGCTGGTTCGGCCGGGTGGACATCGAGCAGGTCCACAACCTCGCCGCGTGGCGCGAGCAGCTCGCCTGGCTCGAGCCGGAGCGGGAGGCCGGGACGGTGGGTCTCCTGGGCGTCACGCACTTCTCGGCGTCGGCCCTCGACGAGCTCGCGCGGGCGCTGCGGACGAAGCGCTTTCAGGTCGTCCAGGTGCCGTACAACCCGGCCGAGCGGGCCTGCGAAAGCGAGCTGCTGCCGCTGGCGGCCGACCTCGGCGTCGCCGTGATCGCGATGCGGCCGCTCGGGAAGGGCTCGCTCCTTCGGCGCGGACCCCCTCCGGGACGGCTCGCGCCCCTCCGCGAACTCGGTGTCGCGACGTGGCCGCAGGCGCTGCTCAAGTGGGCGCTCTCGGACGAGCGGGTGGACGCGGTCATCCCGGCCACCTCGAGGCCCGCCCGCGCGATCGAGAACGCCGCCGCCGGCTCGCCGCCCTTCCTGGGCGTCGAGGAGCGGCGCCTCGTGGAGCGGTTGGCCCTCGGTGCCTGACGCAGCAGGCGCTGGCTCTGGGAAGGCACACCCGACCTCCTCCCCACGGCGAGCCCAGACGCGTGACCGCCAATTCCCGCGGCGCGGATGACGACCCAGACGCGGCGGCGGATCAGCCCGCTCGCGCGCCGCCCGTACTTCCAGTACGAGCGGCGCCTGATCGAACTGACCTCCTTGGTCTGGATCGCCCCCGCGGGCGCGCGAATTTACCGATCACACGTCTAGCCCGGCCATCCGCACCGGTGTGTGCCGGCTTCGTCGGGATCTTGCGACGGGGACGCTCAGAGGTCGAGCAGGACCCGCAGCCGGGCCTCCACCGCCTCGAGCGTCTGGGCGGAAACTCGACCGAGCCGCTCGCGGAGGCGACCGGCCGAGATCGACCTGATGTCCTCGGGCTTGATGAAGCTTCGCGAGCGCAGTCCGCCCTCCGGCGGCTCGACGCCGACGTGGAAGGCGATGCGCTTGTCGACCGACGTGACCGGCAGGACGATCTCAAGCTCCGGGGACGGCGAACCTCCGCGGGCCAGGTAAGGTCCGCCGGCCGCGATGAAGATCGGCGTCGCCAGGGAGATCAAGCCGGACGAGTACCGCGTCGCGCTGACGCCGGCCGGTGCGCGGGAGCTGGAGCGCGGAGGGCACGAGGTGCTCGTCGAGTCGGGCGCCGGCGAGGGAAGCGCCTTCCCGGACGAGACGTACCGCGCGGTCGGCGCGCAGATCGTGTCGGCCGAGGAGGTCTGGCGGGACGCCGACCTGCTGCTCAAGGTCAAGGAGCCGATCGAGGCGGAGTATCCACGCCTGCGTGAGGGGCTCGTACTCTTCACCTACCTGCACATCGCGGCCGACGAGCCGCTCACGCGCGCTCTCGTCGAGAGCGGCATCACCGCCGTCGCCTACGAGACGGTCGAGACCGCGAACCGGGCCCTGCCGCTGCTCGCTCCGATGAGCGAGATCGCCGGCAGGCTCGCGGCCCAGGCGGGAGCGACCTTCCTCGAGAAGCCGGCGGGCGGTCGGGGGCTCCTCCTGGGAGGCGTGCCGGGCGTCGCCAACGGTCAGGTCGTCGTCATCGGCGGCGGGATGGTCGGCTACAACGCAGCGCTGATCGCCCTCGGCCTCGGCGCGGACGTGACCATTCTCGAGCGGTCGGTCGACCGGATGCGCTACCTCGACGAGGTCTTCTTCGGCCGCGTGAGCCTGATCATGTCGTCGACCCTGCAGATCGAGGAGTCGGTCGCCGAGGCGGACGTCGTCATCGGCGCCGTCCTGATCCCGGGTGCGCTGGCGCCGAGGCTCGTCACGAGGGGCATGATCCGCGGCATGAAGCAGGGCTCCGTCCTCGCCGACGTGGCGATCGACCAGGGCGGGTGTGCCGAGACCTCGCGGCCGACGACGCACAGCGAGCCGACCTACGTCGTCGACGGCGTCACGCACTACTGCGTGGCCAACATGCCCGGCGCGGTGCCGATCACGTCGACGAAGGCGTTGACGAACGTGACGCTGCCGTACGTCGAGGCGATCGCCGACCGGGGTCTGGCCGCCGCCGTTGCGCGCGACCCCGCCCTCGCTCGGGGCGTGAACGTGGTCGACGGCAGGATCACCTACGAGGCTGTGGCGGAGGCCCACGGCCTGGACTACATGCCGCTGTCGGCCGTCCTGCCGCTGGCGCCGGTCTGAGGGCGCTACTCGCTCGGCGCCGGGCCGCGCGCGGGCGTCAGCTTCACCACGGCCCAGGTGACGCCGGCCGCGATCGCGATCACGGCGAGCATGTACCCGACGACGCCGAACAGGCCGAGGATCGTCCCCACCGGAACTAGGATACCGCTATGCCGCGGGCGTGCGTGATCGTGCTCGACGCCGTCGGCGCCGGGGCCTTGCCGGACGCCGCCGAGTACGGCGACGAGGGGTCGGACACCCTCGGCAACGTCGCTCGCGCCGTCGGAGGACTCGACCTGCCCAACCTCGAGGCGCTCGGCCTCGGCAACGTGGAGCCCCTCGAGGGCTGCCGGCCGCAGCCCGGCGCGCCGGCGGTCGCGGGGCGCCTGTTCGAGCGCTCGAAGGGCAAGGACACGACCACCGGCCACTGGGAGCTGATGGGGGTCGTGACGCCGCATGCACTCCCGACCTATCCGCACGGCTTCCCGCACGACGTGATCGATCCGTTCATGCACCGCACCGCGCGAGGCGTGCTCGGCAATCGCGTCGCCTCGGGCACGGAGATCATCCAGGAGCTGGGGGAGGAGCATCAGGAGACGGGCAAGTGGATCGTCTACACCTCGGCGGACTCGGTGTTCCAGATCGCCGCGCACGAGGAGACGATCCCGCTCGAGGAGCTCTACGACGCGTGCCGGACGGCGCGCGAGATCCTCGCCGGCAAGCACGCGGTTGGCCGCGTGATCGCCCGCCCCTTCACCGGCGAGCCCGGCAACTACGAGCGCACCCCGAACCGGCACGATTTCTCGCTCGAGCCCCGGCGGCCCAACTACCTCTCGCTGGTACGGGACGCGGGGGCCACGGTGCACGGCGTCGGGAAGATCCACGACATCTTCGCCGGATGCGACGTCGACGAGTCCCATCCCACGAGGTCGAACGTCGAGGGGATCACGAAGACCGAGGAGCTCCTCCGTGAGCTGGACGAGGGATTCATCTTCACCAACCTCGTCGAGACGGACATGCTGTGGGGGCACCGCAACGACCCCGTCAACTTCCACCGCTGCCTGCAGGACATCGACTACCGCCTGCCGGAGCTGCTCGACGCGCTCCGGCCCGGGGACGTCCTCATCCTCACGTCCGACCACGGCTGCGACCCGACGACCCCCTCGACCGACCACTCCCGCGAGTACGCGCTCCTGCTCGCCTACGTGGAGGGCAAGAACGCGGCCGGCCGCACGTATGAGGGCGAGTTCGCGGACGTCGGCGCCACGGTCAACACGTGGCTCGGGGGCAAGCAGCCCTCCCGTGGGCTGCCCGGCTCGCCGATCGTCGCGCCTTGAGCGAGGTTC
>JBHEMU010000121.1:0-2892 GCA_046262415.1 Gaiellaceae bacterium | reverse complement strand
ACGGCCGATCCTCGCCGAGGAGAACGTCGAGGACTACGTCGAGGTCCCGGAGCTCGCCGGGGGAGGGCAGGGCGAGTTCGTCCTGCGCGTGGCCGGCGACTCGATGCGCGACGCCGGCATCCTCGAGGGCGACTTCGTCGTCGTGCGGGGGCAGGAGACCGCCGACGACGGCGACATCGTCGTTGCCCTCCTCGAGGACGAGGCGACGGTAAAGCGCTTCTACCGCGAGCGCGACCACGTTCGCCTGCAGCCCGAGAACGCCGCCATGGAGCCGATTCGAGCCCGCGAGGTCCATGTCCTCGGCCGAGTGGTCGGCGTCTGTCGGAGGGTGTCGTGAGCTCCGCGCTGCTCGAGGGCACCCGCCGGCCGGCCAGGCACGATCCCGGCCAGCGTCCCCTCTTCGACGATCTTCGCCGCGCCGAGCCGGGGCCGGAGCCCGAGCGGGGCGTCGAGCCCGCGGCTCCCCGGCCGGCGAGCAAGCGCGGCGAGCGCGGTCCGCGCTCCGGCGGCGACAGGCTGACGCTCGAGGGCCACCTCGAGCGGATCTGGGAGGGCCTGCTCGCCGCCGGAGCCGCGGACTGCCCGGTGTGCATGAGGCGGATGGAGGCGTCCGGGGAATCAGCGGCCTGCGCGACCTGTGGCGCCAGCTTGTCGTGACCGCGTATGTCTCCGTCTGCTGGGGCGGTCGCGGCGGGCTGACGAGCCTGTAATCGGGTGCGGTCTTGGCCGCGCGGACCGCACGCGTCGTTCGGGTCATCGACGGGGATACCGTGTTTCCGAGCGGAGCGGGGAGAGCCGGCTGACAGGAGTCGACACGTCTGAGGTACGCGCCCGAGCCGGGTGCTACGAAAGCCCAGGTCCCCACTCCGCGCGCCGTATCGTCTCGCCGCGGAGCCGCACGCGCTGCGCGCGCGGAGAGGAGCGCCGCGCCCGCTACGGCCGCCCCCTCGTGTAGAGAGCGTGAAACCTGGACACTTCTCCCTCGGCGCCCTAACATTCGATTGCTTGCCAAGCAGCCGCGGGAGGTCGGGGAGAAAACCGGCCCTCGAGGAAAGTCCGGACACCGCAGGGCAGGGTGGTCGGTAACGCCGACCCGGGGAAACCCGCGGGAAAGTGCCACAGAAATAAACCGCCCAAGCGGCGGGGTCGGCGGCGCGTTCAGGCGCTGCGACCGGTCTGACGGACGCGCGCGCCCGTCAGGCGACCGCCGCCGGCAAGGGTGAAAAGGTGCGGTAAGAGCGCACCGGCGACGCGGTGACGCGCCGGCCAGGCAAACCCCACCCGGTGCAAGGCCAAGCAGGGGCTAAGACGCTGCCCGCCGAGCCCCAGGTAGGCCGCAGGGCCGCTCAGCGGCCCGCTGCGCGCCCGGCGCGCGGCAGATGGATGGCTGCTCACGACAGGATCCGGCTTATGGCGAGCTAAGGGGAGGGCCCGTCCGCGGGCCCTCCCTAATCTCGGTCGCGGGCGCCTCACGGCCGCTCACGGGAGCGCGGCTGGCGGGCTCAGTCGACCTTGGGAACGTCGACGTCGACGTCGACGTCGCGAACGTAGCGGTCTCCTCCCCTTGAGCGTCCGTAGCGGAAGCTCATGCGGACCCTCCGCCTTTCGACGGGCTTCCGGTGGGACTGCTGCTCGGCGTCATCGTCGTCACGGGTCGGCTGGGGCGCGGGCGAGCTCTGCGGGACGCATCCGCCGTCCTCAGAGCAGCCACCGTCGGTCGCGTGAGTGTGGGTGGACGGGGGCGAATCGTCGACGGGCGCCTGGTACGAGCTCGCGACGGCGCGCTCCTCCCGTCGCCTCTCAGCGGCGGCGCGCCTGCGCTGAGCCCTCCGGCGACGGGCCTCGCGGGCTTCTCGAGCCTCGCGCGCCTCACGCGCCGCCGACTCTGCGGCCAGCTGGTTGGCCGCCCCTGTTGGTGGGCCGGCTACGCGCTGTCGCTCATCCCCGGAGCCCGCGCTGAGCCCGGCGGCCAGCACGAGGCCGATCAGAGCCACGGCCAGCGTCCCAAGCACCAGCCGGCGCTCGCGACCGCCCAGCCCGTCCGCCGCTCGCGCCCAATCCGACCGGACGGCATCACGGAGGCTCTGCGCACGGGCCGAGCGGACCGCGTCACGCAGCCCGTGCGCCCGAGTCGAGCGGACGGCATCCCGCAGGTCCTGCGCCCGGGCCGAGCCGAGCGCCTCCTTCACGCTCCGAGCGCCCGCCGCCACGGCCAGGCCGAGCGCTTCCAGTGCGCGAGGGCGTGGCGGCTCCGGCTCGGGCTCCTCGCGGACGGGGCGGGTGCGGTGGTCCCCATCGATCACGCGCGTCGACGCTGGATCCGCCGGCTCCGATGGCTCGCCGTAGAGCTGGGCGTAGATCTCCTCTTCGACGTCGCGGCGAGGTGTCACGCTCAATCGTCCTGCGCTCGGGGCCTGCTCCTCTCGCTCCGCCGATGATACTCATATCCTCGGGGATGTCGAGACCTTTCTCGGGAAGTCGATCCACCGCTCCGATCGGAGCGAATCGCGTCGCAGCGACCGGTCCCGGGAGGGCCCCCGGACGGTGACCGACCGAGAGATTCCGGCGCGACCTCGAACGGTCGCCAGACCGTCGGCACGCCCCGGTCGGGCGTGGACGCGATAGTCGAATGGTGCGTCGGTCTCGGCGCCGATAGTATTGGAAAGCCGGTCCCGCGCCCGGAGGCCGGCGCCTACCTACCTCGCCAACCATGACTGCTCCGAAGCGACCCGGGGCCGCCGGCCTCTACGACCCTCAGTTCGAGCACGACGCGTGCGGAATCGGCGCCGTTGCCGACCTTTCGAACCGGCCCTCGCACGCCACGGTGATCAAGGCGCTCGACGTGCTCGACCGGCTCGAGCACCGCGGCGCCAGCGGGGCCGAGATCGACAC
>JBHEMU010000120.1:0-2706 GCA_046262415.1 Gaiellaceae bacterium | reverse complement strand
CCCCGCGCGACGAGCTTCAGGACCTCGTGCTCCCGCGAGGTGAGCTCGTCGAGGCCGTGCGGAGGCTCGCGCCGCGCGGGCCGATTGCGTGCGAGCTCCGCGATGAGCCGGCTCGTCACCGACGGCGCGAGCAGCGCGTCGCCCCCCGCGACCACGCGAATGCCTTCAATCAGCTGCTCGGGCGGGGCGTCCTTGAGCAGGAATCCACTCGCGCCCGCCTGAAGCGAGTCGTAGACGTACTCGTCGAGGTCGAAGGTCGTCAGGACCAGCACGCGCGGGGTGTGCTCGCGCGAGCCGCCGGCGATCTCGCGCGTCGCGGCGATGCCGTCGAGCTCGGGCATCCGGATGTCCATAAGGACCACGTCAGGCCCGAGTCGACCGGCGCTGTGGACGGCCTGGCGCCCGTTGGCAGCCTCGCCCACCACCTCGATGCCGGGCTCGGCGTCGAGCACCATGCGAAAGCCGGCGCGCACGAGCGCCTGGTCGTCGGCGAGCAGGACGCGGATGCTCACGTCTCGATCGGGATGCGCGCACGCACGGTGTAACCGGCGTCGCGCCCCGCCCGCGCGGAAAGCTCGCCGCCGTAGACGGCGACGCGCTCGCGCATCCCGACAAGGCCGCGCCCGGCACCGGGTTGCGACCCGTTGGCCCGTCGCCCGGCCCCGTCGTCGCCGACCTCGAGCTCGAGCTCCCGCTCGCCGTAGCGGACCATGACGCGCGCACGCGTGGCACCGGCGTGCTTGATCGTGTTCGTGAGCGCCTCCTGGACGATGCGGTACGCGGACAGGTCGACGCCGGGCGGGAGCGACCTCGGCTCGCCCTCGATCCCGACCTCGACTTCGAGTCCGGCGCCGCGAGCGTGGTCGACGAGGCCGCCGAGATCGCCGATCCCGGGCTGCGGCTCGAGCGCCGCGCCCGATCCCTCACGCCGTAGGACGCCGAGCGAGCGGCGCATCTCGGCGAGTGCATTCCGTCCCGTGTCCTCGATCGAGCCGAGTGCCTCGCGCGCGCGTTCGGGCTGGCGGTCGAGCACGCGCCGCGCACCCTGGGCCTGCACGACCATGACGCCCACGCAGTGGGCAACGACATCGTGCAGCTCGCGCGCGATCCGCGCGCGCTCGTCGTCGACCGCGATGCGCTCGCGCTGCTCCTGATCGCGCGCCATCTGGGTCGTGAGCTCGCGCAGGGCGGCCTCACGGAGGTGGCGCGAGCGGTGTGCGCGTCCGGCGAGCCACGGAGCGGCCACCACCAGCCCGGCCGAAAAGCCGAAGCTCTGGGCGTCGATGTCGCCGGCAACGATCACCCCCGCCCAGAGCCCAACGATCCCCGTGACGGCTCCGAGCGCAGCCGTTCGCCGGCTGCCGGCGTACGCCCCGAGCGAGTAGAAGCCGAGGATCCCGGCGACCAGCGCCGTGAACAGCGGCACCGCACCGCTGAACAGGCCACCGCCCAGGACCGCCGTGATCAGGCACGTTGCGGCATAGGCGAGCACGACGGCCAGCGGCGCGCGCCGGCGCCAGGCGAGCGGGAGCGTGAGAGCGAGCCCGGCGAGAGCGTTGAGAAGCGCCGGGCCATCCACATCGGGCTTGAGCGCGAGCTCGAGCTGCAGAGCGAGCGTGAGCACGAGCGCGATCGATGGATCGGCTGCATAGGAGCTGAGCCCGAAGCGTCGTTGCAGTCTCTTCACGGGCTCGACGGTACCCGGCCGCCGACCGGCCGTCCTCGGCCGTCCGGATGACGGTGCCTCCTCCTCGCGAAGGATGGTGAGCCGCGCAGCTCGTCTGCGGGGCCACCCCGAATCGTCAGCGCGGCCGAAGGCGCACCGGCCGGGGGACGCGATGGTCTGGATGCCCTCACAGACACCTACCGAGGAGGCGACCCATGAGACACGCAATTCCCGATTCCACAGCTGCCAGGCTAAACCTGGTCGGCATGCTCGCCGCCGCAGTCGGGATCGCGATTCTGTTCTTCACGATCGACTTCCCGGTGCCCGTCCCGATCGGGACGATCCTGCTGCTGCTCGCCGCAGGCCTGGTGGCCTTCGGCGGCTGGCGGTGGACGACGATCCCGGCGATCGCAGTACCGCTGTTCATCTTCGTCGGCGGCTTCCTGGCGGGCGGGCTGCTCGACCGCATGGCCGACCCCGCGCAACTCGGTGAGTTCGCCGGTACATGGGTCCAGATGCTCGGACTGATCATCGCGCTCCCCGCCGGGATAGTCGCGGCGGTGCACGCGTACCGGCCGGCGGCATGACACGTAACCCAACGACTGGGAGGAGACATCATGAACGCAACGCAGGCACAGACGCCCGGCACCTTCGATCAGCGCCCGCTCACGGGCAAGGTGGCGATCGTCATCGGGGCCAGTCGGGGTATCGGCGCCGCTGTCGCACGAGCCTTCTCGAGAGCCGGCGCGGCCGTCGCGGTGGCCTCGAGGGACGAAGCCGCGCTCGACCGCTTGGCCGGCGAACTGACCGAGGCGGGCGGTAGCGCGCTTGTGGTCCCGACCGACGTCAGCGACGCCGACGCCGTCGCGCGGCTCATCGATCAGACCGTCGCGCGTTTCGGGCGGCTCGACCTTGCGTGCAACAACGCCGCCGGTGGCGGGCATCGGCCGATGCCGCTGGCCGACGTGTCCCTCGACGCATTCGAGTCCGCCTTCGCCATGAACCTGCGGGGCGCTTTCGTCGCGATGAAGCACGAGATC
>JBHEMU010000119.1:0-9691 GCA_046262415.1 Gaiellaceae bacterium | reverse complement strand
CGGCATCCTGCACGTGCGCGACCTCTTCTCGGCGATGAACGACCGCGGGATCGCGCAGGTGCGCGTCGAGGAGCTGCTGCGGCCGGCGTACTTCGTGCCCGAGACGAAGGACCTGGCGGCGCTCCTCGCCGACTTCCGGCGCACGAAGCAGCACATGGCGATCGTCGTCGACGAGTACGGCGCCATGCAGGGCATCGCCACGCTCGAGGACGTGATCGAGGAGATCATCGGCGAGATCGAGGACGAGTTCGACCTCCCCGACGAGTCGATCGAGCGCGTGAGCGAGACGACGCTGCGGATCGACGGCACCTTCCCGATCGACGACTTCAACGAGCAGTTCCACACCGACCTGCCGCAGGAGGACTTCCACACGATGGCGGGCCTCGTCTTCGGCCTGCTTGGCCGGGCCCCGGAGGAAGGCGACGAGGTGAGCCAGGACGGTCTGCGCTTCCGCGTCGTGGAGACGGAGGGGACCCGCATCGAGCGGCTCGAGGTCGAGTTCCTGCCGAAGGGCAGGTCCGGTGAGGACCCCGTCGCGGAGGAGTGAGTCCAGCCAAGTCTCGCGGCGGCTAGGATGCGGCCCAGAGGGGTCGTTTCACCAGAAGGAGGCACATGACACGTATCAGCCTCGCCGCGGCCGTGGTCGTGGCGCTCGGACTCGCCGTGGGCTCGGCGGCGATGACGCACCCGAGGCTCACCGGCACGGTCGGCCCGGGCTTCACGATCCACCTGAAGAGCGCGAAGGGCAAGAAGGTCGCGAGTCTCAAGGCCGGCACCTACACGCTCGCCGTCACCGACAAGTCGGCGATTCACGACTACGTGCTCGAGGGTCCGGGGCTCGGAAAGAAGGGCAGGACGATCACGGGCATCAAGTTCGTCGGCAAGACGACGAAGACGGTCACGTTCAGGCGGGGGGCGTACACGTTCGTCTGCACGCCGCACCGGAAGGTGCCGTCGATGAAGGGGACGTTCAAGGTCACGTAGGGCAAACCGATACGCGCGGGCTCTCGTATTCGGAAGGGCCCAGACCACGAAAAGGAGGGACATGACCCGACGCGTTCTCCTCGTCGCTGCGATCGCCGCCTCGGCGCTCGTCGTGACGAGTCAGATCGGCGCCATGTCGGCGCCAAGGCTCAACGGTACGGTCGGCCCGGGCTTCACGATCTCGCTCAAGGACTCGACCGGGAAGAAGGTCACCAGGCTGAAGGCCGGGAAGTACACGTTCGCGGTCACGGACAGGTCCCCGATCCACAACTTCAAGCTCGAGAAGGGCAAGTTCGAGAAGACGCTGACTGGGGTCGGGTTCAAGGGCAAGGGGAAGAACGTCACCCTGACGCTCGGCAAGGGCAAGTGGACCTTCTACTGCAAGCCGCATCCGGACTCGATGCGGGGAACCTTCACGGTCACCTGAGCTCGAGGGGCTCGGCGCGGCCTTCGGCGATCCTGAAGGCCGCTAGCTCGCCGTCGGCGAGCGACAGGATCAGGTAGGGCCGGCCCTCCCACAGACCGATGCTCTCGATGTCGGTGCGGGAGGGCCGGGCCCGCGACGGAGCCTCGGGCGGATGCGAGTGGCAGACGGCCAGCTCGTATCCTTCGTCCTCGAGGAACCAGACCTCGGGATCGACCTCCAGGCGGTAGCGGTACGGCGAGGCCTCCAGGTTCCGCCCCGGCACGTACCGGACGGCGTGACCCTGGCGTAGGACGACGACCCCGCATGCCTCGTTGGGCGCCTCCTGACGCGCGTGCTCGGAGATCGCACGCCTGACTGCGGCCGGCACGATCACGGCACAGATCCCGCACGGACACGTTCGCCCGTCGGCGATACCGTCGAGCGAAATGGGAACCAGGGAAATCCGTAGGCGCGCATCAGGTCGCGGCGCAACCGTAGCCAGTCCTTCCCGGCCCCGAGCCTGGCGCTGGCAGCTCGTGGGCTTCCTCGTCGGCGGCGCCGTCGGCCTGACCGTGCTCACTGTCAACGTCGTCGGAGCCTCGGTCTCTGGCTCCGGCGTTCCCCCGGGCGCGTCGGCCGATCCGCGGCCCGAGGGGCGGAGGCTGCGGGACGTCCTGCACAGACCGCCCCTGCTCGTGGACGTGGGGGAGCGTGTGCGGCTCGAGTACGAGGTCGTTTGCGTCGCTCCCGGGCCGGCGAGGGGATTTCCGGCTCCTTGCCGCCCGCGCGGCTCGGTCTTCGTGAGGCCGACGGCGGGTGAGCCGTTCACCCGGATCCCCCTCGCTCCGGGAGGCGCGGAGACGCTCTCGGCGACCCTGCCGGCCTCGTTCACGTGGGGTGCCGGCTTCGACTACTACGCGCTCGTCGAGGACGGCTCGGGCGAGTCGCAGACCCTGCCCGCGGGCGCACCCGTGGCGGCTCATCGGGTCTGGGTCGTCGGGCGCTGGACGGATGTCGACCTCGGCACGCATGTCTTCGGCACGCTGCGAGAGCCGGACGGAAAGGTCCTGAGCGCGTCGTGGGGTCGCGGGGCCGGCCGGCTCGGTCTCGACGCCGGCAGCGAGCAGGCGCGCATCGGTCCGTCGGCGTTCGACGTCGTCGGCGAGCGAACGTTCGTCGTCCTCGACCAGGTCAACCACCGCCTTGCGATCCAGCCGCCGGGCGTGGTCACGCCGATCTACGCACCGATCCCCTTTGCGGGTGGCGAAGGCGACGTGGCCGCAGACGGGAGGGCGATCCACGTCCTCGACCAGGGCGGGGCCGGTACCGCGTCGCCGGCGATCCGCTCCTTCGGTTCGAGTGGAAAGCCGATCGGCGTCGCGACGCTCGCCGAGCCGAGCGCGGACATGCTGCGGGTCGGGCCGGGCGGACCCCTCGTCCACTCGTACCCCTCCGAGATGTGGCTGCCGACCGGCGCGGCGGTGCCGCTGCCGCCGCTTCGCCAGCTCGCTCTGGCCCGCAACGGCCGTCTGCTTCCGGACGGCAGCGAGCTCGTCGTCCGCGCCGCGCCCGCGGAGATCCGGATCGCGGTCGTTCGCGGGCCCGACGTGCTGCGGTCCTGGCGGTTGAGGAGCACCACGAGCCTCGGGGAAGTGCAGCTGGCGGAGCCGGACCGCGGCGGGCTGGTCGCCGTCGTCAGGGTCTGGAGCGAGCAGCAGGCCGAGTTCCGCGTGCTCCAGCTGACGCCGGCCGGTCTCGAGCGGGCCTTCGACGTCGATCCCGGAGAGTGGGCGGAGGCGGCCGCGCTCAGCCGGTTCCGTCTCGAGGGCCGGGTGCTCTACCAGCTGCGCTCCTCGCCCGCCGGAGCGGAGATCGTGACGTTCCAGATCGGAGGGAGAAGATGACGACGCGCGTGAGGCCCGCCGGACTCCTGCCGGGGGTCGTCGCCGGCCTGACCCTGTTCCTCGCCCTCGGCGCGCCGGGGGCCCGCGGCTATCACACGAATTTTCAGGGGAGCTGCCACAACGACTACAACAACTTGAGCGGAGGCGTCAGCAGGAGCCAGTCGCGGGCCTACGCCGAGGTCGCCAGGTACGAGGGTTACCAGTGGGGAGGCGGCTGCTGGAACCAGAACAACCGCGACGACGCGCCCAACGACCCCACGCAGGACGTGAACACCAGGGGTGAGGGTGGTGACTGCTCGGGCTTCACCTTCAAGGCGTGGGCGGAGCGGCAGAACACGTCCGACGCCGGCTGGACGTACCAGTATCCGCTACGGAACGTCCATGGCCCTTACACCGCCGCCGCGTTCAAGAGCGGATCGGGCGCTCCGAACGTCACGATCGCGAAGTCGAACGCGATCACCGCCGACGCGTTCGCCTCGTCGTCCCACATCGGCATGGTCTACCAGGCGCGCACCGCCTACAACACCGACCTGATCGCCGAGGCGAGATGCGAGGCCTGCGGCACCGGCATCTGGAGCCGGACGTTCCGCGGCGACGCCAACTACGGGGCTGCCAGGAGGATCGGGTGGAGCGGGTGACATGCCGGCCTCATGAGGACACCGGCTGGCCCGCGCAGAACTCGACGTAGTCCACGTACTCGGTGATCGCCGGCGCCTCGCCGCAGACGGGGCACTCCGGGTCGCGCCGCAGCGAGACCTCCGTGAACGACGCCGTGAGCGCGTCGAAGAGAACCAGGCGTCCCACCAGCGGCCGTCCGATTCCGAGCGCGAGCTTGAGCGCCTCGTTCGCCTGGAGCGAGCCGATGATTCCGGGCAGGACGCCCAGGACGCCGCCCTCGGCGCAGCTCGGCGCGAGCTCTGGCGGCGGGGGCTGGGGGAAGAGGCAGCGGTAGCACGGTCCCTCGCCCGGGCTGAACACTGTCACCTGGCCCTCGAAGCGGAAGATCGAGCCGTGGACGACCGGGATCCCGTGCCAGACGGAGGCGTCGTTGACGAGGTAGCGCGTCGGGAAGTTGTCCGCGCCGTCGACGATCACGTCCCACCCGCCGGAGAGGATGCGTTCGACGTTGTCCGAGGTCAGACGCTCGCGGTACGTCTCGACCTCCACGTCCGGGTTCAGGCCGAGGAGCGTCCGTTTCGCCGATTCGGTCTTCGCCTCGCCGAGCCGGTCGGTGGCGTGCAGGATCTGCCGCTGGAGGTTCGTCTCGTCGACCGTGTCGGCGTCGACGATGCCGAGCTTGCCGACGCCCGCCGCCGCCAGGTAGAGCGCCGCCGGCGACCCGAGCCCGCCGGCCCCGATCAGCAGCATGCGTGAGTCGAGCAGCCTGAGCTGCCCTGCCTCGCCGACCTCGGGGATCAGCAGATGCCGGCTGTAGCGCGCGCGCTGTCCCGACGGAAGCGAGCGTGAGATCTCTGCCGGCAGCCCGTTGCGCTTCCAGTCCGCGAAGCCGCCGGCGAGCGAGACCACGTCCTCGTAACCCAGGTCCTCCAGCGTCTTCGCGGCGAACGCCGACCGGCTGCCCGAAGCGCAGTACAGGACGATCGGGTGGCTCCGGTCTGGCGCAGCCTGCTCGATTCGCGACTCCAGGAATCCCCGGGGAATGTGAGCCGCGCCGGGGATGTGTCCCTCGTCCCATTCGTCACGCTCGCGCACGTCGACCAGGATCGGCGGCTCGGGCGCACCCAGCAGCTCCCGCGCGCGGGAGGCCGGGATCTCGTCGATCTCGGCCTTGGTCTGCCGGAGCAGGTCCCGGTAGCTGGACACCTGGACAGGGTAGCCGGGTCAGCGCCGCCTGCCGGGGGGCCATTCTCCGACTACCGTGGTGGAGTGAGCAGGAGCCGCCGGGTGTACGTGATCGTCGGCTTGCTCGCGGCGAGCGCCGCCGGCGTGACGGTGGGCGCCACCGCTCTGACGGCCGACCGGCCCGAGCCGGGGAGCGCCGCGAAGCCGCGAGCGGGTGCGCCGCCGCTGGCGCTCGACCTCGGCGTCCGGGTCGACCCCGAGGCCCGGGCGTTGCGGCGCGCGCAGGACCTGTACGAGCGGGGGCGCCGGCGAGAGGCGGAGGCTCTCTTCGGCCGCCACTCCTCGGCAGAGGCGCGGATCGGACTCGCGTTCGCGAGGTGGCCGACCGGCACGCTCGACGCCGTGGAGGCGATCGCGCGCGAGCGCCCCGGAAGCGCGCTCGCGCGGCTTCACCACGGATTCGTGCTCTTCTGGCTGCGGCGGGACGCCGCGGCGCAGACGGAGTGGCAGGCGGCGGCGCGCGTGCAGCCGGACTCGGCCTCCGCCGTGCGGGCGAACGACCTCCTGCACCCCGACTTCGCGCCGGGTTTGCCGATCTTCGTGCCGAGCTTCCGTCCCCCCGCCGGCCTGGCACGGCTCCCCCCGCCGCGCCAGCTGGCCGTCCTCGAGGCACGGGCCCGCCGCCCGGACGCACGGGCCAGGATCCTCTACGGCGTCGCGCTCCAGCGACTGGGACGCCCGCTCTCGGCTCGCCGCCAGTTCGAGGCAGCCGTCCTCCTCGCACCCGCGGACGCCGAGGCTCTGACGGCAGCCGCGGTCGGGCGCTTCACGAAGGATGCGCCGGCGCGGGCGTTCTCGCGACTGGGCCCGCTCACTCGGCGGTTCCCGCGCGCCGCGACGGTCAGGTTCCACCTCGGGCTGCTGCTGCTGTGGCTCGCACGCGTGGACGAGGCGCGCCGCCAGCTCCGGTCGGCGAGCGCTCAGGATCCCGACGGACCGGTCGGCGCCGCGGCGCGAACCTTCCTGGCGCGCTTGCCGGCGCGAACAGGAACAGGGTAGGACCTCCCGAAGCAAAGATGAGCCGTTCGGCCCATGGCGCTCATCCGGGCCGTGTGCGACAGTGCCGATCCACGAGCGCGAGGGGGAACGCAGGGTGAGCGCAGACCACGGAGCGGCGGCACGGAGGACAGGCGGCGACGTGCTCGAGCTCGACGAGGCGCGAGTGCTGCTCGAGACGGGTCAGGAGACCGGCTCGCTGCGCGCCGACGAGATCACCGCCGCGCTGGACGAGCTGGAGCTGGACGCGGCTCAGATCGACGACTTCTACCGGACGCTCGAAGAGCACCAGATCGAGGTCGTGGCGGTCGAGGCGCCCCTGGACGAGTCGTTCGAGCGTGAGATCTCCACCGACTCGCTCCAGCTCTTCCTCAAGGACGTCGGCAAGGTCGACCTGCTGACCGCCGCCCAGGAGGTCGAGCTCGCGAAGCGGATCGAGCGCGGCGACGAACGGGCGAAGCGGGCGATGATCGAGGCGAACCTCCGTCTCGTCGTCTCGATCGCGAAGCGCTATCGCAACCAGGGGTTGCCCTTCCTCGACCTGATCCAGGAGGGCACGATTGGCCTCGTGAGGGCGGCCGAGAAGTTCGACTACCGGAAGGGCTTCAAGTTCTCCACCTACGCGACCTGGTGGATCCGTCAGGCAGTCGCCCGCGCCCTGGCCGACAAGGGCCGGACGATCCGCATGCCCGTCCACGTGGTCGAGAAGCTCAACCGGATCACGCGCGCCGAGCGCAAGCTGCGCAGCGAGTACGCGCGCGAACCGACGCTGGCCGAGATCGCGCTCGAGACCGAGTTCACGACCGAGGAGGTCGAGCAGATCCGCCGCACGGCTCAGACGCCCGTGTCCCTCGAGAAGCCCGTCGGCGACGAGGAGGAGTCCGAGTTCGGCCACTTCATCACCGACGAGACGGCGCCACGGCCCGAGGAGGCGGCCGAGGTCGTCTTCCGCAAGGAGACGCTGGCGAAGATCCTGGGCTCGCTCACGCAGCGCGAGCGGCGCGTGCTGGAGCTGCGCTACGGCCTGGGCGGCGAGCCCCCGCGCACGCTGGACGAGGTCGGCCGCGCCTTCGAGGTCACGCGCGAGCGGATCCGGCAGATCGAAAGCCAGGCGCTGAAGAAGCTGCGGGCCCTCGCGGACGCCCAGCGGCTCCGCGAAGTCGCCTAGCGCCCCGGCGAGTTCAGGGCCGCGAACGCGTCTAGACTCAGCCGCCGTGGACGACGGCTTCCGTTCCGAGCTCGCGGAGCTGCTCGCGATCCCGAGCGTCAGCGCCGACGCGACCCACGGAGACGACGTCTGGGCTGCTGCGGAGTGGGTGCGGAGCTTCGTCGAGGGGGCGGGCGGGGAGGCCGAGCTGGTCGACTGGCAGGGACGGCCGCTCGTCGTCGGCGAGGTGCGGGCCTCGAGGGCCGCCGACGCGCCGACGGTCATGTGCTACGGCCACTTCGACGTCCAGCCGCCGGCTCCGCTCGAGCTCTGGGACTCGCCGCCGTTCGTCCTCACCGAGCGTGGCGAGCACCTGTACGCGCGCGGGATCGTCGACGACAAGGGCCAGCTCTACATGCTGCTGAAGGCGGCCGAGCAGCTCGCATCCGAGCAGGCGCTTCCGGTCAACGTCCGGTTCTGCTGCGACGGGGAGGAGGAGATCGGCGGGCACTCGATCGTCGACTTCCTCGCCGGCGACGAGCGCCGGGCCGACGCCTGCGTGATCTTCGACAGCGGCATGATCCGACGGGGCCTTCCCGCGATCAACGTCGCCACGCGCGGGCTGACCTACTTCCACGTTCGCGTCCAGACCGGGGAGCGGGACCTCCATTCCGGCATGTACGGCGGCGCCGCCCTGAACGCCATGCACGCCCTGATGCAGACGCTCGCCGGTGTCCTGCCCAGGAACGGACGGCTGCCCGAGGCGCTCCGCGCCGGTCTGGCTGCCCCCACGGCCGAGGAGCTCCGCGGCTGGACCGAGCTGCCGGCGGGAGTCGACGAGCTCGCCGCGCAGGGCGCGCGACCGGCCGACCCGCGAGCCGGAGAGGAGTTCTACCTGAGGACGTTCGCGGAGCCGTCCTTGGACGTGCACGGGCTGGAGGGCGGCTCGCCGCGCCTGCAGAAGACGGTGCTCCCCGTCGTCGCGGAGGCGAACCTGTCGATCCGGCTTGCTCCCGGGCAGACGGTGGAGGCGGTCGCGCCGGAGGTCGAGCGGCTGCTGCGCGAGGCTGCGCCCGAGGGGGCCGACGTGGAGGTCGAGCGCTGGTCGTCGGCGCCGCCAGGCCTCGTGCCTCCCGACGCGCCGGCGATCCGGCTGGCGCAGGACGCCTTCGAGCACGTGGTCGGCGTGCGTCCGCTGCTCGTCCGCTCGGGCGGGACGCTGCCGATCGTGGCGGCGCTCGTCGACCGGGGGATCCCGACCGTCGTCACCGGCTTCGGCCTGCCCGACGCGAACATCCACTCCCCCAACGAGCGGCTGCTGGCCGAGTACCTGCCGCTCGGCATCGCCACCGCCCGGGAGCTCTTCGCACGCTTCGCGGACCTGCCCGCGCGGTGATCGACCTCCACTCGCACGTCCTCCACGGACTCGACGACGGGGCCCGGAATCTCGACGAGAGCATCGAGATGGCCCGCGCGGCGTTCGCGGACGGGATCGAGGTGCTGGCGGCAACGCCGCACGTGCGGGACGACTACCCGACCTCGCCCGGCGAGATGGAGGCGGCGGTCTCCGAACTGCGGAGCGCGCTCGAGCAGGCCGGCGTGCCGCTCGACGTTCGCGGCGGGGCGGAGGTCGCGATCGACCACCTCGGCCGCCTCGAGCCGGACGAGGTGCGACGGTTCGGGCTCGGCGGCAACCCGGCCTATCTCCTCATCGAGTGCCCCTACTACGGCTGGCCGCTCGACCTGCCCGATCGCCTGTTCCGCCTGCGGCTCGCCGGGGTCACTCCGGTCTTCGCACATCCCGAGCGAAACGCAGAGGTGCAGGCCGATCCCCGCCGCCTGGCGCCCCTGGTGGAGTCGGGGACGCTCGTCCAGGTGACCGCGGCGTCCCTGGACGGCCGGCTCGGGCGCGCCGCGCGAGAGACCGGCCTCCGGCTCGTGGAGCTCGAGCTCGCCCACCTGCTCGCGAGCGACGCGCATCATCCCGAGCTCCGCTCGATCGGCATGTCGGCCGCCGCGGACGCGATCGGCGACGCGGAGCTCGCGAGCTGGCTGACCACGCTCGTGCCCCGCGCGATCCTGGACAACGCGCCGCTGTCGCCCCGCCCGGAGAGCGGTGGCCGGCGCCGGCGCTGGTTCGGCCGCTCCCGGGGCTAGGCGTCGCTTGCGACGCCGACCTCAGGAGCGCGGGCTTGCCCGTGCTCCGTCTGAGCTGACCGCACGAGCGCATCCGGGTAGAGACCCACGCTCCTAGTAGGACTTTGTTACTCCCTCCTCGGAAAGAGCACGAGCTGGTTGAGGTTCACGGCTTGTGAGCAGGTTCGGCAGCGGCCGTCCCAACAGCGCAGGAGGGGCTGCAGCAGCAGCACCGCCTGCGGCAGCGTCAGGCCG
>JBHEMU010000118.1:0-40411 GCA_046262415.1 Gaiellaceae bacterium | reverse complement strand
CCGCAACCGTGGGATCCTGATCCGCTGGTCGAAGAAAGACTGCAACCACCTCGCGCTGCTCCAACTCGCCAGCGGTCTGATCGCCTTCAAGAAAGCCCGGAACGCGACCCTTGCCACCGCCCTTTCGGGATAGGCCCTTAGCCGTCTCTCAGGTAGACCGGCACGATGGGCGCATGAGGATCCTGGTCGTCGACGACGAGCCGGCGGTACGCGATTCGCTCCGGCGGGCACTCCAGCTCGAGGAACAGGGTGGCCGGACTCGACGCGGGAGCGGACGACTCCGTGACGGGGGCTGCCGGGCGCCGGCGTCCTGGCGGGCCGGGCCGGGCAGCCCGTTAGCGGCGCACGACCCTGCGGCAGGATCCGAGCAGCTGGTCGAAGCGGTCGGCGGCCCCGGCGTCGCTTGCGGCCTCGCCGCAGTGGACGACGTCCCTCGCGCCGTCCCGCGCGAGGACCGTGTCGCGCCCGCGGCCCGTCCAGATCTCGTCCCGGCCGGGGCCGCCCGTGACCCTGTCGGCGCCGTGCCCGGCGTGGATCCAGTCCGAACCCCGCAGCCCGAGGATCGCATCGTCCCCGGCGAAACCGAGGATCAGGTCGTCGTAGCCGGTTCCGATGATCCTCTCCGCCCCCTGGTCCGGCTGGATCGTGCACGGGCGGGCGGCGCCCTCGGCCGCGGTGATCGACGGGCCGGCCCGCCAGGCGGGCTCGGCGAGCGCGCCGATCGCGCCTGACGTGCGCTGACCCGGTCCGTCGACCTCCTCCAGCACCAGCGTGCGCGTGACGTTCGAACCCTTGGGCTGCGGAACCGTGACCGTCCGCACGACGGCGAGGAACGCCCCGTCGGGAGACCAGGCCGGACGGCCGGCGGAGACGAGGCGCGGGCCGATCGCCGCCGGCGGCGCCAGGCTCGAGACCTGCGCGCGTCCCTCTCCGTCCGGCCGCACGACGTAGAGCTCCTGGTCGCCGGGGTCGACCCCTCCGCCGACGAAGGCGATGCGGTCGCCGTCCGGCGACCAGGCGGGGAGGGCGCCGTCGGCGGTGACCCGCCGCTCGCCGCCGCCGCCGCCCACCCGCGCCGCCCAGATCGCGCCACCGCGGCCGAAGGCGATCTCGGCCCCGTCCGGGGACCAGGTCGGGCTCTCGACGGCCCCGCGCACGAGGATGCGGAGGCCGGAGCCGTCCGCGCCGGTCACGTACAGGCCGCTGCGCCCGCTCGCGAGGCTGACGAACGCGAGGCTCCGGCCCTCGGGCGACCAGGCGGGCGATCGGAGCTGCCCGGTCGAGCGAGCGACCGTCCGCGGCCGCCAGCCCCCGAGGCCCGCGACCTGGAGGAGGTGGCGGCTGCGCGCGCCGTCGTAGCGGACGAAGGCCAGCGACGAGCCGACCCGGTCCCACGCAGCGTCGCCGAGGAAGCCCACCTCGTCGGAGATGCGGCGGACGGGCCCGGCGCCAGTCGGGGCGACCTCGCAGAGCGTGCTGGGACTGGAGATCGCTCCGGTCCCGTACCCCACCTCGAGCCAGACCCGGAGCGTCAGGCGCCCGGCGGGCTCGCCGGCGCCGCGGGCTGCACCGCCGAGAAGTACCACGGCGATCGCGGCCACGGCCAGCAGGGCCCTCGACACCGGCGCCATTCTGCAGTGGCCGGGCCGGCCGCGCAGGCGGTTGCGACTATCCGGCGGCCAGGATCGTCTCCGTCTCGTCGACGAAGAGCGCTCGTCCGCTCGCGGTGGATCGTCGCCAGACGCAGCAGGGTCGCGGCCGAGGAGGCCGACGAGCCCCTCCGGCGCCCCGTCTGCTCCGCGGTAGCTGGCACCGAATGCGGCCACAAGCCGCTCATCTTTCGTTACGTAACGTAAGTGCTAGCGTGAGCCGGTGCCCGACGCCTTGCCGCGCCGACGCCACAACGTCACCCTGGCGGCCCTGACGATCGCCGGAATCGCCTTCTCGCTCCAGCAGACGATGGTCGTGCCGGCGCTGCCGTCGCTGCAGCGGGAGCTCCACACGACGACGGCGTGGGTGACGTGGCTGCTGACCGCGTTCCTCCTGACCGCGTCCGTGGCCACGCCCAACCTCGGCAAGCTCGGCGACCAGTACGGCAAGAAGCGGCTGCTCGTGATCAGCCTCGGGATCTTCTTCGCCGGCTGCGTCGGGGCCGCCCTCGCGACCAACATCTGGGTCCTGATCGGGTGCCGGGCGGTCCAGGGAGCGGGCGGCGCGGTCTTCCCCCTCTCGTTCTCGATCATCAAGGACGAGTTTCCCGAGGAGAAGGTCGCGATGGCCGTCGGTACCGTCTCCTCCGTCTTCGCCGTCGGCGGCGGAGCCGGGCTCGCACTCTCGGGAATCGTCGTCGACCACCTCTCGTGGCGATTCATCTTCGTGATCGGCGCGGCCGCCGTCGCCGTCGCGGCGCTGCTGGTGCACCGCCTCGTGCCCGAGTCGCCGGTGAAGACCCCCTCCAGGCCGGACTGGCGCGGCGCCATGCTGCTCTCGGGAGGGCTCGTCTGCCTCCTGCTCGCGCTCACCGAGGGCGAGAGCTGGGGCTGGGCCTCGCCTCCGATCGGCGCGCTCTTCCTGGGCGCGCTCGTGCTGCTCGCGGCGTGGGTGCGCGTCGAACTGAGGGTCGACGCGCCGATGGTCGACATGCGCATGTTCACGCTGCGGCCGGTGCTGGTTGCGAACCTGACGGCGCTGATCGCCGGCTTCGCGATCTTCGGCTCGTGGGTGCTGATCCCCAGCTTCGTCGAGGCTCCGCGCGGACTGCCGGACGGGGTCGCACGCCTCGTTGACTACGGCTTCGGCGCGAGCGCGACGCAGGCGGGGCTCTACCTCGTGCCCGGGGCGCTCGCCGGCTTCGTCACGGGGCCGGCGGCGGGGCTGATGAGCCGGCGCTCGGGCCCGAAGTCCCCGCTCGCGCTCGGCATGGCCCTCGGCGCGCTCGGAGCGGGGATGCTCGCGATCTGGCACGACCGCCCGTGGCACGTGGTCGTCGGGATGCTGATCCTCGGCGGCGGCTTCCCGTTCACCTTCGCGGCGATGGCGACGATGATCGTGGACGCCGTCCGTCCCGTCGAGACCGGGATCGCGACCGGCATGAACACGGTCATGCGCACGGTCGGAGGCGTCGTCGGCGGGCAGGTCGGCGCCGCGATCCTGACCGCGGACCGGATCTCGGGGACGCGGGTTCCGGCCGAGTCGGCCTTCGTCACGGTGTTCTGGCTGAGTGCGGGCGCCGCACTGCTGTCCGCCGCGTTCGTCCTCGTCGCGATGCGGGGTCGCGGCGTCCGCCTCGTCCACGTGGTCGAGGGGGCGGATTGAGCGGCGTCCGGGCCCAACCGCTCGCGGAGCAGATCGAGCGGCTCTACGTGGTTCTGCTTCGGCAGCGTGGCCAGGCGGACGGCGCCGACCAGCCCGCGCTGACGGCGACCCAGCGCCTGGCGGTCGCGATCCTCGCCTCACGGCCGCCGCTTCGGCTCGGGACGCTGGCCGAGCGGATGGCTACGACGAACGCCACCGCCAGCCGAACCGTCGACACGCTCCAGCGCCTCGGTCTCGCCACGCGCGAGCCCGACCCCTCCGACGGCCGGGGAGTGCTCGTCTCCGCGACCCCTCCTGCCAGGCGGCTGCTGGCCGAGCGCCGCCGCCGCCTCCTCGACACCCTCGAGCGCGGGCTGGAGACGATGAACGCCGGGGACCAGGACCGGCTCCTCGCTCTCCTCGCCCGCCTCAACGACGTCCTCGAGCAGCCGGATCCGGGCGGCGCTGCAACGGGAGCCCTCCCCGCGAGGATCGCCGCCGACCCGCCCAGTGGGACAATGCCCGGCGAGATGGAGGTCGACGGGCGGGCGGGCGGACGATGAGCGACGCGATCCGGGAGTGGCCGATCCGCTACCTGGCGCACAACCGCATGCCACGGGCGGCGACGATCGTCCTGCCCGCCGAGTACGGCCCGGGGCGGCCGACGCCGCCGCTCCCGCTCGTGATCTCGCCGCACGGGCGAAGCAGCGGCGGGCGCTTCAACGCGACGCTCTGGGACCGGCTTCCGGGCCGGGGCAAGTTCGCCCTGATCTCCCCGGACGGCATGGGCCGGCGCATGCCGTACCACTCCTGGGGCTACCCGAGACAGATCGACGATCTCGCGCGCATGCCGTCGATCGCCGAGGGTGCGCTGCCCTGGCTGCGGGTCGACTTCGGCAAGATCTACGCCGCCGGGGGCAGCATGGGCGGGCAGGAGACGCTGCTGCTGCTCGGCCAGCACCCGAAGCTGCTGGCGGGCGCGGTGTCGATCGACGGGGTGACGAACTTCTACCGGCGCTACTACGACTTCGCGCTCAGCTTCCGCACGCGTGGCCTGCAGGCGGTGGCACGCTTCGAGGTCGGCGGGACGCCGAGCACGAACACGGCCGGCTACGTCCTGCGCAGCCCGACGCACTGGCTCAGGCAGATCGCCGACTCGGCCGTGCCGCTGCAGTTGTGGTGGAGCCTCGCCGACCTGATCGTGGAGGACCAGCTGCATCAGTCCGCGCACTTCGTCAAAGAGGTGAAGCGGCTGCGCAGGCGCGGCAGGCTCGACGCCGTCACCGGCCACTGGGCGCACATGAGCCAGATGCGCGAGCGCAAGGTGCCCGAGGCAGCGGCCTGGCTCGGCCTCATTCCCTGATCTGCGCGGTCAGCCCTTGCTCGCCGTCCTCCTCGCCTGCTGCTCGGCCGCCCTGTTCGGCGCGATGACGGTGGCTCTGCGCCTCGCGCTGCGCCGAACGCCTGACGCGAGTCTCGCGACCGTGGCGACGATCGTGCCCGCTCTGGCGGTGGCGATCGCCGCGACGGCGATCACGGCCGGGAGCCGCGGCGAGCTCGACCTGACCGGGGCCTGGCCCTTCCTCGTCGCGGGCATCCTCGCCCCCGGGGGGTCTCAGATCCTCTTCACGCTGGCCGTGCGCGAGGCCGGGCCTTCGCGCACGTCCGTGGCCGTCGGGACGGCGCCGCTCGTCTCGGTCGCGATCGCCCTCGTCGCGCTCCACGAGCCGGCGCGAACGCCGCTCCTCGTCGGGGCGGTGCTGGTGGTCGCGGGAGGGGTGCTCCTCGTCGGCGAGGCCGGCCGGCCCGGTCACGTGCGGCGAGTCGGGCTCGTCTACGCCTTCCTCGCCACGATCCTCTTCGCGTCACGCGACAACGTCGTCCGCGCCCTCTCCGAGGTCTCCGGAGCGGCGCGCCCGGAGCTCGCGGCCACCGCCACCCTGCTCTCCGGCGGCGCCATCGCGGCCCTCTGGTGGGCCCGGTCCGGGCAGCGCGCCCGCGGTCCGGACGTCCTCGCGTTCGTCCCGGCAGGCCTCTGCTTCGGACTCTCGTACGTCCTGCTCTTCGAGGCCTACTACCGCGGCCGGGTCACGGTCGTCTCTCCGCTCGTGGCGACCGAGTCGCTCTGGGGCGTAGCGCTGTCCGTCCTGCTGCTCGGCCGCAGCGAGCTCGTGGGGAAGCGGCTCTTCGCGGGCGCGGCGCTGGTCGTGGCGGGCGGGGTGCTGATCGGCGCCTACCGCTGAGCCTGGCCCACCGCTTTACCAGCGCACCGGCTTCAGGGTCGGACCGACGACGTGGCCGTGGTGGTGGCCGGCCGGGTCGTTGACGTCGTGCGTGAAATGCGCCGCGTACCACATGACGATGTCCTGCTTGTTGATCGGCTCTCCGTTCACCCACGCCCCCAGGTTCGCCGCGAACGGCGGGCCGGTCGCGACGACGCCGTCGTCGACCTCGCCGGCCTTCGAGCGGAGGAGCCACACGTCGCCGCGCGGGAACGGCCAGTCCGGCGACGCCGTCGCGACGCCGTCGTCGGGTCCCGGAATCACGTCGTAGGCCTCCCCGGTGACGGCGTTCTCCACGCGCCACCTCCGCTTGCGCCCCGGCGCGCGCGCCGCTGGACCTCGAACGCGTGCGTGTGCCACTTCGCTCCGCCCTGGCCGGGCAGCGGCGGGTCGTTGAACTCCTTCACGCGGTTGTTGGCCGACGTCCGCAGGTCGAAGTCGAAGCGCCAGTAGGCATGGTGGTGATGGACAGTGCAGACGCAGGAGTTCTGGACGCCGGTGAAGCCGAAGCGTGGCTTGATCGTTCCATCGGCGTGCAGCCGCCACTCGCTCACGTAGCGATACCACCCGGCCTCGAGCTCGCTGATCAGCACGACCTCCTGCCCCTTGACGTAGATCCCGACGCCGAGGAAGTTGCCGGCGTCCGACCCCGTGTCCAGGATCGTCTTCGCCGGCTGGGGGCAGAGCCGGAAGCCGGGCGCGACGTCGGCTCCGAGGGCCTGGATCTTCCCCTCCTCGTTCTGCCAGTCGCGGTAGGGGCCGCACCCGCCCGGCGCGTACTTGACGTTGAGGATCGGCACGTGGGCGGTGTGGAGCACCCGCTTGCCCCGGTAGTTGACGAACTTGAGCTCGATGCCCGAGCCGTTGGTGGAGCGCCCGGGGCCCTGCGTCGCCGCCGGCCGGACGGCGAGGAACTTCCAGAGGACGGTGCCGCCCTGACTCACGGTCACCCAGGCCTGCCCCGGGACGAAGGACCTGCCGGTCGTGTTCTGCTGCGTGTACGGGCTGCCGCAGATCGGATTGTGGGCCTCCGCGGAGGCGGGCGCACGGCTCGCGAACCGGACGACCTTCCGGCGGACGAGGTTGACGCCGACGATCTCGTGCTTCACCTTCTTGTTCGAGGGCAGCAGGCCGATCGCGAGGATGCGCTCGGGCCGCGCCGCGTCGTCCCCGGCCTCGACGAGCGGCGGCATCGCGGGGTAGGGCCGCAGCTGCTGCGCCCGCAGGGCCGGGCCGAGCTCGGCGTGCCTCGAGAGCAGCTTCACCGCCTCGTCGAACTCCGCCCGCGTCGGCGGCGGCTGCTCGCCGGATTCGACGATCTCGTCGAGCTTCGTGCCCTCGGCCGAGGTCTCGACGACGAGCGTCGTGTTCTTCGAGTAGTCGAAGATGGTCGCCCGGTGCGCGAGCGGCTCCGCCGCCGCGACGCGGCGGCTCTTGCCCTCGTCGCGCTCGACGGGCTCGAGCGACAGCAGACGGTGACGCCCCTTCCCCAGGCTCCTGCGGACCGCGGGCTGGCTCATAACGCTCTCCGAGACCTGGGCGAGCGCTTGCGCTCCGGCTCCGGCCGGCACGACCTTCACCTTGAGCGGCGCGTTCGCGGCGGCTCTCCTTCTCGGCCGGCTCATCGGGCCTCCTCTCCGGTGATGGTCGGGCTGCTGCGCTGAAGGGCGACGATAACGCCGGGCGCGAACGGACGCAGGGCCAAGCGCCGGGGGCCACGCGGCCCCGAACCGTTCGCAGCCTCAGGCGGCGGCGCGGAAGCCGCGGCGCGTCACGATCACGTTGAGCGTGCCGCCCGGAATGCTCGCGGGCTTCCGGTCGATCGTGGCGTCGACGTTCTCGGGAGCGCCGAGGCGGATCCAGAGGCGCTTGCCGCGGAAGGTGCGGGCTTGGCCCCGGGCGAGAATCCCGGAGTAGAGCACCGAGCCCGACTCCGAGACCACCCGGACCTCGGCCCAGCAGTCCCCCCGGGCGGCGGTCAGCCTGACGGCCGGGGGCGATACCGGGGCGACCGGCGCGGCAGGCCTGGCCGGCGTCCGGCGGGCCGCGGGAGACTCGGCCGGCACGGCGGGGGGCGCGGGGGCCGGTGGCGGCGGAGACTCGTGCCGTCGCACGAGCTGCCCGCCGTCCCTGCGGATCCGGTTTCCGTGCGCCAGCTGCTGGTGGCGGATCACCAGCCGCGGAGCGGTCGCCGAAGCGGCCTCGGCCTCCTCGCGGTACCGCTTCGCGGCCACGAACATCAGGCCCGCCAGCAGCGCGATCGCTGCGAGGCTCAGGCTCAGGGCGATGCGTTCGGCGCGAGCTGTCGGCAAGGTCGGTCGACTCCAGGTGAGCGGATTCGCCGAGAAGGATAGACGCCGCGCAGGCCGGCGGACGGCGAGTCCGTCACGTCCCAATCACCCTGCCAATTGCAGTTGGAAGTGTGGATTCGGCCCCGTCGCGACCGGATGGCCGCCTGTTCGGCCGCACTCCCTCGAGTAGAAACTGATTGACTTGCTGCGGGGTTACAACCGAGCAAGGAGTGCTCACCATGGCAGAAGCAACTGATACGACAACCAGGGCTCGCCGCCGTGCAACGTCGCGGCAAGCCTCCACGGGCGCCGCGACGGGCGAGTCTGGATCACAGAGTGGACAGTTCACGTGCCCCGAGTGCGGCCGGACGTTCGCGCGCGCGGCAGCGCTCGGAGCCCATCGCCGCTCGCACGGCGTCGCCGGCAGGAAGAGCAGCGCCAAGAGGGCGGGCCGCCGGCGTCGGACCTCGAGTACGCGCAGCGCGGCAACCACGCGTGCAACCACTCGTACCAGCGGAACGCCGCCCGCCGCGGGCGTCGATCGCAATGCCCTGCTACGGGGGGTCTTCCCGAGCGGGGTCCCTGCCTCCACCGAGGCTCTGAGCGCCGTCGGTGCCTGGCTCGACGAGGCCGAACGGCTCGCGGGGATGCGCTAGACGCGGGTCACGCGTCTAGCGCCATTCGCCGAGTGGACGGCGTCGCTCCGGAGCTCGTAACCTGAATGGCGTCGGCACTACTGCATGCCAGTTCGAGCCGCTGGGGGCCACTACTTCGGCTCGCCCCAAGTGCCAATCGCCACCGGCCCGGCACACTGGCCCACTGGGCGCGCCGTCCACTTGCGCGAAAGCGGCGAGCCTCGCCGCGCATCCGAGCGGCGCGGCCCGACCACGCGGTCCGCTGCTCACATGAGACCCGCATCTGATTCCCACACTGGGCACGCCTCGCCGTGCCGCGCGCGGTACGATCACCCGATGGCCATGGGGCTGTACCGTGTCCGTCCGACGCTCGCGCGGGAACCGCGAGCGCCGCGGACAGCACTTCCTCGCTAGCGCGAAGCTCGCAGCCTCGCTCGCCGGCGCCGCCGGGCTCGGCCCCGGCGACCTCGCCGTGGACGTGGGAGCTGGCACCGGCGTCCTGACGCGGGCTCTGCGCGCACGCGGCTCGGACGTCGTCGCGATCGAGCGCGACCGCGCGCTCGCAGCCCGCCTGCGCGCGAGCTTCGCGCGGGATCCCGGCGTCGAGATCGCAGAGGCCGACGCCCGCGAGTGGGAGTGGCCGCGGCGCGAATTCGGCGTGGTCGCCAACCTGCCCTTCTTCGCCGCCGCGGACGTGCTCCGCTCGCTCCTCGACGATCCGGCCGTGCCGCTGCTCCAGGCGCATCTGATCGTGCAGTGGGAGGCCGCCGTGAAGCTCGCCTCGGTCTCGCCCTCGACGCTCCGGAGCGTCTACTGGGGCGCCTGGCGCGAGCTCGTCGTCGTCCGCCGGCTGGGACCGTCCGCGTTCGCGCCGCCGCCCAGCGTCGCCGCGGCAGTCCTTCGAATCGTCCCGCGGGCGCAACCGCTCGTTCCCGCCGGTGAGCACCGGCTCTACCGAGCCTTCCTCGAGCGGTGCTGGCGCGACGTCCCGCTTCGCCGCGCGCTCCGCGTCGAGCTGGGCGCGCGAGGGCTCAAGCAGCTCGCCCGCGAGCAGGGCTTCGCGACCGACGCTCGACCGCGCGACCTCGACGTCCACCAGTGGGCGGCTCTCTATCGAGCCTTCCGGATCTGACCGGCTCGCGTCGCGATCCAGCTCGTCGTCGCCCAGGCGACCCGCCCGAGTGCGTCCGCCTTCAGCGAGCCGATCGTCCGCGTCACGGGTCTCAGCCTTCCCGGCAGACGAGGCTCCGTATCCGCGACCGGTCGGCAGCCTGGCCCGCGGTGCGCCGCAGGGCGCCCGGGGGCACGATCTCCCGCACGTGGTCCGGCCTCGTCCACGTCCATTCGAGACCGTTGGCGATCCCCGTCGCTTCGAGGTCGAGACGCACGTCGTGCCACCCCCGCGTGAGGCGGACGACGGCAGTCCTGGTGGAAAGGCCGCCCGGGACGGACAGGTAGCCGCCCGGACGGTAGACGCTGCCGGGGGACCGCCTGTCGTCGCAGAGCTCGAGAGCGGGCCGGCCCGCGATCTCGAGCCACGCGCGGGCGTCGGTGCGAAGCTCCATCGTGTACTCCCCACCCTCGGCGTAGAGCTGTCCGAGCCAGCGGATCCGTTCGGTTCGCTGCTCGCGCGCGGCGACCGGGATGTAATCCGGATCGCGCCGCCGCAGGAGCGCGTCGCCGGTCGCCCCGAGCGTGCCGGCGCCCACGAACGGGTCGATCCTATGGGCGGTGGCCGCGCCTCCCTCGAGCGTCACGGCGAGCCAGGCGTCCGGCCGGCCCGGCCACAGGCGCTCCCGCCCCACCTGCGAGGGTCGGCCTGCCGCCCCCCGTAGGAGGACGCGTAGCCCGGCTCGCCGCGTCAGCCGCGCCCGTACCGCGAACGGCACCCACCCCTCGTCCACGGCGATCGAGGCGCCGGGAGCGACCGCCGTACCGCGGACCCACACCTGAGCCGACTCGGAGCCCGAGGCGACGAAGCCGACCGCGCGTTCCCGCGTGAAGAGGAGGCCGCTCCACGTCGCGGTGAGCGGAAACCCCGGAAGGGCGTGGTCCGGCAGTGTGCCGATCGAGTCGACCCTGCCTTCCCACGGCCGCCGGCCGCCGGCGGTCTCCAGGGTGAGCCGGACCCCGTGGCGGGCCAGCGCCTCCGGCGCGGAGACGCGGTACGTGTGCCCGATCGTCCCACCGGGTGTCGAGATCCGACCTCGTGCGCCGCCGGGGTAGTGGCCCGCCACGAGCGGCAGGTACTGAGCCTGGTCGTCGTTGAAGACGAAGATCAGCTCCTGCCGATCGGGAACGAGTGGCAGCGAGCGACTGGAATTGAGCAGGTCACCGGCACGGACGTCCGGCGCCATCATCTCGCCGACGACCGGAAAGAACGGCAGCCAGGAGTTGCCGACGAAGCGGACCCGCTCGCCTGCGGCCAGGCCGGCGAGGAACCGCCCCTGTGCCGACTCGAAGGCAGGTGGAACCGTGCGCGGGTAGGTCACGAGGTAGGTGCGGGCGTTCAGGCCGGCGACCGCGACGAGGCCGGCCCCGAGCACGCAGCAGCCCACCTGCCACCATCGCTCCCCCACGCGGCGCAGGGCTTGGAGCAGGAGCGCGGGCGGCAGGGCGATCGCGAGGAAGAAGGCCGGGAATGCAGGCGTCCAGTGGTTGAAGGCGGGTACGTGGACGGCGTCGATCAGCGTCCCCCCGACCAGGAGCACGCCGAGCGCCCACGACAGCACGAGGAAGGCCGCGGGCTCGCGCCAGCGCCACACGAGCAGGGCAAAGCCCAGCAGCACGAGGACCGCCTCGGCGGGCGGCAGGAACGCATCCCAGTAGACGTGGTCGTTGCTCGGGATGACGCTGAGACTCAGGAAGTTGAGCCGGACGAGCGGAGCCAGGACGTCCCAGATCGCCACGAGATCCCCCCACGTGGTGGGTACCGTCCGCGGCAGCACGGAGAGGCTCAGCCCCCTGCCCGCCCAGGCCCGGGGCTCCTGCAGGAAGTACGCGAGCAGCGGTCCGAATCCGACGAAGAAGCCGACCGGCACGAGCGCGAGCTCGGCGGCGCGCTCCCGGAACGCCTCCCGGTGGGCGAGCAGGAGGTAGGCGCCGAAGAGGAGCAGCAGAGGCGGCAGGAGCCTCGTGCCGTAGTAGGTGTACATGCTCAGGCCCGCCACCAGGCCGGAGGCGGCGAAGTCGAGCGGCCTGCGCGAGCGCAGTCCCCTCAGGAGGAAGAAGAAGCACGCGGCCCAGAAGAGCGCCGTCGTCATGTTGAGAATCGACACGCGGCTGTAGTGGACGACGACGGGCGACGTCGACCAGGCGAACGCGGCGAGGAAGGCGCCGGCGCGCCCGACCAGCAGCCGTCCGAGCCCGTACACCGGCGCCACCGTCAGCGCCCCCGCCAGCGCGACGCTGAACCGAACCCCTCCGAGGTCGGTGCCGACCAGGTGCATGAGCGACCCGGACAGGCCGAACCACATGCTCGGCAGGCCCGTGTCGAACCAGGTCGTCGAGAACAGCGGGATGTGCGGGCCGCGATGGAAACGCATCGCTTCCCGGTAGGCGATCGCCTCGTCGTAGTGGAAGCGCCACGGCAGGTCGTCGAGATCGGCGAGGAACGTGAACAGCGCGAGCGCGACGAGGCTTGCGAAGGCGGCGCGCTCGAGCCGCGTCCACGGCGGACCCGCTCCGGTGCTCGTCCCGCCGCGCCAGCGGACGCAGGCAGCGAGGAGCAGCGCAATGCCCGCCAGCCAGAGCACGCCCTGGGGGCCGAAGGTGGCGCCTGGGTCGGCGAACCAGGCGACCAGCGAGGCCGTCGTCAGCAGCACGGCGCCCCCGATCGCCGCGAGACGCGTCCTGCTCGCGCCCGGGATGTGCCTCGCGGGACGCCGTCGCACCGCCTCGGGGGGGAGCAGCTCTGCGAGCTCCCCCCGCCGGCCCCAGGCCGCCACCCCGAGCGCCATCGCCGCGATCAGGAGGGCGAACCCGGCCTCTCGCCAGCCGGCACGGACGAGGAGCGCCTCCGCGAGCGCGCCGACCAGCAGCGCGAGCGCTCCGAGGGCGATGGGCCGCGTCTCGCTGTTCCGCACTGTCGGTGACCGCGCGATCGCTCGTCTTCCGTCGCCCGTCGTCAGTGGCGCGCCGGTTCGGGATCATATGCCCCGTCGAACGGGACTCGTCCCGGGGTGGGGTCCGCCGCGGCGAGGGCCGCTGGCGCCGTGGGACAATGCGTCGATGCAGGAGCCGTCGACCGCCAGGGCGGAGGGGGCGGCGTGCAGCTGGTGCGGGTCCGGGCCACTCGCGCGCTCGCGGGTGCACCCGAGACTCGCGCTCTGCGGAGCGTGCGGCGTCGCTGTCACCGATCCGCCGCCGACGGAGGAGGAGCTCGCCCGCGCGTACGGCGAGTGGTACCGGCCCCGCGGCGGCCGCTTCGCCGGTCCGGGCGACGCGTTCCTGCGCTGGTCCCGCGGGCAGCTCGCGCGTCGCCTCGACGGCATCGCCCCGCCGGGGCCCGTGCTCGACGTCGGCAGCGGCGACGGGGCGCTGCTCGAAGCGCTACGCGCTCGCGGCCGTCACGCGGAGGGCGTCGAGCGGCAGGGGGCGCCGGGTGTTCGCGCCGGCGACGTGGCGGACGTCTCGGGCGAGTGGGCCGCCGTCGTCTTCTGGCACTCGCTCGAGCACCAGCCGCGGGCGGGGGAGGCGCTCGCGCACGCTGCGAGCCTGCTCCGACCAGGCGGCGTCCTCGTCGTCGCGGCTCCGAACTTCGAGAGCTTGCAGGCACGCGTCCTCGGTGGGCGCTGGCTGGCGCTGGACCTCCCGCGTCACCTCGTGCACCTGTCCCCGCGCGCCCTCCGTGAGCGCCTGCAGCAGCTCGGACTGCGCGTCACCCGCGTCAGCGCAGTCCGAGGCGGACAGTCGCTCTTCGGCTGGCTCCACGGCGTGGTCGGCAGCGTGCCGGTCACCGGCGACCTCTACGACGCGATCCGTCGCCCGGAGGCGCGGAGCGGCCCGGTCGACCCGCTCCGTCGCGCGGCGACGCTGGGTGCCGCGTGCGCGCTCCTCCCGGCGGCGGCAGCAGCCGCGGCCGCCGAGGCCGCTGCCGGGCGCGGCGGGTCGCTGTACGTGGAGGCGCGGCGTGCCTGAGCCGCGCCGCGAGAAGATCGTCGTCGTCATGCCGGCGCTCAACGCGGCGCGGACGCTCGAGCAGGCGGTGGCCACGATCCCCCGGGACTGGGTCGACGAGATCATCCTCGTCGACGACAGGTCGAACGACGAGACGCTCGAGCTTGCCGGCAGGCTCCCCCTGCGTGTCATCTGGCATCCCCACAACGTCGGCTACGGCGGGAACCAGAAGACGTGCTACCTCGAGGCGCTGCGGCGCGGGGCCGACGTGATCGTGATGCTGCATCCCGACGGCCAGTACGAAGCGTCCCTGATCCCGGCGCTCGTCGCGCCGATCCTCGCCGGCGAGGCCGACGTCGTCCTCGGCTCGCGCTTCGCGAGACCCGGGATGGCGCTCGCGAGCGGGATGCCGCGCTACAAGTTCGTCGCGAACCGCGTCCTGACGACGATCGAGAACCGTGTGCTCTCGACCCGACTCTCGGAGCTGCACACGGGTTTCCGCGCCTTCTCTCGCGAGGTCCTGCTCACCGTGCCGTTCCTACGGAACTCGCTCGACTTCAGCTTCGACTCCGAGATGCTGATGCAGGCCGTCCACTTCGGCTTCCGCGTCACCGAGGTGCCGGCGCGGACCAGGTACTTCGACGACGCGTCCTCGATCGGGCCGCGCGCGGCCAGCGTCTACGGGCTGAAGACCCTCTCGATCGCGGCGCGACTGCTCCTGCACCGCCACGGCCTCCTCCGCTCGCGGAAGTTCGAGCCCTAGCCTAGACCGTGGGTCTCTCCCCGGATGCGCTCGTGCGGTCAGTTCAGACGGAGCACGGGCAAGCCCGCGCTCGTGAGGTCGGCGTCGCAAGCGACGCCTGGAACGGGATGCTGAGGATCCTGATGGTCCTGCACGCACCCTGGACGCTCGAGCTGGGCCTCTCACGGTGCAGCGTCGAGCTGGCGGACGAGTTCCGCGCCCTCGGCCACCGCGTCGACAAGTTCGACCTCGACGACGCGTTCCCCCGGCGGACACGGCTCGGGTCCCAGCTCGAGGGCGGCCTGTTCTGGCGGCGTGCCGTCGCGTTCGTCCAGCGGCACGGTCACGAGTACGACGTGATCCAGGCCGAGCAGGGGAACCTGCCCGTCCCGCGACGCGCCCTCGGCTACGGCGGCGTCCTCGTCTGCCGCTCCGACGGGCTCGTGCACTTCTACGTCGAGTGGCTGCGCTAGCGCAGGCGCCGCGGTACCGGGCCCGCGCGGGCGGCGGGCCTGCCGGCGCGCCCCCTCCAGTGGCTCGGCGCCCGCCTGCACGGCGGGGTCGCGGCGGTGGACAGGAGCTTCGAGGCCGCGGATGCGATCGTCCTCCTGAACAGCGACGAGCTTCGCTTCGTCTCGGAACGCCTCGGCCACGAGCGCAAGGCCGTCCTCCTTCCCAACGGCCTGGGCGAGGAGCGCCTGCGCACCCTCGCGGGAGCAGCCGCCTCGCCGCAGGCGAGGCTGAGTGAGCGGCGCGTCGTCTTCGTGGGGCACCTCAACGAGCGGAAGGGGCTCGGCGACATCGCGTCGGTCGTGCGCGAGGTCCGGCGGCGGGTGCCGGAGGCGCGCTTCTCGCTGCTCGGCGTCGCGATTCCCGCCGGCGACCTCCTCGGTCGCTTCGCGCCGGAGGATCGCGGCGGCGTCGAGATCGTCGAGCGCTTCGCGCCCGAGCGCCTGCCCGCGCTGCTGGCGAACGCGACCGCGGGCGTGCTGCCGAGCTACCTCGAGGGCTTCCCGATCGGGGTGCTGGAGCAGCTCGCCGCGCGGATCCCGACGGTGGCGTACGACGCGCCGGGCTCGCGCGAGCTGCTCGGCCCGCTTCCCGGAGCGCTCTCACCCGTGGGCGATCCGGGGGCGCTCGGCGCGCAGGTCGCGCGCGTGCTGTCGCTGCCGGAGCGCGAGTACGCGGAGGCGGCGGAGCGTGCGCAGGCACGCGCCGGACAGTTCAGATGGCGCGACATCGCCCGCGACACGCTCGCGGTCTACGAGGCGGCGCGGCGCGCGCGGTAGCTCTCCGCCAGACGCTGCCTGAGCCGCCGCGCGCGAGACGTGCGGAGCCGGACGCGGTGCACGTGCTCGGCCGTGAACGTGTCGGCGTCGTAGTCGCGACGGACGCCGCACGGATGGACGAGGGGGAACTCGATCGCGCGCGCCGGCACGGCCGCCAGGGGCGAGGCGGCGTTGCGCGTGTGGGCGGCGCGCTCGTCGAAGCCGACGTTGGAGACCAGGTTCACCGCGGGATGCACGGTCAGCCCGTGCTGCGTCCAGCAGGCAAAGGTCCACGCGAAGTCCCAGGTGTCGATCTCACCACGGGCGTCGCGGTCGAAGACGGCGCGCCAGAAGCGCGCGGTCGCCCGGTTGCCCGCGAAACGCTCGAGCCAGTCGGTCCGGCGCAGCCGTGGCCAGAGCCGCAGGTCGCCGTCGTAGTGTCTCCATGCGCGTCGCCAGGTGGCCCAGCCCCAGGTCTGGTTGTAGACGGAGAAGGTGTAGGACTCGGGTGCGGTCCAGCGGGCGGCGTCGAAGTTGTTGCCGCCGATCCCCATCACGCGCTCGTCGTCGGCGTACCGGTCGAGCAGCTCGCCGCAGAAGCGGAAGAACGCCGGATCGGGGACGCAGTCGTCCTCCAGGACGATTCCCGCCTCGACGCTCTCGAAGAACCACGTGACGGCGGCGCTGACCGCGCGCTTGCAGCCCAGGTTGCGGTCGGACCGGAGCGTCCTCACGTCGCAGTCCCAGTCGACGCTCTGCGCCGCCGCCAGCGCCTCCTCGCCCAGCCGCTCCGCGCCGGGGCCGTCGCGCGGGCCGTCGGCGGCCACGTAGAGCTGCCGCGGCCGGGCCTCCCGGATGCGCTCGATCACCCGGCGCGTCAGGTCGGGGCGGTCGCAGACGAGGAGCAGCACCGGCGGGCACTCAGCCACGCGCCACGTCCTCGTAGAGCGCGCGAAGCCGGCCGGCACTCCGCTCCAGCGTGAACTCCGCGCGCACCGCCTCGAGGCTCGTGCGGCCGCGACCGGCGAGGTCGCGCGCGTCGGCGACGGCGGCGACGATCGCCTCCGCCAGCGCCGCGTCGTCCGCGACGGGCACGGTGCGGACGCCGGGCAGGTCGGGCAGGGCCCCCACCGCGGTGCCGACGACGGGGCAGCCGCAGGCGGCCGCCTCGAACGCGACCATGCTCTGGCTCTCGTACCGCGACGACACGACGAGGAGGTGCGCGGCGCGGTAGTAGTCCGGCAGCCGGTCGTGCGGCACGGCGCCGTGGAAGGTGACGCGGCGGGCGACGCCGAGGCGCACCGCCTCGTGCTCGAGCCCGTCTCGCAGCGGCCCGTCGCCGACGACGTGGAGGTGGACGTCCGCATCGCGCGCCGCTCGCGCCAGAGCGCGGAGCAGCGCCGCGTGATCCTTCACCGGCGTCAGGGAGGCCACGCACAGCAGGGGCGTTCGTCCCGCGAGCAGCGGCGGCTCGGGCCGAGGGCCGGGGCGGAAGAGACTCGTGTCCACACCGAGCGGCAGCGTCGCGAGCCGTCCCGTCCGGACGTACGGCAGCGCGCGCCGGTGCAGCGCCTCGGAGCCGGCGGTGACCCGGTCGGCGTGGCGCAGCGCAGGCCGAACGAGCCGCCGGCCGAGCAGGCTGCGCTGCCCGCCGTAGCGGATGTCGCCGAGGTCGACCAGCTCGCCTCCCATCAGCGAGACGACGGCCGGGGTGCGAAGCGCGCGGGCCGCGGCGACCGCGACTGCCCCGGCCTCGTCGGCCCACAGCGCGTGCAGCACGTCGGCGGGGCGGCGGCGGTGCTCGCGGACGGTCCAGGCGAGCCCCCGCAGCAGGACCCGTCCGCGCGCCGGCCCGCTCACGTTGGCGCCGCCGAGCGCGTGCACCGCCGCCCCGAAGGCCGAGTAGTCGCCTCGCGCATAGGGATAGTGCAGGGTGAGCACCCGAACGTCGTCCTGCCGCGCGAGCGCGGCGACGAGGCCTCGCAGCGCGGGGATGCACCAGTCGCGCTCGTCGGCGCTGAAGCCCGGGGTGATCAGCGTGATCCGTATGGTTCTCCCGTGGTCGCCGGGCCATGATCGCACCGCCCCGGGTCAGCGTGATCATCCCGACGCGGAACCGCTCTGCCCTGGTGGTCGAAGCGGTGGAGAGCGTGCTGCGGCAGTCGTTCGGGGACCTGGAGGTGATCGTGGCCGACGACGGCTCGACCGACGACACGGCCGCGCGGCTCGGAGCGCTCGCCGGCCCGGTCCGCTACCTCCGCCTCCCCGAGACCGGTGGCCCGGCGCGCGCGCGGAACGCGGCGCTGGACCTCGCACGCGGCGCGCTCGTCGCGTTCCTCGACGACGACGACGCCTGGGAGCCCGAGAAGCTCGCGCGCCAGGTGGCGCTGCTGGACGCCGACGCCTCCGTCGACCTCGTGCACACCGGCTTCTCGATCCTCGACGACGACGGAGCGGTGACCGCGCCGCAGCTCGCGCCCTGGCAGACGGCACGGGGCCCGCTCTTCGACCGGCTGTTCCGCGGGTGCTTCGTCTCCCTGAGCTCGGTCGTGATCCGCCGCGCGTCGCTCGAGCGGGCCGCCGGCTTCGACGAGCGCCGTCCGGTCGCGGAGGACTACGCCCTCTGGCTCCGCCTGGGGCCGGACACGACGGCGGCGTGCATCCCCGAGCCGCTCGTGCGGCTGCGGCGCGGCGGCCCGACCCTCTCCACGCGGGAGCCGCTGCTCGTCTACGACGTGTCGGTCTCGATCCTGGCCGACCTCCTCGAGCGCGGCGGGCTCGACCTGCCACAGCGGCTGCGCTGCCGCACCGCGATCTCGGACCTGCACGCGCGCGCGTCCGTGATCGCGGTGGCCGCCGGCCGGCGCTCCTCGGCGCGCCGTCACGCGATGTCGGGGCTCCGCCGCCAGCCTCTGAATCGCCGAGCGTGGAAGGCGCTCCGCCGGACGCTCAGTCCCGGGTCCGGATGATCCGCAGCCGGGTTGCCTCCGTCTGGGGGCGCGCTCGCACCGCTGTCCGCGCCGACGCGCGCGACGGGATCGCAGAGGGCGCGGGGCTCCTCCTGATCGGCTACGCCTTCCGCCTCGCGCTCGGGCTCGTCGCCGGCGCGCTCGTAGCCCGGGCCCTCGACCCCGGCCGGTTCGGCGCGTACGCCGTCGCCGGCGTCGCCGTGGGCATCGGCGCCACGCTCGCCGATTTCGGCCTCTCCACGAGCGTCACGCGGCAGATCGCGGCGGACGTCGTGGCCGCGCCGGAACGCGCGTTCCGTAGTGCGGCCGCGTACCTGCGCCTGCGCCTGCTCGGCGCGCTCGGCGTCCTGGTCGCCGCGCTGGTGCTCGCGGGGCCGCTCGCGACACTCCTCGGGCTCTCCGGAGGAACGGGTCCCTGGCTCGTACGGCTCGCCGGGGTGACGGTGGTGGCGGCCGCGGCGAACGGCGTCGTCTCGACGATCCACCACAGCCTGCGACGCTATCGCTCCCTCGTCACGGGGCAGATCTGCACGAGCTCCGCCGTGCTCGCCGGATTCGCAGTGCTGTTTCTCGTCGACCGCCTCTCCCTCACGGCGGCGATGCTCGTGGGAGTCGCCGGAAACCTCGCCTCCCTGGCGCTCGGCCTGGCGCTGCTGCCGCCTGCGTGGCGGCGAGCGCTCCTTCGCCCGGCGCCGTGGCACGGAGAGGAGAGCCGGCGGCTGCGCGGCTTCGCGGGCTGGCTCGGCGTATCGCTCCTGTTCTCGGCGACGTGGGCACAGCTCGATCTCCTGCTCGTGTCACAGCTCTTGGAACCGCGACTCGTGGGGCTCTACGCGCTCGCGCTCGCGCTCGCCTTCAAGGCGGACATCGTCAACCAGGTTCTCCACACGACGCTGCTGCCGACCGTCTCCGCCCTCTCGGGCCCCGATGCCTATGCCGCCTACGCGCGCCGCAGCCTCGTCCGCAGCGCCGTGCTCGCGGCGATCCTGCTGGCCGCCCTGCCGCTGGTCGGCCCGTTCATCACCGCCGTCTACGGCGAGGGGTATGCGCCGGCCGCGCCGATCTTCTACGCGCTCATGGGGATCGTCGTGTTCGACCTGCTGACGCACTCGGTGCTCCTGCTGGCGTATCCGATGAACCTGCCGCGCCGGATGGCCGCGGCCGATGCCGTCGCCACGGCGACGCTCGCCGGCCTGGGACTCGTCCTGATCCCGCTCTTCGGTGTCTACGGCGCGGTCGCCGCGAAGCTCGCCGGCAAGCTCGCGGCCTTCGTCGTGCAGGGATCGGCCGTGGCGCGCCACCTGCGGACCGAGCGGCGCGAGGCGGCGCTCGCAGTCCCCGCTCCGGATCCGAGCATCGTCCTCTGACCGCCCGGGAGGCGGTCCCGGCAGCCCTCGTCAGCGTCCGACCCGAAAGAGCGTGAAGCCGCGTCGCGTGCCGATGCGCGTCAGGCCGGCCTCGTCCTCGAGCCAGCGGAAGTTCCGGCCCGGCGCCCGCCGGCGCCACTGCCCCCGCAGGCTGGGCACGTCGACGAGCACGACCAGCGGCCGCCTCGACGCGAGGAGCAGCCTCAGGCGCGCGGGCGTCTGCTCGTAGAGCTCGATCGTGCGCAGGCGGCTGTAGTGCCGGAAGGTCGAGGTGAGATTGAAGGTGATCACCGCGCCGTCCGGAGGCACGCTCGCCTCCGCCCACCGGACCAGCTCGAGACCGTCGTTCTTGAGCGCGATCAGGGACCGCGTCGTGTGCGTTCCGCCCAGGGCCATGAGGGCGAGTCCGACCCCCAGGGCCGCCGTCGCGGCGACGGCTGCGAAGCGGCGCCCGGCGAGGCGGCCCCAGACCCACTCGGCGCCGATCCCCGCCAGGATCGCGAGCGGCGGCAGGTACGCGAGCGTGAACCGGAAGGTCTGGTAGCCGGCGCCGGCGTGAAAGAGGTACACCACCGCCGCCCACCCCACGAGCAGCAGCACGGGTGCAGCGGCGCGGCGTCGGGCGACCGCCCAGATCCCGGGCAGGAGCAGCGGCGCGAGAACCGGGGTGAGGAACCGCCAGTGCGCCGGCGCAACCGCGAAGTAGAGCCCGGTCGGCAGCGAGTACGAGAGCATTCCGTCGGCGGCGACGAACTCTCGCTGGAAGATCCACAGCGGGTTCCAGGTGTGCGTCTCGAAGCTGCCGGCGAAGGACCGGTAGCCGCCGCCGTGGAGGAGCGGACGCGCGAGCACGGGCGAGAGGAAGGCGAGGGCGAGTCCGAGCGCGGCGCCGGCGTGCGCGAGCGCGACGCGGGCGGGCCGGCGCACGATCACGGAGAGGGCGTAGACGGCGCAGGGCAGGGCGACGATCCCGTAGACCCAGCGCGTCCCCGTTGCCGCGGCCAGCAGCCCAGCCGCGAGCAGCAGCCAGCGCAGGCCGCCCCTGCGTCCGTACCGCGCGAGGGCCGCGACGCCCGCGGTCGCGAGCGCGACACCGAGCGTGTCCGACATCACGACGACGCTCGACTGCCAGAGTTGGCCGTTGAACGCGACGACGAGGCCGGCGACGAGCGGGACGATCGGCGGCCGGAGCCACGCGCGCGGCGGCGCCGGCCACAGCTCCCGCGCCAGCAGCGCCGTCGAGACGGGGACGGAGGCGGCGGCGGCCATGCTGACCAGCTGCCCCGCGAGCGGCCCTCGGCCGACGCCGTAGGAGGCGAGCGCGACGAGCAGCGGGTATCCGGGCGGCCAGTAGAACGGCGGCGGGAGATCGAGCCCGGCAAGGCTGTGCCGAAGCGGTCCCGTCGCGTAGCTCAGGTAGGCGAAGGAGTCCTGGCCGTAGAGGCCGTCGAACCGCTCCCACAGGGCGATGCCGCCGGCGCCGGCGGGGACGACGAGGGCGAGCGCGACGAGCCACCAGTTGCGGCGCAGCGCACGCCCTGCCGGTCCGAGGCTCGACCGCACTAGACGCGTCCGGCGGCCGAGGCGCCGCGGAGCGCCCGTCGGTGCCGGAGCCCGACGAGCGCCGCCAGCGGGTCCCCGAACGGATGGCGGTGGACGCCGCGGAAGGGCGTCCGCCGCCGGCGCCAGTCGCCTGCCCTGATCAGGCGGGCGTACGCGGCTCCGGGGAGCTCCCAGAACACCTCGACGGCCTCTGCCCCGTAGAGCCTCGCTCGGTAGCGGGCGAGGCGGGCGACGGGCTCCAGGCTCTCGCGCTGGGTCGCGAACGCAGCGAGCGCGCGCGCCTTCCGCTCGGCGACAGCGCCGATGTCGGCGACGCAGTTCACGAGCACCGGCGTCAGCGGCACGCCCAGCTCGTAGACGCGCACGAGCTGCCCGGGCCCGACCAGCCCGGCCACGACGCGCGCGACGGCGACGTGCTCGGGGTGGTAGTCGACGCAGGAGGGCGCGTACACGACCTCGACCTCCGCGAGGAGCGGCCGGAGCGCGTCTGCTGCCTCCGACTCCGCCCACCCGCCCTCGGCGAGCCCCAGGCACTCCAGCCGCCGGACGCCCAGCGCCGCCGCGGCCGCCTCGACCTCCCCGCGCCGGCGGCGCGCCATCTCGGCGGCGTCGAGCCCGCCCGCGCGCGAGCCGGCCCCGTCCGTCACCACCGCGACGGTGACGTCGTCGCCCGCCGCCACGTGGAGGCAGATCGCGCCGCCCGCGCCGATCGTCTCGTCGTCCGGGTGCGGCGCGACCACGAGCACGCGCACGCCGCCGCCCCCGGTCCACGGCGCCGGCCGGGCGCTCGCGCGAAGCGCGCGCCCGGCCAGACGCGCGACCGCCGCCCACGTCCGCTCGGCCACGGGCGGCAGCACCCGCCGGCCGGCCCGCCGCGCCGCGTCAGACCACATCGAAGTCGCCCGCCATCACGAAGAACCGTTCCGGATCGCGGAGCACGTGCCAGGGGAGGTCCTCGGCGAAGGGTACGACGGTGACGTCGTAGGCACCCCGCCGTGGCAGGAATCCCCGCCGTCGCAGCTCCCGGTGGATGCGCGTGCCGGGCACGGCGAACATCCGGACGCTGCTCGCGCGCTCCCTCCGCAGCTCACGGCAGGCGGCTCGCACGAGCGCGGACCGGGCGGCGTGATCCTCGGGCGCGGCGAACACGTCCGCGATCGTCGCCATCGGGCGCTCGGCGCGGTAGACGAGGTACCCCCTCGGGGCGCCTCGGGCCCGCGCGAGCAGGATCCGGTAGGCCGCGGCCGGCGCTTCGGCGTAGCGGTAGCGGACCCAGGCGCGGTCGCGGACGACGGCTGCGTCGTAGCGGCGTCCGGCCTCCTCCCAGAGAACGTCGAACTCGGCTCCCGGCGTCTCGACCGGCGAGACGTCGATGCCGCGACCCCCTCGGGGGCCGGGGAGTCGCAGCGACCGCCAGAGCCAGCCCAGGCGGAACACCTGTCGATAGTCGAGCCGCTCCCGCAGTCGGACCCAGTTGTGGTTCGGTAAAGCCAGTGCCACCTCGGCACCGCCGGCTGCCCAGGCCTCGTTCGCCGCCCTGTGGACCGCCCTCATCACCCCCTGCGTCCGGACGTCCTCGGCGACCATCCCGACGCAGATGTGCACGGCGGGGAGCTCGCGCCCGCCGAGGCGGAGCCGCAGCGGACTGCCGCCCAGATGGCCGACGACGCGCTCGCCGGCCGCAGCGACGAAGGCGGGCGACGCAGCGAGGGGCCAGGGTGACGCGTAGAACTTCCACGCGTACGCCTCGGGCGTCGTCGGCTTGCCGAAGGTGGCTTCGAACAGCTGCAGCACCGAGGCGGTGTCCTGCGGCCGTCCGGGGCGAACCGTCCACGCGGCCCCGGGGCGCGCGCTCATCTTCCGCGCACGGACCGGATCATCAGAACCCGCTCGTCTCCGGCCGCTGGTAGGCGAAGACGCGCTGGAGCGCACGCAGCTCGAGCGGCCACCGGTACACGCGGAGGTGGTAGCGCCACGCGGCCAGCGCGCGCAGGAGGGCGCGGCGAGGGCCAGTCAGACGGACGTCCGTGATCGTCGGGTGGTACGCGTTCAGGACGTATTCGAAGTCCTGGATGCGCGTGCGCAGCGGGTCGTGCACCCAGGGGACGTTGGCGCTGCGCCGCTGCGAAAACTCCTGCCAGCCGTCGTCGATCCACCCCTCGAGCGTCTCGGGGAACCGGAAGCCGCGCGCCCTCGCCTCCTCGTAGAGCTCGCCCGCCAGCGGAACCGGCGTGTACATGTAGAGGATGATCTCCGCCGCGGGGTTGGCGCGCTTGACGCGCCGGACGAACTCCAGCGTCTGCTCGCTGTCTCCGTCCGGGTCGGGCGGGTTCCCGAGCACGAACGACAGCTCGGGGACGACCCCGTAGTCCGCCATCCGCCGCACGAGCTCGACCGTCTTCTCCGCCGACGCCGTCCCGCCCTTGTTCATCCGGCGCAGCGTCGCGTCGGAGCCCGACTCCGCGCCGAGGAAGACCATGCGCAGCCCGCTGCCGGACATCGAGCGCCACGTGGCGTGCGAGTACCCGAGCAGGGTGTCGATCCGCGCCTCGCCCCACCAGCCGATCGACAGGTCCCGGATCCGCTCGGCGAACTCGGCCGTCCGTGCCTCGTGCACGAAGAAGTTGTTGTCGTAGAACTCGATCGCGTCCAGCCGCCACCTCGCCACGAGCTCCCGCGCCACGCGCGCCGTCCGTTCGGCCGACTGGGGCAGCCATCGCCCGTGCACCAGGTTGACGACCGCGCAGAAGTTGCACCGGAACGGGCATCCGTAGCTCGAGTGGTGCGGCAGCGTGCGCTCGCCCATGAACGTCCGCCGGACGTACCTGGCCGTTTCGATCCGGTGGTACGGGAAGTCGGGCAGCCGGTCCGGGTGCGGGATCGGGGCGAGGGCGTTCGACCGCGGCTCGCCCGTCCGGACGTCCCGGTACGCGAGCCCCGGCAGGCCGGTCGGGTCGCGGTCGTGCCGGAGCGCGTTCAGGAGCCCCCGGAAGACCTCCTCGCCGTGGCCGCGGACGACGTAGTCCACGTAGGCCGCACGCAGGCACGCCTCCCAGTGCTGGGTGGGGAAGTACCCGCCCCAGACGACGACGAGGCCGGGGTGGCGCGCCTTGAGGGTGCGGCAGAGCGGGACCGCGTGGGCGAGCTGCGGCCCGGGCATCACCGTCACCGCGAGGACCGGCTCGTCGCTCTCTCCGATCGCGTGCTCGAGCGTCCGCAGCGGGTCCGGCTCGAGGTTGCCGTCGACGATCCGGTAGTCGTGGCGGCCCTCGAGGAGCGCGCCGACCGCGAGCAGGGACATCGGGAGGATTGGCTTGCGACCCGCCGAGCTCGGCGGGTTGTACAGGATCAGCACTGCGGCCCCTCGGCCTGCACGCGGTAGGCCGTCAGCACCTCGCCGACGCGCCGCTCCTCCGCCTCCGGGCTGACCGTCAGCCCCGCGTTCCGGAGCTCGGCGAGGAAGCCGGCGTCTCCCGCGGAGGAGAGGACGACCAGCGCGTGGCCGCCCGGGCGCAGGTGGGCGGCGAGGCCGCGCGCGAACCGCCGGGGGACGTCGCCGGCGCGGAAGGCGTGGTCGAGCCCGTCGCGCGGCACGCCCGGATAGAAGGGCGGGTTGAAGAGGACGAGGTCGAAGCGCTCGCCCTGCACGGGCTCCCAGAGGTCCCCGCCGCGCACCTCCACGCGATCCTCGAGCTCGTTCAGCAGCACGTTGATCCGGGCGCAGCGCTCGGCGGCCGGGTTGATGTCGACCGCCACGACGCGGCCCGCCCACCTGCCCGCCGCGAGCGCCCCGATGCCACTGCCCGTGCCGAGGTCGAGCACCGCCGCGTCCCGCGCGGGGGGGCGGCGCTCGACGAGGCGCGCCAGCAGCTCGCCCGTCCAGAAGAGCTTGGGGTTGAAGACCTGCGGCAGGACGACGATCCGAAGGCCGGCGACCTCTTCGAGCACGAGCGCGTCGTGACGGCCTCGCTGGAAGAGGCGGAACCGGACGCCGAGCCAGAGGCGCCAGAGGCGGTGCCCGGCCGCGAGGGCGGGACCGCGAGCCCGGAGCGCGGTGCCCGTCATCGCCGCCCGAAGACGCTGACGTAGTGGTCGGCGAGCCACGCCGCGGGGAAGCGGCGCGCGAGCCGCCGCTCCACCCGGCGGAGCAGGTCGAACGCGCGCGGCCGGCGCGCCACGAGGGAGGCCAGGTACGAGGGCGGGAGCAGGACGCCGAGCGCCGACGTCTCGCGATGCGCGAACCACGGCTCCAGCTCGCCTCGCAGCCGTCGCGGCGACGGGTACCAGACAGGCGTCCTCGCGCCGGCTCCGACGTGCGCCGGCGCGCCGGCGCGGAGACGCCGGAACGCAGTCGACGGGCGGGCGTGCGCGAGGTGCCAGCCCACCTCCCAGGCACAGAGCGGGCCCATCACGACCAGCACGACCTGTCCGCCCGGGACCACGGCCCCGGCGAGCGCCTTCCAGAGCGGGCGGCGGTCGCCGACGCAGTTGACGGCGCCGAAGTTCGAGAAGGCGCCGTCGAAGCGCCCCAGGGAGGCCGCGTCTGGCGGCGCGCCGAGGTCGAGCCGGGCGAGCGACACGTGCCCCGTCAGGCCGGCTCGCGCGACCTTCGCCTCGGCTTCGGCGAGCATCGCCCCGGAGGCGTCGGTGGCCGTGACGCGGACGCCTCGCCGCGCCAGCAGCACGGCGTCCTCCCCGGTGCCGCAGCCGAGCTCGAGGACGTGACTGCCGGTGGCGAATGCGCGCGCGAGCCGCTCGTGCACCGCCTCGCGCAGCCAGCGCCCGAGGAGCTGGTCGGTGAACGCGGGGTCGTATCCCGGGGCGACGGCGTCGAACGGCGGAGCGAGGACGCCCGTCATGCGCCCTCCTCGAGCTCGTGCCGGGTCAGCATCATCCCGAGCCGGCCCCGCTTGGCGTTGACGAGCGACCTGAGCAACGGCCCGTACGCCGGCCGCCGCTGCCGGCTCAGCCGGTGACGCGCCACCTCGCTGACCATCCACCGAGTCGCATGCCGGTAGAAGCGGCGCGAGTGGCGGCCCGCGACGGTCAGGTCCCGGTCCGACCCCTGCGCCCACGGCTTGAGGGGCCGGACGCGGTCGGCGACGGTCTCGTAGTACGGCGTCCCCTTGATCGGGTACGCGACGGTGGTCAGGAGCTGGTCCGGGTTCGCGAGCTTGAGGTGCTCGACGGTCTCCTCCAGGTCGGCCAGCTCCTCGCCGTCGTAGCCGAGCATGATGAACATGCCCGCCTCGATCCCGTGTCGCTGGAGCAGGTGGACCATCTCGCGCACGCGCGCGGCGTCCGTCCGGCGTTGCATCGCGTCGAGCACGCGCTGCGATCCGCTCTCGGAGCCGATCCAGAGGCGGAAGCACCCCATCCGCGCGAGGGTGGCGACGACCTCCTCGTTCAGCCGGTCCTCGCGCGAGATCGTCTCGAACGGCACCTTCAGCCCGCGCCGGTCGAGCTCGTCGGCGTAGCCGCGGAGCCACCGGTGGTGGATCGTGAAGACGTCGTCCGCGTACCACACCATGTCCGGCGTGTAGGTCGCGACGACCTGCTCCAGCTCGTCCGCCACGTTGGCCGCGGACCGGCGCCTGTGCGTGTAGCCGAAGACCGAGTGACTGCACCAGGTGCAGGTGTACGGGCAGCCGCGCGCGGTGATCAGCGAGACGGCGCTCATCCCGTGGTGCTCGCGCCACACGCGCATGTAGGCGGGAATGTCGATCGAGCCGCGGTCGGGGAAGGGCTGCGCGTCGAGGTCGGCGAGGTACGGTCGGGGCACCGTCCGGACGAGCTCGCCGTCGCCTTCCCGGTAGACGATCCCCGGGATCTCGCGCATCGAGTGCGGGCCGCTGCGGGGGAGGTGCGGGATCAGATCCTCGAGCGTCCGCTCGCCCTCCCCCACGACGACGACGTCCGCACCCGCGTCCAGGTACTCCTCCGCGTAGTTGACGGGGTCGGGCCCGCCGACGACGACGTGCGCGCCGGCGGCCCGGCAGGCCGGGATCAGCGCGATGACGCTCCGGCGGGTCATCATGTTGCAGTAGATCCCGACGACGGGCGGCCGCACGCGCTCGACGAACGCCTCGAACGAGCCCGTGTCCTCGAACGTCGAGTCGAAGATCTCGGCGGCGAATCCCCGCTCCTTCAGATGCGCCGAGATGTAGAGGATCCCGAGCGGCGCATACGGCCGCATCACCTCGAGCTCGTGCGGATCCTCGCCGAGGAAGTAGCCGTGGGTGAGGAGGATGTCCAACCTCAGCTCACGGCGGCCGGCGGCCGCAGCCACTCGATCACCCTCTGCTCCACCGGCAGCGCGTACGCGTCCCGGCGGCAGCGCCAGCGCGCGAGCGCCTGGACGGGGGCGCGTAGCGGCGTCGGCCGCGCCCAGCCGATCCGCTGGTAGAACCGGAAGCCCTCGACGAGCCGCCGCCGCTCGCGGTCGAGCCAGGGGCTCGGCGTCCCGACGTAGTCGAAGCTCGCCCACTCGGCGAGCGTCTCCGGGAACGGATGTCCCTCGGCGCGGTGGAGGTCGGCGAGCGGATTCCCGGGATACGGGCGGTAGTAGAAGATCGCCAGCTCGAAATCGGGTGACAGCGCCCGCAGGCGCTTCCCCACGTCGAGCGTCGCCGCGAGCGTCTCCGGCGTCTCGCCGGGGAAGCCGACGATCAGGTTGAACAGCACGGCGATTCCGTGCCGCCGGCACTTCGCGGCGCTCTCGAACACCTGCTCGACCGTGGCGTCCTTGCTGATGCGCATGAGCATCTCCGGCGAACCGGACTCGACGCCGATCATCACCCGGCGCAGGCCCGAGCGCCGGCACAGCGCCAGCACCTCCTCGTCCAGGCGGGCGCCCTGGTCCGCGCGCATCGTCGCCGTCCACGTGAAGTCGACGCCGCGCCGGAGGAACTCCTCCGCGATCGCCGCCACGCGCTTGGACGTCGTGAAGTACGTCTCGTCCTGGAAGTTGACGTCGCTGACCCGGTGTTCGCGCCAGAGTGACTCCAGCTCCTCGCCGACACGATCGGGCGCGAGACCGGACCAGCCGCGACGGTAGACGAAGGGGTCGGCGCAGAAGGCGCAGCGAAACCGGCAGCCCTGCGACGAGACGTAGTCGAGCTGTCGCTGGCCCTTGAGCGCGAAGTAGCGCTCGACCGGGATCAGGTCGTACCGGTGCGAGGGGAGCTCGTTCACGTCCCGGGCGGGGCGGAACGGACCGGGGGGCGCGCCGAGGGCATGGCAGCCCGCCACTCCCTCGAGCGTCCTCCCCGCGGCAAGGCGCGCCACGATCTCGGCGAACGCGTCCTCGCCCTGGCCGACGACGAGCGCGTCGATGCCGGCCTCCGCCAGCGTCTGCTCCGGGAAGAGCGACGGGTGCCACCCACCCCAGACCACGGGCAGGTCCGGCCGCCTGAGCTTGACCGCGCGCGTGATCTCCAGGGCGTCGTGGATCGGTGCCCCGGTCAGCACCGTGATCCCGAGGCACACGGCGTCGTCCGCGTGCGCGAGGACGCCCGCGACGGCGTCGGTCTCGAGCCGGCCGTCGACGACCCGGACGTCGTACTCGGCCGCGTCGAGCCGCGACGCGAGCGCGATCAGCGCCAGCGGCATCGTGTAGAAGGTGCACCGCGGGTTGTAGAGGACGACCGTGCGTCTCACGTCAGTCCGGCTGCGGCGTCGGCTGCGCGGCCTGCTCGCGGCGCAGCCTGTCCGCGGAGAGCCGCGTCGACTCGTGGGGGAGGCGCGAGAGCCTCTGGAGGCGCAGGTGGTCGAGGGGAAGCGTCGCGGCGCGGGCGAGCGCGGTCCCCGCGGCGGTCAGCTGCCGGCGGCGGAGCGTTCGCGGCCGGCGAGCCGTGCGCGCGACGTCCCGCCACGCGCGCCGCATCCTGAACTCGCGGTGGAGCACCGTGTGCAGCTGCCGGTAGAAGTCGGTGGGGAACGGCCCGCGGAACATCATCGCGAGGTCGGCGGAGTCGAGCCAGTTCCGCTTCGCGCCCAGCTCGTCCTGCACGGCGCGGTAGAACTTGGTGCCCGGGAGCGGGTACGACACGGAGATCCCGATGTCGTCCGGTCTCGCCTGGCGGACGAGCCGGAAGGTCCGCCGGATGTCCTCCCGGGTCTCGCCTGGGTACCCGAACTGGAGGAAGAAGCCGACCTCGATGCCGGCGGCGTGCAAACGTCGCGTCGCCTCGAGGATGTGCTCGACGCGCGTTCCCTTCTCCATCGCGTCGAGGACCTGCTGCGACCCCGATTCGGCGCCCATCCAGACCGTCCGGCAGCCGGCGCGTCGGAGCGAGTCGACGTCGCCGTCGCGTAGCAGGAGGTCGGGCCGGCTGAGGCACTTGAACGGGATGCCGCCGCCGCGCTCCTCGACCAGCTCCGCGAAGCGCGCGAGCCAGCCGGGCTTGACCCCGAGGATGTCGTCGGCGAACCAGATGTGGTCGGGGCCGTACGCCGCCTGCACTTGCTCGAGCTCGGCGACGACGTTCTCCGGGCTCCGCACGTGGTATCGCTGCCCCCAGATCGGCTTCGCGCACCAGTTGCAGTGGTACGGGCAGCCCCGGCTCGCGGCGACGTTCAGCGAGAAGGACCCGTGATGGCGCTGCCAGACGTCCCGGTAGCGGGGGACGTCGACGAGGTCCCGGGCCGGAAACGGCAGGGCGTCGAGCTCCCTCAGCAGCGGCCGCGCCGGGGTCCGCACGACGCCGCCCCGGCGCTCGTCGCGGTAGGCGATGCCCGGAATCGCCGCCACGGCGGTGTCCGCCCGGCCCGTGAGGCGGTCCAGGAGCTCGAGGAGCGTCTCGTCGCCCTCGCCCAGAAGCACGAAGCCGGCGCCCCGCGCCAGGTACTGCTCCGCCTGGTCGGTCGCGTCCGAGCCGCAGACGATCGTCGTGCAGCCGCGCGCCCGGGCGGCACCGAGCATCGTGAATGCGGCGTCGCGCATCCGCAGCAGGCACATCTTCGAGAGGTAGTTGAAGTTGTCCTCGAAGAGGACCGCGAACCGGGGCCGGGCGCGGTTCAGGGCATCCTCCCACTCGGCCTCCGAGCGCGCGAGGATCGCGTCGAAGACGGCAACGTCGTACCCTCGGCGCCGGAGCTGCGCCGCCGCGTACAGCGTGCCGAGCGGCGGATAGGGCTGCCGCGCCTCCCAGCTCTTCAGGTCGAGGCGGAGGAAGTACGAGTGGCCGAGCAGGACCTCGCTCACGCCTCCGCCGCCCCTGCCGCGAGCCGCTCCGCGTACGCCGCCAGCACCCGCTCTCCCCAACCGTCGACGTGGTCCTTGAAGCAGTCGGCGGAGTAGACGACCTCGCGGGCGGCCGGGGCCCGGCGGGGAAGCTTCCGCTCGAACCGAGCCTGCTCCAACCGCCCGAGCCACGCGCCGATCGCCGTGCGGAGCCCCGCCTCGACGAGCGCGACGATGCGGCGGCGGGACGGCGTCAGCGGCGCGAGCGTCCGCGGCCGGCCCTCCGCATTCGGCAGGAACTCCGCGGTCCACTCGTTCAGCAGGCGCAGGCGCCCGTAGAGCCGGTGGCCGGTGAGCGGAACCATCTGCACCAGCTCATGGGCGGTGAAGAGGTCACGGTCGGGCAGGGACAGCGCCTCCTCCGAGAGGATGTAGTTGATGCAGAGGCTGATCCCGCGCCGCCGGGCCAGGCGCCGGACGAGGCCCGTGAGGCCGCGTACCACCCACACCTGCCCGGCCTCCGTGACGACCAGGTAGTCGATGTCGCCGTGGGGATCAGCGTTGTCGCGCGCCAGCGATCCCGTGACCGCGACCATGCGCACGAACGGCAGCTGCGCCAGAACCCGGCCGTACCGCACCGCCTGCGGCCAGAGCCTCGCAGCCCCGTCCGCCCGTGTCCGCCGCGTGTCGAAGAGCTCGGACCGGCCGGACCGCACGTAGAGGCCCTCGCGCTCGGTGAGCCGCTCGTGCGCGAGTCGCCGCAGCTCCGCGCTGACTGCGCCGGGCGACGCAGCCGCGCCCACGAGGTACCGGTGGACGTCGCCGGCGCTGAGCGCGTGGTCGAAGACGTCCGCGTAGGCGATCGTGCGGAGGACCGCTCGCTCGAGCGCCGTTTCGACCCGGCGCTCGGAGTCGCCGGCCTCGCGGCGGTCAGCGACAGGACGCATGGCCTCGACCCCGATCACGGCAGGGTACAGCCTGCGAGCCCGGGAACGTGGGTGATTCGAGGCGCGCAACTCGCGCTACGGTGCGGCCGTGGCGTCCACGAATCACGAGCTCCCTTCCGGGCTCCGGGTCGCGATCGTCCACGACTACCTGACGCAGCGGGGCGGTGCCGAGCGAGCGGTGCTGGCGATGCTGCGCGCCTTCCCGCAGGCGTCGCTCCACACGTCGGTCTACGACCCTCATGGCACGTTCGCCGAGTTCGCGGCCGCGGACGTCCGGGTGCTTCCCATCAACCGTGTCGTACTGCTGAGGAGGAGGCCGCGGTTTGCCTTCCCGGTCCTCGCGCGCTCGTTCTCGTCGTCGACCGTCGCCGCGGACGTCGTCCTCTGCAGCTCGAGCGGCTGGGCCCACGGCGTCAGGGCGCACGGCAGGAAGATCGTCTACTGCCATGCCCCGGCGAGGTGGCTGTACGAGCCCGAACGGTACTTCGGCCGCTCCGGGTCGAAGGCGGCGCGGCTGGCGCTCGCCGCGCTGCGGTCGAGGCTCCGTCGGTGGGACCTCGACGCCGCCAGATCGGCCGTGCGCTACCTCGTCCCGTCCGAGACCGCGCGTGCGAAGGTCCTCGCCGCTTACGGCATCGACGCGGCGGTCGTGCATGCGCCCCCGGGCCTGCCCGCCGAGGGCGCCGTGCGGCCGGTCGAGGGAGTCGAGCCGGGGTTCTTCCTCTGCGTGGCGCGCCTGCTTCCGTACAAGAACGTCGACGCGGTGATCCGCGCCTTCGCGGCGCTGCCGGGGAAGCGGCTCCTCGTCGTCGGCACGGGCCCCGAGGAGCGGAGCCTGAGGCGGATCGCTCCGGCCAACGTCCGGCTCCTCGGCGCGGTCGACGACGCGACCCTCAGGTGGCTGTACGGCAACGCCGTGGCCGCCGTCTCGGCGGCCTACGACGACTACGGGCTCGTCCCGCTCGAAGCGGCGTCGTTCGGAAGGCCCTGCGTCGCCCTGCGGGCCGACGGGTTGCTCGAGACCGTCGTCGAGGGCACGACGGGTCTGTTCTTCGACAGGCCCGAGCCGGCTGCCGTGCGCGCGGCCGTCGAGGCTGCGGCCGGACGCGTCTTCGACGAGCACGCTCTGCGCGCGCACGCGGAGCGTTTCTCCGAGGAGCGGTTCGGGGTGCGCCTGCGGAGCGCCGTGGCCAAGGCGCTGGCCGAGCGGCCGACGAGGGGCACGCCGACGGGATGGCGGATCAGCCCGAGCTCGTCAGCTCGGGCGTAACCGTCGCCTTTCTGCGTCTAGACGCGTGACCGGCAATTCGCGCGCCCGTGGGGGCGATCCAGACCAACGTGGTCAGTTCGATCAGGCGCCGCACGTACTGGATGTACGGGCGGCGCGCGAGGGGGCTGATCCACCGCCGCGTCTGGGTCGTCACCGCGCCGCGGGAATTGGCGGTCAGGCGTCTAATCCTTGTAGGGATCGAACACGTCCCGTCCCGCCATGGCGACGCCGAGCGGGCGGAGCGTGTGCTTCACCCGGATCGTCTCGCCGTGGGCCGCGAGCACCTCGGGGAGGCGCTTGTAGACCTCGGGCGCCTCGTCGGCGCCGCCGCCGAGGACGACGATGCCCTGACGGCGCAGGCGCGCCTGCACGGCCGGCCAGTCGACGAGGCCCGGCTTCAGCTGCTCTCCGACCCAGACCTTCTTCACGCCCGCGTCGGGGTGGTCGGGGCAGACGCCCCGCTTCGGCACGCCGGCCGCCGAGCTGACCCCGTCGATGTCGAAGACGCGGTCGCAGTCGCGGTCGCGGCAGGCGTAGCGCTTGCGGCGCCGGATCCGTCCCGCTGCCTGCGAGCGGCTCATCACCCGGCCCGCCCCGTGCACCGTCGAGAAGAGCGCCTGCTCGTTCTCGGCCGACTCGGCTCCCTCGAGGATCACCGACTCGTCGCCCATCGAGCCGCCTACGAAGCCCTCCTGCCCCGGCCGCGCCGGAGTGCAGCCCTTGCGGATCACCCAGTAGCTGCGGCCGAAGTGCTGCTCCCGCCAGGCGAAGTTGTGGTGGTTGTGCACCTCGTGCGTTGCCTCGGCCTCGAGGATCTCGAGCACCTTGGCGACGACCACGTCGCGGCCGGCGTAGGCGTAGGCGCCGGCGAGCCGCATCGCCGCGACGTATGCCTCTCCGAGCTCGGAGCCGACCTCGAACAGCACCGGCGGCGAGTCCATGCCGCCTTCGGCCGCCCTCGCCTCGAACGGGAGGCCCTGAGCGAGCGCGAGGAACCCCGAGGCGGTCTTGTGGCCGAATCCGCGCGAGCCGAAGTGCACGCCCACCCAGATCAGGTCCTGCTCGTCGGCCATCAGGTTGACGTAGTGGTTGCCCGCGCCGACCGTGCCGAGCTGCGACTCCGCCAGCTGCGACAGCTTGCGCTGCGGCCGGAAGTCGGCGCTCCGGATCGCGTCCAGCACGGGGTGGTCGGTGCGCTCCTGCGCCGCCACTCCCATGCCGAAGGAGATCCTGCGCGTGATCTCGCGCATCACCGCCTCGACGCCGCCGAGCCCGTCCAGGTCGGCGCGGGTCAGGCCCGTGCGGACGGCCTTGTTGCCGCACCCGATGTCGAAGCCCACACCGGAGGGCGAGACGTACCCCTCGTAGGCGACCGCGCCGCCGATCGGCTGCGAGTAGCCGGGATGGTGGTCGGCGCAGAGCACGCCGAAGTCGGCCTCTCCCGCCTCCATGCAGCGCTTGAGCTGGTTGAGGCTCCGCTCGTCGACGGAGCCGAAGGTCTTGATCACGCTCATCGTTGTACCTCCTTTCCTTGGTGCCACCCCCAGGAGCGCCGGTAGGCCTGGACGAGGAAGCGGTCGACCGCGCTCCGGTCCGGCTCCGGCCGCAGCGGCGAGCGCTCGATCGCCTCGGCCAGTTGCCGCTCCGCCTCGTCGATCTCTGCGATCGCCTGCTCGAACGTGCGCTCGCCGGTCCGGATCGCCATCACGCGCGAGCGCTCCGGCTCGGGCATCGGCAGCGTCAGCCGCCCCGTCTCCAGCAGCTCGAGCCCCTGGTAGCCGAGCCGCGCGGCATGCATCGCGTACTTGGTGTCGTAGCCGTGCGCCGCGACCAGCTCCGGCCGGCTGACCCGCTTCTGCCCGCGCGTGCCCAGGAGTCGCTCCCTCTGGCCACGCAGGTAGCCGAGGTAGCCCCGCCCGGCCCGCAGCGAGACGAGCGCCGGTGCCAGCGCGCGAAGCTCGGTGCCCAGCGCAGTCTCGAGCAGCACGAGCTCCGCCGGTACGAACAGCAGCAACAGGATCGTGGGGTGGCCCTTGAGCGCCAGGCGCACGTACTTGCGCAGGCTGTAGGCGACCAGGTCGAGGTCGCCGGGCCCCGAGCGCTCGCCGTCCGGCTGCGTTCGCTCGACGTAGTGCTCGAGGCCGTAGAGGCCACCGCCGATCTGGCGGGCGCGCGCGAGGCCGAGCAGGTACTCGGGCGGCTCGACGAAGACGGCCATCTCGTCGCGGTCGTCCTGGCCCCCGTGGTGGAGCCCGTGCACGGTCGAGCCGACGGTTCCGCGCAGAATCGTGCTCTGCTCGACGATCTGGTTCGTCTCCATGGCTGCCCTCTCTTGCTCTCGTGGTACATCGTGCCGCGGCGCCCCCGCCTGGCCTGCTCGGCGAGGGCGCTTCGGGATCGCCCGCCGAGGGACGCTCGTCAGAGCGTGTCGCGGGCGAAATGTGCGGACGGGTGGAGTCGAACCACCACAGCGCGAGGCACCGCGGTTACAGCGCGGCGAGCTCGCCAATGCTCAGCGTCCGCGTGCCACTCGCCTACCCTTCGACCCTGGATCGCCTGTCGACACGTGCGCAGGGTGCGCGACAGTCGTCCTACGTGGAGGAGATTTGGAGCCCGAGCCTCGAGTTCTGCCGGATCAATCGCACGCTGAAGCCACGCTTCATTGCGGCGCAATTGACCAGGCTGAAGCACCGAGGGTCATTCTCTCCAGGCGGGGCCTCGATTCGAGCCAGTTCATTTTCAAGCTGGGCATCATCCTCACTGTCGAGCTTCGAATTTCGCCTCCGGAACGACGAAAGCGACCCATCTGGATCGCCCTCGCCTTCGGCTCCTATACGGCTAGCTTCCTAGCGCATAGGCCTCTCGGCGAGGGCTCGCACGTAGCCGAGCGGGCTCCCGTTATCCACGGGCTTGTGCCGGCACGGCAGTGTCGGGGCGGAGTTGGCCGCCGTGGCGAGGAACGTACGGGTGTGGAGTGAGATCGACTTCATCTGAGCTTGGTGCCGCGCGGAGGATAGATCAAACACTGCGAATGCGCAAGAGGAATTGAGTGACCAATTGAGTTGAGCTTGCAAGGCGTTGATGGATGCGACAAATTGGCGGCGCCCGATGGCTCTGGAGCTATGCGGCCGATCGGCCGCATCCCTTAACAACTCTCTCGTACGCTGTCGCTGGTGAGGCTCGTGCTCGGTGTGGTCAGTGCCGCCCTCGCGCTGAGCGCCGGTGGGGCGACCGGAGCCGAGCCGAAGCCGCTGCTCGTCTTCTCGGCGGCGCGAAACGGCGACGGCTTCACCTTCTACACGGCCCGCTCGGACAGATCCGACCGGCGGCTGATCGGTGCCAGCTGGTCCGAAGCCTACGAGGACGCCTTCACAGTGGCGGCTTGGTCGCCGGACGGGCGGCGGCTCGCGCTCACCGGGTACTCGTACTACGCGATCGTCAGTGCCGAGGGAAGGAGCATCCGCGTGCTGAGGGGCGCCGGCGCGACGCAGTACGAGACCGCGATCTCCTGGTCGCCGGAGGGACGGCTGCTGGCAGTCGACGGGCAGGTCGTCGACGCGGCGACGGGCAGGCGGGTGACACGGCTTTCGGGTGGGACGCCCTCGTTCTCGCGCGACGGGCGGCTGGTCGCCTTCTACGGCCAGGAAGGGGAGGACGGCAGCGACGGCGGCCTCTGGGTGCAGCCCCCGCGCGGCGGCAAGGCGCGCTACCTCACGCCCGCGCTCGGCCAGACCGAGAGCCACGACGCTTCCCCGCCCACCTGGTCGCGCGACAGCAGGCGGATCGCCTACAGCTTCGGGGGCCGGATCTACGTCTACGACCTGAGCCGTGGACGCAGAACGGCGCTGCTCCGGACCCCCGGCCGCCCTCAGACGGAGCCGGTCTGGTCGCCGGACGGACGCTGGATCGCCTTCGTCCGCGGCGCGCCGCCGGACTCGAGCGACACGCGCACCGCCGTCGGCATCGTCCGCCCCGACGGAAGCGGCCTGCGCATCCTCACGAACCTTCCTTTCGTCGAGAGCACGCCGACCTGGTCGCCCGACTCGCGCCGGCTCGCCTTCCTCGCCGACTATCGCAGGACCGAGCAGGGCGCGCGGCGCGCCTACGTCGTCTCGATTGCGGGCGGCCCGCCGCGGCGGATCATCCGCCCGCTCTGCGGCAAGCCCGAGCAGCTGGCGGCGCTGGCCTGGGGCCCCCGCGGCCGGCTCGTCTACGCCTCGTCGCTGGTGGGCTACGGTCGGGGGAGCCTGAGCGGCAACGACACGCAGATCTACGCGGCGCGGACGGACGGCAGCGACGCGCGGCGCTTCCCGGGCAGCTGCGCGGACGAGCGTGCCCCCGCCTGGTCGCCGGACGGGCGGCGGATCGCCTACGGCAGCGGCCCGTACCTGCACGTGATCAGCGCCGACGGCTCCGGCGACCGTCGCCTGACGACCGGGGGCGCTCCCGACTGGTCGCCGGACGGCAGCACGATCGTCTTCTCGCGGCCGAAGGATCAGGTCTACGTGATCGGCGCGGCGGGCGGCGTCCCGCGCCAGCTGACCACCGAGGGGACGAACGAGCAGCCGGCCTGGTCGTCGACGGCCGGGCGCATCGCCTTCACGAGCACGCGCGACGGCCGGCCCGAGGTGTACACGATGCGCCCCGACGGCAGTGACCAGCAGCGTGTGACGCGGCTCGGCGGCAGCGACCCCTCCTGGTCGCCCGACGGGCGCAGGCTGACCTATCTGTTCGAGCACGGAGTCTGGACGATCGCCGTGGACGGAAGCGACCCGCGCGAGCTCGTCCACCGCTTCGACCAGTTCGACGTACTCGAAGATCCGGAGTGGGCACCCGACGGCGCGACGATCGCCTTCGGCCTCTGGTCGGACGGGGCCGACGTCGGCTCGATCGCCTTCGTCCCTGCCGGCGGCGGCCGCGAGGAGTGGATGCCCTACAACCCGCTCGTCGGCGCCACCGGGTACGAGAACTACGGCGCCCCCAGCTACTCGGAGCCGGACTGGTACCCGTGGTCGTGACCTGATTTCACGAGCGGCGGGCGATGGAACCGGTCTAACACTGCACTCACATCCCTCCTCTAGGCTCGCGGAGTGCCTCGGTCGCACGGCAGCTCGAGCCACCGCCGCGTGCTCGCGCTCGGGCTGCTCGCCGCCGCCTCGGCCTTCGCCGCGGGGCTCGTAACGCTCCGCTTCTCGCTGAGCGGCAGCTGGCACTACCGGAACCTGCTCTGGAACCTCGCTCTGGCCTGGGTGCCGCTCGGACTCGCGCTGCTCGCCTACGACCGCGCGCGCCGCGGGGCCAGCGTGCTCGGCCTCGCGCTCCCGCTCGGCGCCTGGCTGCTCTTCCTGCCGAACGCCCCCTACCTGCTGACCGAGTTCAAGATGCTCCGCGAGGTCGACGGCATGCCGCTCTGGTACGACGTGACGATGCTGATCGCCTTCGCCTGGACGGGCCTGCTGCTCGGGTTCGTGTCGGTCTTCCTCGTCCAGAGCATCGCCCGGCGCGCCGCGGGCAGCCGCGCCGGCTGGGCGTGCGCCCTCGGCTCGCTCACCGCCTCGGGGCTCGGCATCTACCTCGGCCGTTCGCTGCACTGGAACAGCTGGGACCTGCTGCTGCAGCCGGCCGGCGTGCTCGGCGACATCGCGCGCGACCTCGATTCGCCTCGCTTGCTCGGCATGAGCCTCGCGATCGGCACCTTCCTGACCCTCGCCTACCTGATGCTGTACACGATGCTCGAGGCGGCGGTCGAGGAACGCGCCGAGTAGGTACTCACCGGAGCAGCACGATCAAAGCCTCCACCGGGCGTTGACGGTGTAGAGCCGGTTGCCCCAGCGGGCGAGCGTCGTCGGGACGTCCAGGGCGCTCCGCGCCGTCGGGATGACGTGATCCTCAGCACGAGCGACAAGAGGAGGGGGAGATGTGGCGGCTTTGGAACCGAACGGCGACGGGCCCGCCGAGCTTAATTCGGCTTGCAGACCGAGTCTGCGAAGCGCGTCCGCTGCTCCTCGTTCGCGCGTTCCTCTGCGGCGGCGTTGTACGCGCGCCTGGTCAGGCTGACCGCCGTGTCGGGGAGAACGCCCGGCCCGGCGACGCTGACGCGGTACGCCTTGCCCGTCCCCGCGGGACGTGAGCCGTGCCGGACGAACGAGTAACAGAAGACGCCCCTGGGGCTGTGCGCGACGAAGCCGCTCTCGCGCCGCCAGCCCCGGCCATAGGCCGAGTCGCGTGTGTCCACGTACAGCCAGACCGAGTGCCGCTGCAGCCCAGCGAAGCGATCGTCCTTGAACCCGTGCATCGGCACACCCTCATAGGTGAGGGAGCCGTACAGATGGTCGACCCGCCCGTTGTAGGCCCAGTCCTGCCTGACGGTGATCACCGGCAGCGCGCCCTTCCAATGCGAGAGCCGCAGCTCGAGTCGTGGCTTGCGCGTCGGCAGACCATGCGGAGGCTGGGCCCTCAGCCAGCGCTGGAGCGCCCAGTACGAGCCATCGGGCGCTTTGCAGGCCGTCACGAGGTAGGGCAGCCGGGGGCCGTCGTAGCGCGAGCAGACGTTGCGGCCGGACGTCGGGCCGCTGGCGTAGTCGAGCTCGAAGGAGACCTGCGGTCTCGTCCGACTCGGCTTCTGCGCGTTGATCGCCCCCCAGGCGACGACGTGCTTCGCCCGGCCGCGCACTCGGTAACTGATGTTCGCGCGGCCGTCGGCGGTGACCTTGAGGCGCACCGCCGACGCATTCAGATCGAGCAGCTGAGATCCCGCCGCGGCGGGGGCGATTGCCAGTCCCGCCAGGACGGCAGCTAGGGACACGGAGGTGCGCACGCAGAGATCGTCACCGTTCGGAGAGGTTCGGAAACACCGGCGTAGCGGCTCCGGAGTGGTCGGCAGAACCCACGAGCAGCCACTATCGCTCTAAGTCCTCAGCAGGAGGGACCCCTCACGTCTGACCTCGCCGGGCGGGTGGGGGGCGGCCAAGGAGGAGGTAGCGGCTGGCCCCTCAGGATCCCGCGCGTCCTGCTCACCCGAGGGGGAGGGGCCGCTCGGGTCGAGCCCGACCCGGTCACACTCCCGGGCATTGATTCGGCCGAACCTCCATTCCTGCCCGCGGACATCCGGGGGCATTGAACGCCCGCGCCCGGTGATCGCACCGAACACGCCGCTCTCGCCTGGCGCGGCCGCGGGATCTGCGCGCTCGTCGCCCACCGGGCGAAGCTGGTCGCGGAGCGCGGCCACCGCTACATCGAGGTCGACGCCTCCGACGACAGCCGCCCGATCCTCGAACGCCTGGGGTTCGTCGCGGTCACGACCACGACGTCGTAGGTCTGGTCCCCCACCGGTCAGCGCTTAACTCACAGCCGCCACCATTTCGTTCCCCACCTCGGTAGCGATTCGACCGCCAGAGTTTCGTTCCCGTGCTTGCCCCCGCCGCCGCTTCGGAGCGAGCCGGAGGCGAACGGAGAAGCGGCGGCGGGGAACGGTCATCTGC
>JBHEMU010000117.1:0-27491 GCA_046262415.1 Gaiellaceae bacterium | reverse complement strand
GAGCGTAAAGGTCTTCGGTCTGATACCGGTGTGCCGTTTCCTCCCATCCCTCGGCACGATGTTGTCGACATTCCCGCCGCGACGGACGAGAACATCGCCTGGACGCGCGAAACACACCGCGCGTTCGGTCCGCACCTTGACGAGGCCCGATGGCTCAACTATCTCGGCGACGACCAGTTCAGCGACGCAGTACGGGCCGCCTACGGGCCGAACTACCAGCGGTTACTCGACGTCAAGCGCCGGTACGACCCGGAGAACGTCTTCCACCACAACCACAACATCGACCCGAACTGAGCTGTCCGTCGGTCACTTGTTGCTGATCCGGCCGGTTTACTGTTCGCATGGACGAGCGTGCTCTCGCCTGACAGGGTTTCGAAGTCCTTAGCCGGCGGCATGCAGCCAGTTTGCGATCCGCGAGGGATGGGCGTCTTGGAGATACGAGCTTGACGCCGCCTATTGCCGACCCAGGAAGGGTGGCTGCCTACGGGCTCATCTGGGACATCGAGCCGCTCCCGGGGACGGTCAGCGCAGGGATGGTGTGGGGGGCGGCGATCAAGAGCACACCGAGCCCGAGCAGGATGCCCGCCGTCACGTAGGTCGCAGTCCGCCGGGACGGAATCATCTTCTCGAAGGCGATGAGCCCGGCGACGACCGCCATCCAAACGACGCTCATCGCCCCGAGGGCGAAGAGCGATGCCATCAGAGCCCAGCAGCAGCCGATACACCAAGCCCCGTGCCTCGCACCCATCTGGAGCGCACCGAAGCGTCCGCCGTGCCAGGAGCCGACCAAGAAGCCGAGCGGGCTACGGCATTTGCCGAGGCAGACGTCTTTGAGCGGCGTGAGTTCGTAAGCAGCGGCGACCATCAGGGTCGCCGCTGCGACCCAGCGGCCGGCGCCGTCCCATGCGAGCACGTCGCCCGAGACGCGTCCGCCCCCGGTCGCCGCGGCGAAGGAAAACACTCCGACGCTCGTCCACGCGACGAGATAGCCGGAGGTGAAAAGCAGCGGTGCGACCGGGGAGCGGCTCTTGGTCATGCGCGAGTAGAGCGCGACCGTCGGCGCCACCGACGGGAACATCATCGCCGCCATCATCACTACCCAGACGCCGACAAACCAGGCGAGCGTCCCGAGATCCGTCCACGACCCACCGTCCATACCTTGCATCTCACGGACTGTCCACCACCAACCCGCGGCGGCGAGGGCGAGGAGGAGGGCAATGAGCCCGAGTCGGGTACGCGCCGCGGCGAAAGCGGGCGCGAGTCCCCCAGCGCTCGGATCGCGTTCCTGCGCCGAGGCAGTCAAGCGCTCAGGCGGCCCATGAGAACTCAGATGTCGAGAGCCCCGACTTCCCCTCGTACTGGATGCCGAACGCGTCGATCTTCGACCGCTTCGCTTCCGCCATCGTGAGGTTCGACGCAACCGGGTGGAACATGCCGTCGAAGCGCACCGGCTGCCCGGTCTCGACGCCGAAGGGGATGATGTCCTCGACCTCGAAGTCGATGGCATCCCCGATGCGGACGCTGTGGCGGACTCCGTCTTCCACGATCTCGATCGGCGCTCGCTCGACCCCGAGCATTTCGCCGACGAGCGGCGCCAGTGCCTCCATGGGGCCGCCCATCTGTCCGCCAAACACCGCGCTGAGCTTTTCCATTTGCTCGTTGGTCGCGTCCTCGTCGATGAACATGCCGAGCCGCCAATTGCCCTCGGTCATGACCTTCGGGGTGTCGATGATCACGGCGAGCTTGCGCCCGCGGACGTCCGTACCCTCGATCTCACCTGCCCGAACGTGGAAGACCAGAGTCGCGCGGCAGTAGTCGTAGGTCGCACCGTGGTCGAACGACAGATTGCAGGGGCACATGAGCTCGCAGGAACACGCCTCGAAATAGCTCCCCTTGAGATTCCAGGACACACCGACTCCCTTCGTCCGCTGAATGGTGACCCCGGGCGATTCTCAGCCACTGAGCGGAACGTGTCAACCGCACGAACCGGAGAGACTACGACTACGAGCACATTCGTCTCAGAACGGGTTGCCGATCTGGCGCCTGCTGCCTCTTCGAGGGGGTTTACAGGTATCGGTATCTGCCGTGGCTGACGCGCTCGATCGGACTGTCAGGTCGGCGGGCGTGCTTGTGCAGGCAGTCCTTTACGGTGTTCCAGGAAAGCGGCGTTCCGGCGAGTTTCTCGGCGGCCACGTGGATTTCACGGGCGCGTAAGGGCCGCTCCGCTGCCGCGAGAACCCGGATGACCGCTTCCTGGATCGCGCCAGCTCGTGGCTGGATCTGGCTCTGCGACTGGGGTTCTGGCCCGCACCTCGCACCGAGCGCGTGCGCGAGCAGGCATGCCTCGCTGAGCCGCCGGCGGTTCAAACGTGCCCCGCTTTCTTCCGTCCGGCCGAGCAGACGCAGCTGCTCGACCACGGCTTCGGGCTCACGAACGCCGCTACGCGCATGACCCCCGGGTCGGGCGACCTCCGCCGCGCGGACTTCGCCGGCTCGCGCGAGCGACTGGAGCGAGTCGCCCTCGAGCTTCGCACCGGGGCGATCGCCTTCGTCGGCAAGGAGGCCTATCGCGGCGTGTTCGGCGAGCGTCCGGAGCTCGGGCTCCAGGGCCGGAAGCTGGGCGAGACCCTGCTCTTCGTCTGCCCCTCGACCTCGCCGGCGAACGCCGCAGTGCCCTACGCCGTGCGGCTGCGCTGGTTCGGGGAGCTGGCCCGGCTCCTCGGCATCGTCAGTCGCGCCAGCGGTTCGTGATCGGCGTCCGCCGGTCGCGCCCGAACGCGCGCGGGCGCAGCTTCACGCCGGGCGGGGCCTGGCGGCGCTTGTACTCGGCGCGGTCGATCATGGCGAGCGCGCGCTCGACGAGCTCCGGCTCGTAGCCGTCGCCGGACAGCTCCTCCCGCGACCGGTCGAGCTCGACGTAGGCCTCCAGCACGCGGTCGAGCTCGGAGTAGGGGGGCAGCGAGTCCTCGTCGCGCTGGTCGGCGCGCAGCTCGGCGCTGGGGGCGCGCTCGATCGTCGACGCCGGGACCAGCTCGCGCCCCGCCCGCTCGTTCACGTGGCGCGCCAGGCGGAAGACGTCCGTCTTGTAGACGTCCTTGAGCAACGCGAACCCGCCCGCCATGTCCCCGTAGAGCGTCGCGTACCCGACCGAGAGCTCGGACTTGTTCCCGGTCGCGACGACGAGCCAGCCGAACTTGTTCGAGAGCGCCATCAGCAGCGTTCCGCGCACCCGAGCCTGGAGGTTCTCCTCGGTCAGGTCGGGCTCGCGACCCTGGAACCCCGAGCGCAGGGCCTCCTCGAACGCGCCGACGATGTCGCCGATCGGCAGCTCTCGGAAGTCGACGCCGAGGTTCTCGGCCAGCCGGCGCGCGTCGGCCCTGGTTCCCTCCGACGAGTAGCGCGAAGGCATCGAGACCCCGTGCACGCGCTCGGCGCCGAGCGCCTCGGCGGCCAGTGCCGCGGTCAGCGCCGAGTCGATGCCGCCGGAGACGCCGATCACGACGTCGCGGAACCCGTTCTTGTCGACGTAGTCGCGCAGCCCGAGCTCGAGCGCCAGGCGCATCTGCTCGAGGTCCTCCAGCCGCGGGGCGATCTGAGGCTCCGGGGGTCCGCCGTTCGAAGACCGAGGGCGCGGCGCGCCCACTTCGACCACGGGAATCTCCTCCCCCTCGCCGCGGTCGCGTGCGAGCGCGCGCCGTCGCACGTCGCGGAGCCGCCGGCCGATCGCGACCCCCGGATCGACGTCGACGACGAGCAGGGCCTCCTCGAAGCCCGGCGCCCGCGCCAGCACCTCACCCTCGTCGTCCAGGACGACCGAGTGCCCGTCGAAGATCAGCTCGTCCTGGCCGCCGACGGCGTTGCAGAGCGCGACGAAGCACGAGTTGTCCCGAGCTCTCGTCGCCAGCATCTGCTCGCGCTCGCGATCCTTGCCGACGTGGAAGGGCGAGGCCGAGATGTTCGCCACGAGCTGCGCCCCGCCGAGCGCGAGGTCGGTGGCCGGTGGGCCGGGCTGCCAGATGTCCTCGCAGACGGTCGGGCCGATCAGGCACTCGCCGAGGCGGAGCAGGACGAGATCGCGGCCGGGCGCGAAGTAGCGGTCCTCGTCGAAGACGCCGTAGTTGGGAAGGAAGCGCTTCCGGTAGATCGCCTTCACCTCGCCGTCCACGCAGACGGCGCAGGCGTTGTAGAGGTCGCGATCGAAGTGCGGTGCTCCGACGAGGACGACGATCTGGCGAGCCGCGCGCGCGATCTCCTCCAGCGACCTCGCAGCGGCCCGGAGGAAGCCGGGCCGCAGGAGGAGATCCTCGGGCGGGTACCCCGTCGTCGCGAGCTCCGGGAGCAGGACGTGGTCGGCCCCGTCGCCGCGGGCCTGCTCGATGCTCGCGAGGATGCGGTCTCGATTGCCGTCGAGATCGCCTACGACCGTGTTGATCTGGGCGAGCGCGAGCCTCATCTAGTGATCCACTTAGGCGAGGATAGCGGTTCTCGCCTCTCGGTCGAAAACCTAGAGGTCTTCCGGCTCCAGCACAAGTCGCACGCGGCCGCTGCGTGCCCCAGGCCCCGGGACGTAGCGCGTGAGCAGCGGCCTGTGCACCGGTGCGTGCACCCGGATGTGGATGTGCGGCTGCCGACCGTACGAGGGCGGGTAGGGCCCCTCGAAGCGGAACCTGCCGGCCCGGTTCGTGACCACGGTGCCGCTCGTGGCCGTCGTGTAGCGCCCGCGCCGGTTCGCCTGCCAGAGCTGCACGCGGGCGTTGCGGATCGGGTTGCAGTCGAGCGCCGACAGGACGACCCCGGTGAGGACGTGGCCCCGGCCGATCTTCGCCCGCAGCGGCGGCTCGGCTCGGCCGAACGGGCCTGCTCCGTCATCGATCGTCGGGTCGCACCGGTACGCGTCCGGCGCCGCCCCGGAGGGCGTGACGAGGAAGCTCGCGGCGGCGAGCACCACGAGCGGGAGCAACGCTCGCCTCACGGGGCCAAGATCTACCACATCGGATCAGGCTCCCGCGCCCCGGTTTCGTCCCGAGCCGATCGGGTCACGCGTCCGCGCCCGGCTCGAGAAGCCGGAGCCGCCGGAAGTAGCTTCGGTAGAAGCCGCGATCCCTGGTCAGCAGCCGGTCGGCTTGCGTGAGCGCATGCGTCGCGATCAGGAAGTCCGCAATCCGGCGATCGCCCTTGCCCCCCCGGCTCCGATAGGTGCGGAATGCCGTCCCCGCCTCGGCGGCCGCCCCGGGTTCGGTGGGGCTGAACTCCACGCCCGCGCGCGCCAGAGCGTCCTCGGCCGCGCGCTGCGAGGGGAAGAAGCTCGTGATCTCGGCCCACACGATGTCGCAGGCCACCAGCCGTCCCTCGCGAAGGCACCTCCGGATCGCGTCCAGCGATCGGCGCCCGAAGGTCGAGTCGCCTCCGAACACGTCGGCGAGCACGGTCGTGTCGACCGCCGTGATCAGATCGAGTCCACCGGCCCCCGCAGCGCCTCGATCAGCAAGTCCGTGGAACGATCCAAGTCGAGGATCCCGTACACGCCGTCGAGAGAATCGTCGGTGCCGGCCTTCGTCGCCACCAGCCGGCCTCGCTCCTCCTGGAACTCCAGTGTCTGGCCCGCTCGGATGCCGAGGCGATCCCGCAAGCGCTTGGGAATCGTAACTTGGCCCTTCTCCGACACGATTGCCTTCATACCTTGATTGTAGGAATTCTTACCTCACTGGTCAACGCGAGGAGCCTCTCGGCGCCGCAGGCGGATCGAGTTCCGGTCCTCGGCGACGATCTCCTCCGCCCGCCGGATCAGGTCCTCGACGTCGTCGTGCTCGGCGTGGATGTAGCGGCCGGAGAGGGCGTCGGCTCGTCCCGAGGCGAGCACGCGGACGAGTCGCGGCGCCAGCTCGGGCGGTGTCCAGGGCGCGTCGTCGGAGAAGACGCCCTCGGTCATGTCGGTGCGCACGAGCTCGGGGCTGATCACGAAGACGGGGATGCCGTGGCCCGCGAGCTGCGCGGCCAGCGTCTCGCCGAAGCGGCCGACCGCGGCCTTGCTCGCGGAGTACGCCGTGCTCGTCGAGCCGGGGAGGTAGGAGGCCCCCGAGCCGGTGATCACGACCCGCCCCGAGCCCGGGCCGCGCCCGATCATCCCGGGCAGAACCGCGCGACAGCACAGGAAGACCCCGAGCACGTTCACCTCGAACGTCTCCCACCAGTCGGCCGGATCGGCGTTCCACTCGCCCGCGCCGGAGATGCCGGCATTCGCGACGAGCAGGTCGATCGGACCGAGCTCGCTCTCGACGGTGTCCACCATCCGGGCCACATCGTCCTCACGCGAGACGTCCGCCTCGACGGCGAGGCCGCCCAGAGCCGCGGCGACGGCCTCGACCTGATCCCGCGACCGTGCCGACACGGCGACCCGGGCTCCCGCGGCCGCGAGCTCTTCGGCGATCCGTCGGCCGATGCCGCGGCCGCCGCCGGTCACGAGCGCGATCCGGCCCTCGAGCTCGCGCGTCGATGCCATGGCCCGCAGTCTACGAGCGTCCCCGGGGCCGGCGGCTCCTACGCTGCCGGCCCCGGGGAGCGCGATGAAGCTATCTCACCCCCGCCGTCACGGATCCGCGCCATGCGCGCCGCCCGTCCGTGCCGACGACGCGGAGGCGGTACGTGTAGGACGTGCCGCGGCGGACGCCGCGGTCGACGACGCGATACGCGGCGCCGCGGCTTCGCCCCGCGTGCTTCGCGGGGATCAAACCGCGCGTGAGCTTCGTCGTCTGCCCGCCGCCGGTCCGCCAGACCTCGAAGCCGGCGGTGCCCGTCTCGGAGGCGGTGCGCCACGTGAGGGTGACGACCCCTCGCGCGACCCTCGCGTTGACGCCGAGCAGCGTCGCGATCGTGGGCCCGACGCAGTTTGCGAACTTGAACGAGCCGATCCGGGTCTGCCAGTTGGTCGTGTTGTTGTTCGCCTGGTCGTAGTACTCCTGCGTGTACCAGAACGTGCAGTCGTCCACGGGGTCGACGGTCATGTCGCTGTAGTCGCCCCAGCGGTTCGACCCGTCCTGCGAACCGCCGCCGGCGACGAGCGTCGCCTCGCCCTGCGGCAGCGTCCCGGCCGGATCGGTCGTCAATCGGCCGACGTAGCGGACCGAGGGGAAGACGGTGCTGCTCGTGATGCTGTAGCCGGCGGCGAGGTTCCCGAGCCGGTCCTGGGCGACGCTGCCCATCCACCGATCGTGCGTATCGCCGGCGCCGTCTCCGGAGTACACGCCCTGCTGGGCGATCGTCGGAGCGGTGTTCGGGCTGCGGAGCTCGTACCAGCGGACGCCGCCGTGGTTGTTGCCGACGTTCACCGTGTGGTTGACGACGAGGGACTCGTGCGTGCCGAAGTTCCGGTAGGCGAGCCGGAACATCAACCGGTCGGCGAGCGCGTCGAGCTTCTGCGTCGTGCCCGGCTGCGGGAAGCAGTCGTCGCCGGCCGGCGCGCAGGTGAACATCGAGTTGAACGCCGTCGGCAGGTTGTCCGGGCCGGCGAAGGTCGAGGCGCCCGGGTTGCCGAAGTCGACGCTGAACTTGTAGAGCGCGAGCTGGTCGGCCGCCGCGCCGCGGTCGTCGTCCTCGAAGTGCAAGTAGAAGTTCGGCCGGCCGGCCGGAGGCGAGGTGGCGCCGTCCAGGTCGGACGGCAGCATCGCGTAGGGAACGCTGGCATTGTTGACGCCGTTCTTGAACACGACCTGGAGCGCGGGGTCGCCGTTCAGCATCTTCGTCCGCTCGTACGCCGCCGCGCCGCCGCCTTCGGTGCCGGGCGCGCCCTGACACGCCGGCGTGGGCGTCGTGAACTGGTTCGCCGCCATGTAGTACGCATCCGGCCAGACGCCGAAGTGGGGGTAGTCGTTGAAGAGGCAGTTGTCGTAGAGGAACGCGTAGCGGTGGAACGCGCCGGTCGCGTCGCCGGTCGCCGAGACGGCGATGCACTGCACATAGGGGCCAGTCTTGTCCCCGCTGCCGGCGTCGGTCCCGAAGGCGAACTTCGTCAGCACCCAGCGCCCCGCCAGCTGGTCGTAGACCACGACGGGATCGCCCTGGTCGGTCTCGCGGCAGAGCGCCTCGGGCGTGCCGGCGGTGCCGAAGCCCGTCCAGATGCTCGCCTGCGCCTTCGGGAAGCCGGCGACGATCGTGCCGGTCTTGGAATAGACGGCGTAGACGACGTTCACCATCTGCACGTAGTGGTTCGGCCCGACGTCGCCGTTCGTGTCCGGAGGAGTCAGCGCGACACCCAGGATTGCGTTGTCGTTGTTCTGAAGGCCAGGGAAGCTCTGGATCGGGGCGGGCATCCGGCCGGTCGCCGGCCCGCGCTGGACGAGCGGGTCCGGGCGGCCGTCGGAGAACGTCGGCGGCCCGGCCTCGTCGTCGGGCGGCCTCGTCACCGGGACCGGGAAGGGCACCTGGGGAAGCTCGCGCAGGGGCCGCGACGTGTCGTGGTGGAGATCCCGACTGACGACGGGCGCGCCGGAGGAGGAGCCTCCGGATCCGCCGCGCACCGTCACGTCAGCGCCCCCCGGGGCTCGCTGCTTCATGACGAGGGGCCTTCCGTTCGAGCTCGCTGCGGACAGCGAGACTGCGGCCACGATCGCGGCCACTGGGAGGGCAAGCGTGAGAACGGCACGAACGGCACGACGGCTCGACATGTTTTGCCTCCTCGGAGTTCGGCGGGCAACGGGTGAGCGCGGGGAGCATACCCGGGCGGCGGATGATTTCCAGCCGCCGGCGCGAGTTACGAGGCTACCGCCTTCGCCACGTCCACGAGCGACTCCGGGTTCTCCACCGAGGACATGTCTCCCGGATCGTGCCCGAGGGCCGTCGCGCGCACCGCACGCCGGACGATCTTCGCGCTCCTCGTCTTCGGGAGCGCCGGCACGAAGAGCACCCGGTCGGGGGCGAACGCCTTGCCCAGGTCGGCGGCCACGAGCGCGCGGAGCTCGCGCGCGAGCTCCTCCCCGGCCTCCGCGCCGGGGACGAGGCAGCAGAAGATCCACGCCACCTCCCCCTTCACCTCGTGCGGGATCCCGACCGCGGCGGCCTCCGAGACGGCCGGGTGCGCGACGACCGCCGACTCGAGCTCCGCCGGCCCGACCCGCTTGCCGGCCACGTTGAGCGTGTCGTCGGAGCGCCCGTGCAGGAACCAGTACCCGTCCCCGTCCACGGAGGCCCAGTCCCCGTGGGTCCAGACGCCGGGCCAGCGCCGCCAGTACGCGTCCAGGTAGCGCTCGCGATCGCGCCAGAAGCCGCGAGTCATGCCGGGGAAGGGGCTCCGGCAGACCAGCTCGCCGACCTCGCCCCGGACCGACTCACCCGACGCGTCGACGACGTCCATGTCCATGCCGAGTGCCGGCCCGCCCAGCGAGCAGGTCTTGATCGGCATCGCCGGCGTGGGCGACAGGAAGCACGCCCCGACCTCGGTGCCCCCGGAGCAGTTGATGATCGGGCAGCGGCCGCCACCCACGTGGCGGTGCAGCCAGCGATACGGCTCGGGGTTCCAGGGCTCCCCCGTCGTGACGAGGACGCGGAGCGACGACAGGTCGGCGGCCGGCTCCCCGTGCGGGATCAGCGCGCGGACGAGCGTGGGTGAGAGCCCGAGCACCGAGACGCGCTCCGACTCGACGAGCGACCAGAGCCGGTCGGCGGGCCAGTCCGGAGCTCCCTCCGCGAAGACGATCGTGCACCCGAGCGCGCCGCCGCCCACCACCGTCCAGGGGCCCATGATCCAGCCCATGTCGGCGGAGAAGTGCAGCACGTCCTCGGGGTGAACGTCCGCCTGGTAGGCGACCTCGCGCGCGATCGAGACCAGGAAGCCGCCGTGGACGTGGAGAACGCCCTTGGGGCGGCCGGTCGTCCCGGACGTGTACGTGAGCAGGTACGGGTGCTCCGAGTCGACCCCGAGCGGCTCCAGGGTGCCCGGAGCGGCGGCGAGCGCCTCGTCCCAGAAGACGTCACGCCCGGCGCGCATCGGCACGTCGCCGCCCAGCCTCCGCCAGACGAGGACGCGCTCGAGGGACGGCGCCCCGCCCGCGGCCTCGTCGACGATCTGCTTCATCGGCTGCTCCCGGCCCCGCCGGAGGGACCCGTCGGCCGTGATCACGACCTTGGCCTCCGACTCCTGGAGCCGCGCCGCGACCGAGGGTGCGGCGAAGCCCGAGAAGACCGGCACCTGGATCGCGCCGAGGTGAGCGCACGCGTGCGACGCGATCGCCACCTCGGGGGACATCGGCAGGAACGTCGCCACACGGTCGCCCGCCTCCACGCCCAGCGCCGCCAGCGCCTCGGCGAGGCGGACGACGTCGTGGGAGAGCTCGGCGAAGGTGAGCGAGCGCCGCCGGCCGTCCTCGCCCTGCCAGACGGCCGCCTCGGCGAGGGCCCGCGGCCCAGCCGCCCAGCGGTGCACGCAGTTCCAGGCGATGTTGAGCTTTCCGCCGACGAACCACCTCGCCCACTCGGGCCCACGTGAGCGGTCGACCACCTGCCGCCAGGGCTCGAAGAACTCCAGTCCGAGATCCTCCACGGCCGCGGGCCAGAACCACTCCGGCTCGGCGGCCGAGCGGCGCACGAGCGCCCGGTAGTCATCGAACCCGTGCCGGCGCATCAGACGCACGACGTTCGCCTGCTCCAGCACGGCCGCCGTCGGCTCCCAGATCACCTCCACGGGGAGGAAGCGTAGAGCAGCCCTCGAACCTCGGCAGGTGTTAACTTAGTGACCACTAACATGAGGGCGAGGCTGTTCACGCCGGAAAACCGCCAGTGGTGGACCCTGGGCGCGGCCGCGTTCGGCCTGTTCGTGATCATGCTCGGCGCGCTGATCGTGGCCACGGCGATCGCGTTCGCGGCGGCCGTCGTCGCGCCGGCGACGGTGCGCCGCGACACCCTCACGAACCCCTCGGCCGAGCCGGCATGACCCCGGGCGGGCCGCGGCTGCCGGCCGGCGAGCGCCGGGCCGCAGTGCTCGAGGCGGCCTGCCTCGCGTTCGCGCAGGGGAGCTATCGCGGCACCACGACTGCCGAGATCGGCCGCGCCGCCGGCGTCAGCGAGCCGATTCTCTACCGGCACTTCTCCTCGAAGCGCGACCTCTACCTCGCCTGCCTCGACTCGAGCTGGCAGACGCTGCGCCGCCTCTGGGACGCGACCGTGGCCGCCGAGCCCGAGCCGTCGGACTGGGTCAGCTCGATGGGGCGCGCGTACCTGGCCCAGCGGCAGCGGATCGTGCTCGTCGACCTCTGGATCCAGTCGCTGGGCGAGGCCGCGGAGGACGTCGTGATCCGGAAGTTCCTCCGGCGGCAGATCCGCGAGGTGCACGCCTACGTCGCCGGGACGATCGAGCGCGCGCAGGCCGCAGGCGGCCTCGCCAGGGACCGCGACCCCGTCGCCGAGGCGTGGATCTTCCTGTCGCTGGGCCTGCTGGCGTCGATCGACGGCCGCCTGGGCCCCCTGCTGGGAGACGACCTGGAGCGAGTGATCCGAGAACGCCGCCGCTGGATGACAGCCGGAAGCTGAAGAGGGGCCGGGAACCTCCTGCGCCTCCCATTCCGGTCCGCGAGGAGCCAGCCAGACCGCACCCTCCGGTTCTGACTTTCCCCAAAGGGTGGCGGCTTTGCCGACACCCGATCTCTCCCCGAAGGGCGTGCCCAGGGTCGCCTGAAGTGCGCAGCACTTCAGGCGAAGCACGGTGGCGGCTCCGCCGACACCCGATCTCTCCCGAAGGGCGTGCCCAAGGTCGCCTGAAGTGCGCAGCACTTCAGGCGAATAGGGAAGACCTCCCCCGGCTGCGGCGTCCGGGGGAGGTCGGATCCCTGGGGAGAGGGTCTGTCGCCCGCTATGGAGGCGACTCCGTGGTGCGTGACTCTGCGGCCCAGGCACACACCGAACGGCTCGTCGCCTGCAGACGGCGTACCCCCCTGCCTCCGGCCTTGGCGTGTGGCCGGTTGGGCAGAGTGCGGGGACTATAGAGCCGATGCCGGACCTCGTCAAGTCGCGTGGTCAAGTGATCACCGCCGTCTCACTTCACTCGATCGACTAAGCAATATGGCCTTTCTGGACAGCCCCGCGCGCGACGCCGCTTGCCTCCAGGTGAAGTATCCTCCCGGTACAGACGATGACCGACGCGACGCGCACAGCTGCCGAGCCCTCGCGATCCCGCGACCCTGCGGGGCTCGGCCTCCGGCTTCGCCAGCTGCGGTCCGCCGCCGGCCTGACGCAGAGCGAGCTCGCGGGCGAGCGGTTCTCCAAGGAGTACCTGAGCCAGATCGAGCGGGGCAAGACCCGGCCGACGCCGGAGACGATCGACTGGCTGGCACGCCGGCTCGGCGTCGACCCCGGGCTGCTCGCCAGCGGTGTCGCGACCGACGAGCGAAGCCGCGTCGAGGCGGTGCTCGGCCGTGCGGAGGCGCTCAACGAGGCTCGTCGCTTCGACGAGGCTGCCTCCGACCTGCGCCGGGCCGAGTCCGCCGTGCTGACGACCGGACTTCCGGAGCTCGAGGTGCGGTGGCTCGCGGCTGCGGCGTGGTCGCGGCTCGAGCTCGGCGAGGTACGTGAGGCCGCCGACCTGCTCGTCCGCGCGCGCGAGCTGGCCGAGGGCGCGGCGTTCTCGGACCTCGAGCGGGCCGGGATCCTCTTCCGGCTCGGCGTCTGCCGCTACAAGCTCTCCAGCATCTCGACCGCGTCCGCGCTTCTGACCGAGGCGCTCGAGCTTGCCGAGCGATCCGAGCTGCCGAGCGACCTGCTCCGCTCCGAGATCCTCAGCTGGCGGTCGCGCTGCTACCGCCGGCACCGCGACCTCGAGGCGGCGCGCGAGGACGTCGAGCGGGCGCTGGAGCTCGCCCGCGGGCTCGACGACAGGCCGCGGCTCGCCGGCGCGCTCGTCCAGGCCTCTCTCGTCGCCGAGCGCATGGGCCACTGGGTCCTCGCGCGCACCTACGCCGAGCGGGCCAAAGCTCACTACGAGGAGCTGAACGACGGCCGGAACGTGGCCGGAATGCTCAACAACCTGGGTGGGCTCAACCTGATGCTCGGCCGGCCGGACGAGGCGATCGAGTACCTCAAGCGCTCGTTCAGCGTCGCGCTCGAGGCGGACAGCGTCGAGGACGCGGCGCAGGCGGCCGGCTCGCTCGCCGGCGTGCACCTGCGCGTCGGCGATCACGCCCAGGCCGAGCAGCTCGCCCGTCATGCCCTCGAGCTCCTGGACGGGCGCGTGGACTACCTGCACGAGATCGGCCCGACCCAGCTCGTACTCGGCCGGGCGCTGCTCGAGCAGAACCGGCTGGACGAGGCGGAGGAGTGCTTCCGCGCCGCCGACGCGAGCTTCGAGCAGCTCTCCTCGGCCAGCCACCGCGCCGCAGGTTGGATCGCGATGGGCGACCTCGCTGCCCGCCGGGGAGACGACCGCAACGCCGCCCGCCTGTACCGGCTGGCGGCCGAGACCCTCCAGGACGTCCGTTTCTAGCCCCTGAGGGGAGGTGACATGAGAAACCGCTTCAGCATCACCCTCATCGCCGGCCTCCTGGCGCTGTGCATGCAAGCGTTCGCCGGCGTCGAGCTCGGCGTCGAGAGCTGGTTCGACGGTCGCTAGACTCGCCGGGTGGGGGTCCGGACCGCCCTGCCGATCGCCCTCGGCCTGCTGGTGGCCGGCTGCGGTGGCGCCGACGAGCCGGGGAAGGGGTCGGAACGACCGCCTCCGCCGGGGTCGCTCGCCGCGCTGCTCGCTCGCCCGGGCGCGGATGTCGCGTGGACGCCAGGGACCAGCGACTACGCTCCGGGCCGGACCCGCGTGGCCTTCCTCGTGATTCGCGGGGACGGCAGGACCGTGGAACGTCCGCGGGCCCGCGTCTGGCTCGCGCGAGACCTCGGGGCGAGGCCGTTCGCCCGCGCGGAGGCGCGGCTCGAGGCGGTCGGAGTGCCCGGCGCGCCCTCGGACCCGTCCGAGGTGGCCAACGTCTACGTCGTGCACCTCACCTTCCCGGCCGCGGGCAAGTACTTCCTCGTCGCCGAGCCGGTGGGCGCCACGCGTCCGGTGCAGGCGGTCGGTGACCTCGTCGTGCGCGAGCAGACGAAGGCACCGGCCGTGGGTTCGCGGGCGATCGCGTCCCGGACGCCGACGATCCGCTCCACGAACGGCGACTTCGCCCGCCTGACGACGCGGACGCCGCCCGATCGGGAGCTTCTGCGCCACTCCGTCGCCGAGTCGATCTCCGCGCGAAAGCCGTTCGTGCTCGCCTTCGCCACGCCCAAGTTCTGCCGGAGCCGGACCTGCGGACCCGTCGTGGACGTCCTCGAGGCGGTGCGGCGGCGCTTCGTCCGCAGCGACATCCGGTTCATCCACGTCGAGGTCTACGAGGACAACAACCCGAGCGCCGGCGTCAACCGTTGGGTGAAGGAGTGGCGCCTGCCGACCGAGCCGTTCGTCTTCCTCGTCGGTCGCGACGGGCTGATCAAGGAGCGGTTCGAGGGGTCGGTCTCCGTCCGCGAGCTGAGCGCGGCGGTCCGCCGCACGCTCGGCTGATCCGACGAGGGCTACTGATTCCTGGCGATCGCGCGGGCGAGCTCGGGCTTCGACATTCGCGAGCGACCCTCGATGCCGAGACTCTTCGCCCGCTCGTACAGGTCGGCCTTCGTGTTGCCGTAGTAGTCGACGCCGCCGAACGTCTCGCCGACGTTCCGCCGCTTCTGGGCCGTCGACTTCGTCGAGCGCGGGTCGCTCGGCCCCTTCTCGGCCTTGGCCGTCCAGCGATCGCCGACCTTCTCGTAGCCGCGCTTGAGCGCTGCGAAGGCCGTTCGGTGGGCTCGCTCGCCTTCGCCGTACTGCTCGACCGCCGCATCGTGCGCCGCGATCCAGGTTCGCTGCGCCTTCTGCGGTGAACGCCGCAGCGTGTCTGGGAGCTCCTCCCGTCCGGGCACCGCTCCTTCCGTCTCCGTGGCGACGAAGCTGAAACGCTGGGCAGCCCGCTGTGGACGCGAGCGTGTTCGATCCCTACAGTTCCGGCGAACCGAGCAGGAGGCGACGTGGAAACCGAGACGAGCAGGATCCGACTCACCGACCTGGCCTCGTGCGGCGGGTGCGCGGCGAAGTACTCCGCGGCCCGGCTCGAGGGGCTCCTGCGCGGCTTCGTCCCGGTCGAGGCGGAGAACCTGCTCGTCGGCCTCGCGCCCGCGGACGACGCGGCCGTCTACCGGCTGGACGACGAGCGGGCCCTGATCTTCACGCTCGACTTCTTTCCGCCCGTGGTCGATGACCCGGGCGACTACGGCGCGATCGCGGCCACGAACGCGCTCAACGACGTCTTCGCGATGGGCGGCACGCCGCTGCTCGCCCTCTCCATCGCCGCCTTCCCGGAGGAGCTGCCGGTGGAGATGCTGGCGGCGATCTTCGCCGCGGCCGACGCGCAGGTGCGGAAGGCGGGGGGCCTGCTCGCCGGGGGGCACACGATCCGGGACGCCGAGCCCAAGTACGGCCTCGCGGTCGTCGGCACCGTGTCGCCACGGGGCATCTGGCCGAAGAGCGGCGCCCGCCCCGGGGACGCGCTCTACCTGACGAAGCCGCTCGGTACCGGCCTGATCATGACGGGGCACAAGCGCGGCGACGTGGGCGCGCAACCGCTCGAGCGCGCGATCAAGTGGATGCGCACGCTGAACGACGGTGCGGCCGATGCGCTCCGCCCGCTCGGGCCGAACGCCGTCACCGACGTGACCGGCTTCGGGTTGTTCGGCCACGCGTACGAGGTCGCGGACCGCAGCGGTGTCCGGATCATGCTCGAGTCTGAGCGGTTCCCGGCGATCGACGGCGCCCTCGACGCGGCCCGTAAGGGGGTCCGAACGAGCGGCGATCCGCGGAACCGCGACTTCGCCGCCAGGCACGTGTCGGCCGGCGGCGTCCCCGACACCCTGGTCGCGCTCGGCTTCGACCCGCAGACGGCGGGCGGCCTGCTGGTTTCGCTGCCGGCCGAGAAGGGCGCCGCGCTGGAGGCCGAGTTCATGGCCAGGAAGCTGTTCGTCCGGCGGATCGGCCGCGTGGAGGAGGGTTCCGGGGTCGTCGTCGCGTGAGCCGCGGCCGCGGCATGATCCACGGGCGCTTTCAACCCTTCCACAACGGCCACCTCGAATACCTGCGCGGCGCGGCCGATCGCTCCGACGACGTCTTCGTCGGGATCACCAACCCCGACCCGGCGCGCATCAGGCCGGAGCCCAGCGACCCGCTGCGGCACCTGCCCGAGTCCAATCCGTTCAGCTACGTGGAGCGCCTGCTGATGGTCGAGGCCGCCGCTCAGGACCTCGAGCTCGACCCGGCCCGGGTCCACGTGATCCCGTTTCCGGTCAACGAGCCGGAGCTCTGGGATGCGTACGTGCCTCCCGGGGCGACCCAGTACCTGCGGCTCTTCTCGGAGTGGGGCGGAACGAAGCTCGACCGGATGCGGGACGCCGGCTACGACGTCGTGCTGCTGGACGAGGGCGCCGAGAAGGAGATCTCCGGGGTCGAGGTGCGCGAGGCGCTGCGCCGCGGCCGGGACTGGGAGTCGCTCGTGCCGCCCGGAGTCGCTCGTGTGCTCCGCGAGCTCGGCCGCGTGCCCGCGCCGGCCTGAGGGAAGGTCCTCAGGTGCTGCCGATCGTCGTCATCCTGCTCGACGGCCTCGGGGACCGGGCGCACGCCGTGCTCGGGGGCCGGACCGGGAACGAGGCTGCCGCGACCCCGAACCTCGACGCCCTCGCGGCGGGCGGGTCCTGCGGCCTTCTCTACTCGGTCGGGCCGGGCCGGGCGCCTTCGAGCGAGGTCGCGCACTGGTCGATGCTCGGCTACCGGCCGGACGAGTTCCCGGGCAGGGCGGTCTTCGAAGCGCTCGGGCGAGGCCTCGCGCTGCGGGCGGACGAGGTGTACGCCTACGCGGCGCTCCGCCCAGCGGAGCGGCGCGAAGACGGCTGGTGGCTGACGGGTCGCCCGCACCCGCAGCGCGACGCCGACGAGGCGGAGGGGCTCGTAGGGCGGTGCGACGGGATCGAGGTCGACGGCCTGCGCTTCTCGCTCGAGCACCTCTGGCGGGGCGAGGGGCTGCTACGCGTCTCCGGCGGGGCGGACGATCGGGTGACCGACACGGACGCATTCTTCCGCGACCGCCATCCCGTCCTGCGGCCGCGGGCGCTCGTGCCCGAGGCCGAGCGGACGGCGAAGGCGGCCGAGCGCTGGACGAGGCTCGTGATCGAGCGGCTCGCGGGCCAGCGCTTCGGCGTGATCACGCTCAAGTGGTGGGGAAGGCTTCGTCCCGTGCCCGGCTTTGCCGAGCGGCACGGCCTGCGTGGGACGTTCGCGGCCGACTCGCCGTTCCTGCGGGGTCTCGCCGCCGCCGTCGGGCTCGACCCGGTCCACGCACCCGAGACCGACGACCCCGTGTCGGATCTCCGCGCCCGGGTCGAGCACGCGCGCGAGCGCCTCGCGGCCGGCGACACCTTCGTCTTCTGCCACCAGAAGACCACGGACGAGGCCGGTCACACGAAGGACCCGCGCGTCAAGCAGCGCACGATCGAGCAGCTCGACGCCGCGCTGGGCGACCTGCCCGTGGATCGCGCGATCGTCTGCCTCACGGGCGACCACGCGACGCCCGCCTCCCCCGACGTGATCCACTCGGGAGACCCGGTGCCGCTCGTCGTCGCGGGCCCGGGCGTCCGTGCGGACGGCGTGCGGCGCTTCGGCGAGCTCGATTGCGCCCCGGGGATCCTGGGGCAGCTGCGCGGGCCGGACCTGATGCCGGTGCTGCTCAACGCGGCCGACCGCCCTCTCTTCCTCGGCTCCCGGCCGACGCCGTTCGACGGCGCCGACGGGTATCCGCTGGTGCTCGACCCATTACTCTGAGCGCGATGCACGTCGAGTCGACGCGCGCGGCGCGGATCCGGGCGTTCGAGGTCACGCCCGAGCGCTTCCGGAAGATCGCGACGGCCGCGCTGCTCGCGGTCGGCGTCGTCATCTCGACGGGGGCGGTCGTCCGACTGACCGGCTCCGGCCTCGGCTGCGAGAACTGGCCCCGCTGCGGCGACACGCCGTTCCCCGAGAGGGACGCTCATGCGGCGATCGAGTTCGGCAACCGCGTCATCGGTGCGGTCACGATCGGCTTCACGCTCGTCCTCTGGCTCGCCGCGCGGCGGGTCGGCGGCCTACCCCGACGCGCGAGGCGCCTGGCCCTCGCCCTGTTCGCCGGCAACCTGGCCCAGATCCCGCTCGGCGGCCTGACCGTCATCTTCGAGCTCCATCCCCTGCTCGTGATGTCGCACTTCCTGCTCGCGATGGCGATGCTCGCGGTGGCGGTCGTGGTCGTGGTCGAGGCGCGCGGGCTCGAGATCGGCTGGGCCCCGCCCCTCTTGCCGCGCGAGCTGCGGATCGCGGGCCTCGCCCTCGCCGGGGCGGGCGCCCTGCTGGTGACGAGCGGCGCGTTCGCGACGGCGGCCGGGCCGCATGCGGGCGACAGCTCCGAGATCGATCGTCTCGGCGAGCCGCTCACGTCGGTCTACGTCCACGCGGGCGTGACCGCGGTGTTCGGCTGCGCCTTCCTTCTCGTCCTCGGCTACCTCGCCGCGAGGCGCACCGATGCGCCGCGGCTCTTCGTGCTCGCCCTCGGCGTGCTCGCCCTCCTGGGCCTCCAGGTCGGCCTCGGCGAGCTGCAGTACCACACCGGGCTCCCCTGGGGGCTCGTCCTGATCCACGTCTGGTCCGGCTCTGCCGTCTGGGCGGGCGTCGTCGCCCTCGCCTACCTCCTCGCCCGGCCGCTCGCATCTCTCGTGCCGCGCCGGGAATAGACTCCTGAGCGTGTCCGAGGAGCTGCGCATCGAGCGCCGCCCGAACCTGCGGCGGCCGGTTCTCGTCGCGGCGTTCCGCGGCTGGAACGACGGCGGCCACGGAGCTTCCCTGGCCGGGGGATACCTCGCGAAGACCTGGGCGGCGAGGCGGTTCGCCGACATCGACCCGGAGGGCTTCTTCGACTTCCAGGCCACGCGCCCGCACGTGTCGCTCGCAGAGGGCGTGACGCGCCGGATCGACTGGCCCGAGAACGCGTTCTACCACGCCTCCGTCGCGGGCCTCGACCGGGATGCCGTCCTCCTCCTCGGCGTCGAGCCCAACCTGCGCTGGCGCGCGTTCACGGGACTCGTCGTCGGGCTCGCCAAGGAGCTGAGCGTCGACCTCGTCGTCACGCTCGGGTCGCTGCTCGCGGACGTGCCGCACACGCGACCCGCTCCCGTCACCGGCTCCGCGAGCTCTCCGGAGCTGATCGAGGAGCTCGGGCTCGAGGCCTCGCGCTACGAGGGGCCGACCGGGGTCGTCGGCGTCCTCCACGACGTGTGCCGCAGCGAGGGTCTCGCCTCCGCCAGTCTCTGGGCGGCGGTGCCGCACTACGTGTCCCTGACCCCCAGCCCGCGCGCGGCGCAGGCGCTGTGCGACCGGCTGGGCAAGCTCCTCGGCACCGACGTCGACACGGCCGAGCTCCGCAACGCCGCCGAGGCCTACTCGGACCAGGTGAGCGAGGCGGTGTCCTCGGACGAGGACACCGCTGCGTACGTCGCCGAGCTCGAGCAGCGTGCAGACGAGCGCACGGCCGAGGGCGACCTGCCCTCGGGCGACGCGCTGGCGGCCGAGCTGACGCGCTTCCTGCGGGAGCACGACGAGGGTGGAGCGCCGCCCGGCGGCTCCACCGAGCACTAGGAGCGTGGGTCTCTACCCGGATGCGCTCGTGCGGTCGGCTCAGACGGAGCACGGGCAAGCCCGTGCTCCTGAGGTCGGCGTCGCAAGCGGCGCCTAGCCGCGGGCTGCGTTGGCTGGCAAGCGACGGCCTAGCCGAACGTGAAGGCGTAGGCCTCGACGTTCCGCGAGAAGCGCAGCTCGAGGAGCGCGTCGCGGAGCTTCGGGAAGCGCGCGAGCGTGTAGAGCCGAGTGATCCCGGCGACGGGCACCGTCCGCTCGCGGCGGCCGTCGACGAGCACCTCCACGGTCCCCCGGCCGCCGAGAACGAGGTGGACCTCCCGCGCGCGGAAGTGGAGCCGCAGCCGCGCCCGCGGCCCGGCGACGATCCGCTCGGCCTCGACGCGCCAGGCCCCGGCGTAGCCGAGCGTGCTCAGAGGCAGCGCGGGCGGGAAGCGGTAGAGCGCCATCCGGTCCTGGCGGATCGGCGATCCGCTGAAGCGGTCGAGCCGCGAGTAGCCGAGGTACGACTCCGGCGTCAGCCGCCCTTGCGGCGTCGCGTCGCGCACGGGCGCGGCCGGCCTCGTGTGGGCGGCGGACTCCCCCAGGAGCCGGCGGATCACCTGCTCGGTACGCTCGTACTCGCCCTCGCCGAAGTGCGCGTAGCGCACGTGCCCGCGCCGGTCGATCAGGTATTTCGCCGGCCAGTACTCGTTCGAGAACGCGTTCCACGTGTCGTAGCCGTTGTCGAGCGCGACCGCGTAGCGGAGACCGAGCTGGGCGACGGCGCGGCGTACGTTGCCGGGCTCGTGCTCGAAGGCGAACTCCGGCGTGTGCACCCCGACGATCGCGAGCCCGGCCTTCCGGTAGGCTGCGTCCCACGCCTTCAGGTGCGGCAGCGTGCGCAGGCAGTTGATGCAGGAGTAGGTCCAGAAATCGATCAGCACGACCTTGCCGCGGAGACCACGGATCGTGAGCGGACGTCCGCCGGGGGTGTTCAGCCAGCGCGAGATGCCGGCGAGCTCGGGTGCGCGGCCGAAGTCCCTGAGCTGCTCGGCTCCCGCTGCGAGCGCGGCCCCGCGGCGCTCGCCCCTGATCTTCTCGAGCTGCCGGTCGGCGTACGAGGTGCGCTCCGTCCAGCTCTGGAGCCGGAGCGTGTAGTCGCCGATCGCGACCTGCGCCTTGCGATCGAGGTTGAAGACGATCGCGAGCGCCGCCAGCGCCATCACGACACCGAGCGCCGGGCGAACCCGCGCGGCCTGCCTCCGCATGAACCGTGCCCGCTCGGTCGCGCGCTGGCCTCCGATCGCGATCGCGAGCATCGGAATCGCCGCCCCCGCCGAGTAGGCAAGCGTGAGCAGGACCGTGTCGATCCCGAAGTCCAGCGACGCGGCCTGGGTCGTGATCACCCCGAGGACTGGTCCGGCACAGGGCACGAAGACGAGGCCGAGGCTGACTCCCAGCAGGAAGCCGCCGCCCAGGTCTCCCGAGCGACGGCGAGTCAGGAACAGGAACGGCCGCTCGAGCAGCTCGGCGAGCCTCGGCAGGATCAGCGTCGCCGCGAGCAGGAAGAGGAAGCCGATGGCGACGTTGCGCAGGGTGTCCTTCGGGAGGCCCAGCCGGTCCAGGATCCACGCGGCGAAGAGCGTGAAGGCGGCGAAGCTGGCGACGAGGCCCGCGATGATCGCGAACGGGCGCCGGCGTCCACCGCTCGCGCCGCCTGCGAAGACGATCGGCAGCACGGGCAGGACGCAGGGCGAGATCGACGTGATCACGCCGGCGAGAAAGGCGATGCCGAGGAGGACGGCCACCGCGAACAGGGTAGACCCCGCGCGCTACACGGTCGTTACGGCGAGATTAAGCCGCTAGGCGTCGCTTGCGACGCCGACCTCAGGAGCGCGGGCTTGCCCGTGCTCCGTCTGAGCGGACCGCACGGGCGATCCGGGTACGGACCCAAGCTAGGTGTCGTGCAGCGCCGGGGCGGCGTCCGGCTCGGCCGGCGGACCTGCCTCCACGCGCGGCCGCCGGCGTCCCCGCCGCGGCCTCCGCGGAGCCGGCGCCTGTCCGTTCGACGCGCGCTCGGCGGCGGCGATGCTCGCGAGCGCCTCGGCGGCGACGGCCGGCTCACCCGTGCCGTCGGCCCCGGCGCCGGAAGCCTGCGTCTCGGCCGCCATACCCTGCGGACGTCCCCGCCGCCGCCGCCGGCGACGTCGCGATCGGCTCGCCTGCGCCTTCGGTGCGGGCAGGTTCTCGGCGAGGGCGAGCGCGACCTCCTGGGTCGAGCCGAGCCGCTCCCGGGCCGCATCGATCAGCTTCGTCGCGCGCGGCGTGTAGCCCTCGGCGGAGGCGAGGAGCGCGACTCCCACGTCGAGCGGCAGCTCGAGCGAGGCGTTCACCAGCTTGGCGGCGTTCTCCTCGTGCCGGTGGCCGCGCGAGTTCGCGAGCGCGCCGAGCAGCCGCTTCGCCTCTGGGAACTCCGCGCTCGCTCGGCGGTCCTGCACCTTGCGTGTCGCCCGTGCGAGCTTCCACGTCCAGCGGGCGAGAATCTGGTCGGGCGCGTCCGCCTTCCCCTCGCCGACGCCGCGGAGCAGGATGCGGACGCCGTGAACGCGGTCCTTCTCCCACGTGGGCGCCTGCGTGACCAGCGTGACCAGGTCGTCGAAGTCGGCTCGCTCGACGGTCATCGACGCGCGGTCGGCGAGCGCGATCATGCGCAGGCGGCGGTTCGGGTTCTCGGCGGCGCACGTGGCGAGGAACTGCTCGAGCGCGCGCTTGCCGGCCCGGCCCTCGGCGAACTTCTTCGCGAACTCGGCCCGCTCGTCGAAGCGGATCTGGCGACCGGCGATCGTGGCCCAGTACCCCTGCTCGTCCTCGTCCAGGAAGCGCGGGTCGATGCGCTGCCACTCGCGCATGATCACCGCGAGCCGGCGCTTGACGTCGGGGGTCACGGGCACGAGCCAGGGTGCGGGCGTCAGCTTCCGGCGCGCGCGCCGCTGGATGCGGCGCCGCGGCGCCGGCGTCACCCGGGCGCCCTCACGGTAGAAGTCGGCGTCGAGCAGGCTGTGCAGCGAGATCACGCGCTCGTTGTGCGTGGCCGACTTGGGCACGAAGTCGAGGACGACCCCGGCCTCCTTACGGGGGTGGATGCGCATGATGCGGCCGATCCGCTGCTGGTAGACGCGCCGGCTCGCGGTCGGGGCGAGGTGCATGCACACGGTCGCGCGCGGCGAGTTCCAGCCCTCCGCCAGCAGCATCGCGTTGATCAGGACGTTGATCTCTCCTCGCTCGTAGGCGGCCAGCGTCTCGGCCAGCCGCACGGGGGGCGTCCGGCCGCTCACGGCCTCGGCCTTGAGCCCGGCGGCGCGGAACTCCTGGGCGAGGTTGTAGGCGTGGTCGACCCCGGCCGCGTAGACGATGCCCGGCGTGTGCGCGAACCGGTCGCGGTAGAGGCTCGCAGCCGCCTGGTTCAGCGCCTCGTGGTCGAGCACCGCGGCGAGGGCGCGTTCCTCGAAGTCGCCGCCGACGATCGGCACGGACGAGATCGCGGCGGCGGGCGGGACGCGCAGGCAGCGGAGCGGCGCGATCAGCCCGCGCCGCGCGGCGTCGGCCAGCGGCAGATCGTCGACGGAGGCGGGGAAGACGTCGGAGACCTGCTTCGCGATCAGCTGCTCGGTGGCGGTCATGCCGATGAAGATCGGCTCGGGGAAGCTGCGGATCGCCGCGCTCGTCTTCTCGCCGAGGGCCGTGTGCGCCTCGTCGCAGATGACGAGCTGGTACGCCTCCCGGCTGGCCTCGGAGACGTGGCGCGCGAACCAGGCGTAAGTCTGGATCGTCAGCGGATGCCGGTGCTTCGGCCTCGCCCCGCGCAGGATCGCGGGCTCGAAGCGGCCTCCGTAGCCCTCGGCCGTCAGCTCCCGGTCGAACTGCGAGACGAGCAGCCGGCGGTGGGTCAGGATCAGGACCCCCAGCGTCCGCGCCGCCTCGACGAACCCTGCGGCGGCGATCGTCTTGCCAGAGGCCGTCGGGTGGCGGAAACGGTAGCGGCGAACCGCGCCCGGATCCTCGGCGGGAGCCGGTTCCTCGGACTGCGCGTCCTCGGCCTCGGCCTCGGGCTCCTCGTCCTCCTCGTCGGAGTCGTCCTCGGCGAGCGCGGCTCCGTTGTCGTTCTCCTCCGCAGGGGGGCCCGTCTCGACGGCGGCGATCAGCTCGGTCAGCATGCCCGCGAGCGCGTCGACCTGATGGCGGCGGAGCTCCGTTCCGGAGGCGAGGCGGGGCGCCTGCTCGCTCAGCACTCGCTCGAGCCCAAGCATGAGGGCGAAGCGGATCTTCCAGTCGGGCGACGGCGACCGGATGCCCTCCTCGATCTCGGCCATGGCGGCGTCGAGCGCGCTGCGGCGGGCCGTTCCGGGCGCCAGCGCGGCCGCGACATCCTCGCCGGGGCGGAGGAACGCCTCGCCGGCCCAGGCTTCTGCGCGGAGAGCTGCGGCGGCTAGGCCGTCCAGCGCCTCCGAGGTCGTCGGCTGCTGTGTGGTCTTCTGCATGCCCGCGGCACGTCCGCTGCCGCCATGTCCTAAAGGGTGTGCGCGTTCGCTCGATTCCCCTGGGCGAACGTCGCCGGCGGAGCATACCCGACGGAGCGTCGCCGCGGGCTCTCCTAGAGCGGCGTGCCGGTGCCGCCCAGGCCGCCGAAGACGGCGAACGGATTCTGCGGCAGCACCTCCCAGACGAGCTCGGAGCTCGGCCCGGCACGACCGTGCAACCGCGACGCGAGCTCCTCGGCCGCCTCCTTCGAGGCCGCGCCGACGAGCAGGTACGTGAAGCGGCGCACGACGCCGTAGCCCTCGGCCTGGAGCCGGTCGGCGAGCTCGGACGCGGCGGCGCGGGACTCACACTCGACCCGGACCTCCCAGGGCGCGTAGCCCCGGCTCAGGACCTCCTCGTCGATGTCCGGGCCGGGCGGGTCGTCCGACCAGCGGTCCTCGTCGTCGAGCCACTGCTCGACTCGCAGCGAGGTCGTCTCGAATCCGCCCTCGGCGAGCTCGGCCTCCACGACCCGGCGGGCCTGGTCGGTCTCGGCCGCGCTCGCGGCGTAGACGAAGACGACGTCGTCGTCGCCCGAGACCGCGAGACGGCGGTCCGCGAGCTCGGCCGCGAGCTCCTCTGCCGGGGAGCTCAGCCCGACGCCGAGCCGCTCCAGGAATCCGTGCGCGTGCTCTCGCTCGGCGAGCTCGATCCGGATTCGCCAGTCGTCGTGGGCCACGGCCCTAGGCTAACGGCCGCCGATCTCCGCCAGCTGCTTGCCCAGCACGCGCTCGGAGACCCCCGTCTGGTCGAGGAACCTGGTCCCGCCGAGGAAGAACGGCCAGCCGGCGCCGAGGAGTAGCGCGGTGTCCACGTCCCGGACGTCGGCCACGACCCCGTCCTCGAGCAGGCGGGCGACCTCGTCGCAGACGGCCGCGAGCGCGGCGTCGGTGATCTCCTCGACCGGCTTCGGCGCGTGCTCGACCACGACGATGTCGTCGCGGCCCTCGGCGAAGCTCCGCAACGTCGGCGAGAGCGGGAACCGGTCGGGGAACGCCTCGTGCATCGTCTCCAGCACGTGGTTCGCGACCCGCGGACCGACCATCTGGAGCAGGACGGAGGGGGCCATGGGCATCCCGAGGCGCAGGATCGCCTCGTCCGTCTCGTCGACCGTGTTGCCGTGCTCGAGCGCGTCCATCAGCGACCGGGTCATCCGCGTCAGCACCCGGTTCACGACGAAGCCGGGCGCGTCGGCGACGAGGACCGCGCGCTTGCCGAGGCGGGCGATCACGTCGGCCGCGGTCGCCAGCGTCACGTCGTCCGTCGCCGGCGTCCGCACCAGCTCGACGAGCGGCATCACCGCCACCGGGTTGAAGAAGTGCATCCCGGCCAGCCGCTCCGGGCGGCGCAGGCCCGAGCCGAGCTCCGTGATCGAGAGCGCGGAGGTGTTCGTCGCCAGCACGCACGCCGGCGCGACGACCTCCTCGACCGCGGCGAAGACCTCCTGCTTCACCTGCAGGTCCTCGTAGACCGCCTCGAGTACGAGATCGCAGCCGCCGAAGCCGTCGAAGGAGGTCGAGCCGGTCACGAGCGACGCGAGAGCGCCCGCCCGCTCCTCGTCGTAGCGTCCCCTGGCCACCTGGCCGGCGAGGTCCCCTCGGATCGACTCGAGCGCGGCGTCGACGATCTCCTGCTTCACGTCGCAGAGGACGATCGGTAGCTCGAGCCGGCGCAGGAAGAGCGACGCGAGCTGGGTCGCCATCAGGCCGGCGCCCGCGACGCCGACGCGGTGCAACGGACGAGGCTCCGCCGGCGGGATGCCGGGCCCCCGCTTCGCCCGGCGCTCGACGAGGTCGAAGGAGTAGATCGAGGCCTGCGCCTGGCGCCCCGGCAGGAGCTCGGCGATCGCGTCCTCCTCCGCCCGGTAGCCCTCCTCGAGCGTCCACCCCGCGGCGCCCTCGATCAGGTCGAGCGCCGCGTAGGGAGCCGGCGCCGCCCCGTGCAGCTGATCCTCGAGCCGCGCCCGCGCCTTCCGCACCACCTCGGCCAGATCCCCCAGATCCCTCTGCCCCGCAACTTGCCGAGGATGGTCCCCGGCTCGCTCCGCGAGCACGGCGAGCGAGTCGTCCAGGAAGCCGGCCGGCTCGAGCAGGACGTCGGCGAAGCCGAGCTCGTTGGCCTTGCGCCCGTTCAGCATGCGGTTCTGCCGCAGCGGGTTCTCGACGATGAACCTGACGGCTGCCTCCGCGCCGACGAGCCTCGGCACGAGCTGGGTCCCGCCCCACGCCGGGAAGATGCCGAGGAAGACCTCCGGGCACGAGAAGTGGCGCACCGCGCTCGAGATCGTCCGGTAGTCGCAGTGCAGTGCGAGCTCGACGCCGCCGCCGAGGCAGGCGCCGTTGATCGCCGCAAGCGTGGGGTAGGGCAGCGAGCGGATCCGGCCGAAGAGCTCATGGCCGGCCCTGCTGCCCGCCCTGGCGAGCTCGGCGGAGGCGTTCGGAAACTCGTCGATGTCGGCTCCCACGGCGAAGAAGCCCGGCTTCCCCGTCAGGAGGAGCCCGGCCCAGTCGTCCTCCGCGAGCCGGGCGAGCAGCAGCTCGAGCGATTCGAGCGCGTGCCGTCCGAACGTAGTGGGCTGTCCGGGGTCTCCGTTGTCGATCGTGACGAGGGCGATTCGCCCCGCTGCGTGCTCGACCGGCGCGAGACGGAACTCCGTCTCAGCCACGCCGGTCCGCCGTCGAGTCGGGTAACGCGCCCATGCGGGAGCGCCGAGGTTAGTCGATGAGACGCCCCTTCGGCCCAGTGCTGCTGCCATACTCGGTCCTCTTGACCGGCGAGCCCTGGACCGACCACGTCGAGCGCCAGCTCGCCAGGTACCGAGACGGTGAGGAGCGCCTGCCTGCGGCCTCGGACCCCGACGCGCGCCAGAGGCAGCTGACGCGGCTCGGCAACGCCGCTGCCGGGGCGGGCCTCGCCCTCCTGCTGGTCGGTCGACGCGACGAGGCCGCCGGCTGGCTGGCGCGGGCGGCCGAGCGCTACCGGGAGAGCTTCGCCGAGGCGCCCCCGGGCAGTTGGGGCAGGCCGATCGGGGCGCTGAAGGCACGCGTCCTGGCGGGCGACTGGGCCGGTGCCGAGCGTGAGGCGGAGTGGGCGCTCGAGATCGGAAGCGCCGAGGCGGAGTCCCCGATCGGCCGCTACGCCGCCGCGCTCGCGCTGCTCGTCCTCGGGCGGGACGCGGAGGCCCGCCCCCTCGCGAACTCGATCCGGGAGTGGGACGATTTCCCGGACGCCGTGGGCGACG
>JBHEMU010000116.1:0-11508 GCA_046262415.1 Gaiellaceae bacterium | reverse complement strand
GGCGCTGCACGGGGTGACGCTCTCGGTCGAAGAGGGTCAGATCGCGACTGTTCTCGGCGCGAACGGCGCGGGCAAGACGACGACGCTCCGCGCCGTCTCCGGCGCCGTGCGCAAGAGCGGCGACGTCGTCTTCGACGGGAGGAGCATCGCGAGGCGGGCGCCCGAGGCGATCGCGCGGCTCGGGATCGCCCACGTTCCGGAGGGACGCGAGATCTTCGCCGAGCTGACCGTCTGGGAGAACCTCTGCCTGGGCGCGACGACCCGACGCAACTGGCGCGAGGCGAAGCAGGAGTGCGAGCGCGTCCTCGCGTTCTTCCCGCGAATCGCCGGGCGCCGCGGACAGCAGGCCGGCACGCTCAGCGGCGGCGAGCAGCAGATGCTCGCGCTCGGACGGGCGCTCGTCTCCCGACCCCGCGTGCTCCTCCTGGACGAACCCTCGCTCGGACTCGCGCCGACCGCCGTGCGCGACTTCTACGAGATCGTGACCGCCATGAACCGCGACTTCGGGCTGACGGTGCTGATCGTGGAGCAGAACGCCGGCATCGCCCTCGACGTCACGTCGCAGGCCTACGTCCTCGAGGTCGGCCGAGTCGTCCTCGCCGGGCCGAGCGAGGAGCTGCGGGCCCACGAAGCCGTCCGAGCCTCCTACCTGGGCTACTGATGACCGAGTTCTGGGAGCAGATCGTGGCGGGCCTGGCGTCGGGAGGGATCTACGCCACGCTCGCCCTCGCCCTCGTCCTCATCCACCGCGCGACCGGCGTGATCAACTTCGCCCAGGGCGAGATGGGCATGTTCTCGACGTACATCGCCTGGTCCCTGCTCTACACGTACGACTTCACGTACTGGCTCGCGTTCACGGTCACGCTGCTGATCTCGTTCGCCGGCGGCGCCGCGATCTACCAGGTCGTGATCAGGCCGCTGTCCCGCGGCGGCGAGATCGCGATCGTGATCGCCACGATCGCCCTCTTCGTGATCCTGAACGGGGCCGCGGGGTGGATCTGGTCGGCCGAGATCAAGAGCTTCGAGAGCCCCTTTCCGTTCGGCCTGATCACGGTCGGCGGCGTCGTGATCAGCTATCAGGACATCGGCGTGATCTGCGTCTCGCTGGCCTGCGTGCTGCTCGTCTTCTGCTTCTTCCGGTTCACGCGCGTCGGCCTCCAGATGCGCGCCTCGGCGCTGCGTCCGGGGACGAGCCGGCTGCTCGGGATCCGCGTCGGCCTGATGCTGGCGGGCGGCTGGGGGCTCGCGGCGATGCTCAGCGCCGTGTCGGCGATGATGGCCGCGCCGATCCTGCCGCTCGAGCCGCCGTTCATGCTGAGCGTGCTGGTGTACGCCTTCGCCGCCGCCGTGCTCGGAGGGATCGACAGCCCGCTCGGAGCGGTCGCGGGCGCCTACCTGCTGGGCGTCGGGATCAGCCTGCTCGGCAACTACGTCGACTTCGTCAAGAACAGCCCCGAGCTCGAACTCCCGATCGCGCTCGGAACGCTGCTCGTGATCCTGCTCTTCAGGCCGGCGGGCCTCTTCGGGCGGGCCGTCGTGAGGCGAGTCTGATCGCCCGGCGGGCCGGCTTCCTCGGCGGCGCGGCCGTGTTCGTCGCCGGCGCGGCGCTCTTCGGGCTGCTGCCGCAGTTCGTCGACGACGCGGCGCTGCCGCGGCTGATCGAGGTGGGCGTCTACTTCATCGCCATGATCGGCCTCAACATCCTGACGGGCTACAGCGGGCAGATCTCACTCGGCCACGGTGCGTTCGTGGGCATCGGCGCGTACACGACGGCGGTCCTCGCCTCGAAGTACGACGTCGACCCCGTGCTCGCGCTTCCCGTCGCAGCGGTCCTCACGGGCGTCGTCGGCTTCCTCTTCGGGTTCCCCGCGCTCAGGCTCTCCGGCGTCTACCTGGCGCTGGCGACCTTCGGGCTCGGCGTGTCGTTCATCGCGCTCGTCCAGTCCTCCCACTTCGAGCCGCTGACGGGGGCCGGCAGCGGCCTGCAGGTCGACCTCCCCAAGACGCCCTACTACCTGACCTGGGGCATCGCGTGCGGGCTGTTCGTCGCCGCCTGGGTGCTCTTGCGGGGCCGCCTCGGCCGCCGTTTCCGCGCGGTGCGGGACGCGCCGATCGCCGCCGTCTCATCCGGCGTCAACGTCGCCTGGGCGAAGACCCTCGCCTTCGGCATCGCGGCCGCGTACGCCGGCATCGCGGGCGGCCTGCTCGCGATCCTGAACGGCTTCGTGAACCCGCTCTCGTTTCCCGTCGCCCTCTCGATCACCCTGCTCGTCGGCACCGCGATCGGCGGCTTCGGCTCGCTCTCGGGGGTGATCCTCGGGGCGCTCTTCGTCGTCTACGCGCCGATCCGGGCGGAGGAGATCTCGCAGCAGGCGCCGGCGGTCATGTACGGCCTCATCCTGCTCGCCGTCCTCTTCCTGATGCCCGGCGGCGCGGCCGAGCTGATCAGGAGGTTGCTTTCGGTCTTGAAGCGGGCATCGACCTCGCTGTACAGTCGTACGACTGCGGAAACGTCCGCAACGGACACAAGGAGAGGCACATGAAGAAAGCCCCGCTGCTGGCGCTCGCCGCCGCAGCCGCCCTCGTCGCCCTGCCGGTCGCGCTGGGCGGGAGCCAGGCGACTCCGGGCGTCACAGCCAGGACGATCACGATCGGCGGTACGTTCCCGCTGACCGGGCCCGTCTCGAGCTACGCGCCGATCCCTCGCGGGATGGCCGCGTACTTCAGTTACATCAACTCGCGCAGGGGCCCCGACAAGAAGCGGGGCGTCGCGGGCCGGCAGATCATCTTCAAGTTCTACGACGACGCGTACAACCCCGCGCAGACGGTGCAGCAGACGCGGCGCCTCGTCGAGGAGGACAAGGTCTTGGCCCTGGTCGGCGGCCTCGGCACCGAGCCGCAGCAGCCGATCCGCGACTACACCAACGGCAAGAAGGTTCCCCAGGTCTACGTCTCGACCGGCGCGACGCTCTTCGGCGTCGAGCAGAAGAAGTACCCGTGGACGATCGGGTGGCAGCCCGACTACCAGGCGGAGGCGGCCATCTACGGCCGTCACATCGCCCAGAACGAGCCGAACGCGAAGATCGCGATCATCTTCCAGAACGACGACTACGGGAGGGACTACATCGCGGGCTTCGAGGCCGGCCTCGGGTCGAAGAAGAACCAGATCGTGGCCAGCCGCGGCTTCCAGGTCACCGATCCGGCAGTCACCTCGCAGCTGGTGGACCTCCGGCGCTCCGGCGCCAACACGCTGATGATCTTCGCCACGCCGGCGAAGACGATCCAGACGTACGCGACGCTCCCACGGCTCGGCTGGAAGCCCGAGAACATCTACCTCAACTCGGTCTCCGCCACCGACACGTTCATGGGAATTGCCGTCCGCCTCGCGGGTGCCGCCACCGTGAACGGCTCGATCAGCGTCCAGTACCTCAAGGATCCGGCCGCGCCGGAGTGGGACAACGACGCCGGCATGAAGCTGTACCGGTCGATCATGACCAAGTACCTGCCGGACCAGGATCCCAAGAACGGGCTCTTCCTCTACGGGATGGCGAAGGCGCACACCTTCATCCAGGCGCTCTACAAGACGGGTAACGCCGCGTTGAGGGGGAACAACGGGCGGGCCGCGCTGATGAAGGTGGTGCGCAACATGACCGACAGGTCGAACCCGTTCGCGCTGCCCGGCGTGGTCACGAAGACCACCCCGCGCGACCCGTTCCCGATCTCGCAGGTGCGGCTGACCCGCTACACGGACGGCACGTGGCGCGGGATCGGCCCGCTCCTGAACGGACGCGGGAAGTAGCGCGCTGACGACGGCGACGGAAGGCGGGGTCGGCACGGCCGGCCCCGCCTTCACCCTCACCGACGAGCAGGAGCTGATCCGCTCGTCGGCCCGCGAGTTCTGCGATCGCGAGGTGACGCCTCACGCGCGGGAATGGGACCGGGAGGAGCAGCTGGACCGCGGCATCGTCGAGAAGCTCGCCGCCGCGGGGTATCTCGGCGCGGCGCTGCCGGACGCCTACGGCGGCATGGGGCTCGACACGATCTCCTACTCGCTGATCGCCGAGGAGCTCGGGCGGGCGGACTCGAACGTCCGGGGCATCGTCTCGGTGAGCGTGGGGCTCGTCGGCAAGACGCTCGTCAGGTGGGGCACCGAAGAGCAGAAGCGCGAGTGGCTCCCGCGGCTCTGCGCCGGCGAGGCGCTCGGCTGCTACGCGCTCACCGAGCCGGGCTCGGGCTCCGACCCCGCGAGCCTCGTCACGCGCGCCGAGCGCGACGGCGAGGACTGGGCGATCAGCGGCTCGAAGATCTTCATCACGCTCGGCACCTGGGCGGCGTTCGCGCTCGTCTTCGCGCGGACCGGCGGCGCGGGAGCGCGCGGGGTCACCTGCTTCCTGGTGCCGACCGACGCGCCCGGCTTCACGGCTCGTCCCGTGAAGGGGAAGCTCGGCCTGCGCGGGCAAGACACGGGTGAGCTCTTCCTCGACGGGGTTCGCGTCCCCGACGCGAGCCGCCTCGGCGCGGAGGGCGAGGGCTTCAGGGTGGCGATGTCGGCGCTCGACGCGGGACGGATCTCGCTCGCCGCCGGCTGCGTCGGGATCTCGCAGGGCTGCCTCGACGCCTGTGTCGCCTATGCGTGCGAGCGGCGGCAGTTCGGCAAGGCGATCGGCTCGTTCCAGCTCGTCCAGGAGCTGCTCGCGGACATGGCGGTGGAGACCGATGCCGCGCGGCTGCTGACCTGGCGCGCCGCCGCGCTCGCCGACGCCGGCCGGCCGCACACGCTGGAGGCCTCGACGGCGAAGTACTTCGCGAGCGAGGCGTCGGTGCGGGCCTCGAACGCGGCCGTGCAGCTCCACGGCGGGTACGGCTACGTGGACGAGTACCCGGTCGGCAAGTACCTCCGCGACGCGCGCGTGACGACGCTCTACGAGGGCACGAGCCAGATCCAGAAGCTGATCATCGGCCGCGCGCTGACCGGCGAGAGCGCGTTCGTCTGACGTCGAGATGAGGAGGAAGCCATGCCAGAAGCAGTGATCGTGGCGGCGGCGCGAACGCCGATCGGCCGCGCGCGCAAGGGGTCGCTCGTCGACGTGCGGCCGGACGATCTCGTCGCCTTCGCCGTCCGCTCGGCGCTCGAGCAGGTGCCCCGGCTCGACCCGGGCTCACTCGGCGACGTCATCGTCGGCTGCGGCTTCCCGCAGGACAAGCAGGGAATGAACCTCGGCCGGCGCGCTGCTCTGCTCGCCGGGCTTCCGGCGACCGTCCCGGGCACGACGGTCAACCGGTTCTGCGCCTCGAGCCTGCAGACGATCCGGATGGCGTTCCACGCGATCCGGGCCGGGGAGGGCGAGGCCTACGTCGCGGCCGGCGTCGAGTCGATCTCGCAGGTCGACGGGTACCCGAAGAGCGAGGACGAGCTGCACCCGAAGCTGTTTGGGGACGACGCGCCGATCGCGAACGTGTACATCCCGATGGGCCTGACGGCCGAGAATGTGGCCGAGCGCTGGAACGTGTCCCGCGAGGACATGGACCGGTTCGCGCAGCGCTCCCAGGAGCGCGCCTCGGCGGCCCAGCAGAGCGGCTTCTTCGCCCGCGAGATCACCCCCTGGGACGGCGTCGCCGCCGACGACGGCCCCCGGCCGGAGTCGACCCTCGAGAGGCTGTCGCAACTCGAGCCCGCGTTCCTTCCGGGCGGCAAGGTGACGGCGGGGAACTCCTGCCCGTTGAACGACGGCGCCGCGGCGGTCGTGGTCATGAGCGAGGACCGCGCCCGCGCCCTCCGGATCCGCCCGCTGGCCCGGATCCTCGGATCCTCGGTGTCCGGCGTCGAGCCCGAGATCATGGGCGTCGGCCCGATCGGGGCCGTCCGCGCCGTGCTCGAGCAGACGGGGATGACGATCGACGACGTCGACGTGGTCGAGCTGAACGAGGCCTTCGCAGCCCAGGTGCTGCCGGTCTGCCGCGAGCTCGGCATCGACCCCTTCGGCGAGAAGCTGAACCCGCACGGCGGCGCGATCGCCCTCGGCCACCCCTACGGGATGACGGGGGCGCGGATCATGTGCACGCTGCTGAACGACCTCGAGACCCTCGACGGCACGATCGGGCTCGAGACGATGTGCGTCGGCGGCGGGCAGGGCATGGCCATGGTCGTCGAGCGCTTGCACTGATGCTCGTCGCCGTCCCCGGGGGAGACCTCCACGTCGAGGAGCGCGGCAGCGGCGACCCGCTGCTCCTGATCCAGGGTCTCGGCTACGCCGTGTGGGCCTGGCGCTTCTCACTCGACGTCTTCGCCGAGCGCTGGCGCGTCGTCGCGCTCGACAACCGCGGCGCCGGCCGTTCCTTCAAGCCGTCCGGCGAGTACTCGATCGAGCAGCTGGCCGACGACGCGGCGGCGGTGCTGGCGGCGCTCGGGATCGACCGTGCACACGTCCTCGGGCACTCGATGGGCGGTTACGTCGCCCAGACGCTCGCGCTCCGCCGACCCGACCGGGTGGACTCGCTGGTGCTCTGCGGCACCGGCGCCGGCTCGCCCACGCACGAGCCGATCCCACCGTCGACCGTCCGGGCCTGGGCCGCCGTCGCCGGCCTGCCCCCGGAGGAGTTCGCGCGGCAGACGATGCACCTGTCCTTCTCGCGCGGCTGGGCGGCCGCGAACGGCACGCTGTACGAGGACCTCCTCGCTGCGCGGCTCGAGTTCCCGACCCCGCCCGAGTGCTGGCGCGCGCAGTTCGACGCCTGCGTCCGCTTCGTCGAGGCCGGCGCTCCGGTCGAGCGGATCGAAGCGCGGACGCTCGTCCTGCACGGCGATCTCGACGAGGTCGTGCCGGTCTCGAACGGGCGCGCGCTGGCGCGCCGGATCCCGGACGCCGAGCTCGTCGAGTTCCCCGGTGCGGGCCACAACCTCCCGCTCGAGGAGCCGGAACGGTTCAACGCGGTCGTCGCCGACTTCCTCGGCAGGGCGGAGGCGGCCTGAAGACGCTTGCCGCCGTGCTCGAGCGGGCCGGCGCGGCGCGGCCCTACGCGGACAGCCGGCCGCTCGGCGTCCAGGAGCTCGACCTCGCACCGCCCGGCCCGGGTGAGCTGCTCGTCCGCATCGAGGCCGCCGGCGTGTGCCACTCCGACCTCTCCACCGTGGACGGGACACGGCCGAGGCCGGTGCCGATGGTGATCGGCCACGAGGCCGCCGGCGTGGTGGAGCACGCCGAGGGCGTCGCCGACGTGCGCGAGGGCGACCACGTCGTGCTCGCGTTCGTCCCGAGCTGCGGTAACTGCGCCGAGTGCTCGTCTGGCCGGCCCGCGCTCTGCCCTGCGGCCGCTGCCGCGAACGGGGCCGGGCGGTTGCTCGGCGGCGCGCGCCCGTTCCGGCGCGGGGCGCAGGAGATCCACCGTCACCTCGGCGTGTCCGCCTTCGCCGAGCGGACGGTGGTCTCGCGGGCCTCCGCAGTGGTCGTGCCGGCGGAGGTTCCGCTCGAGACGGCGGCGCTCTTCGGCTGCGCCGTCCTCACGGGCGTCTGCGCCGTGCTGAACGCGGCGAGGGTGCGGGCGGGTGAGCCCGTGGCCGTCTTCGGTCTCGGCGGCGTCGGTCTCTCGACGGTGATGGGGGCACGTGTGGCCGGCGCGACGCCCGTGTTCGCCGTCGACCCGGTCGCCTCGAAGCGCGAGCTGGCGCTCGAGCTCGGCGCCGACGTCGCGCTGGCGCCGGAGGAGGCGGTGGAGGCGATCCGGGAGGCGACGGGCGGCGGCGCACGTCACACCTACGAGGCCGCCGGCCACGCGACCGTGCTCGAAGCCGCCTACCGGGCCACCGGCCGCGGCGGAACGACCGTCTCGCTCGGTCTCGCCCACCCCGACCAGGAGCTCCGCCTCCAGGCGCTCTCGCTCGTCGCGGAGGCGAGGACCGTGATCGGCGCCTACATGGGCTCGGCCGCGCCGCAGCGCGACATCCCTCGCCTGATCTCCCTCTGGCGCGCCGGGCTGCTGCCGGTGGAGCGGCTCGTGACCGGCACGCTGCTGCTCGGCGAGATCAACGCCGCCCTCGACGCCCTCGCCGGCGGCAGCGCCGTCCGCCAGATCGTCATCCCAGCGGAGCCGCGTCAGAGGCGGGCGTAAATGGCTTGCTAGCGCGCGTCTGCCGTCGCACGAGCGCCGCGGTGGGCGCGTTCCGGCCGCTGAAGAAACCGACGACGCCACGTTCCCTGCGCATGGAAGTCGGCCTCAGTCGAGTTCGCTCGGGGGCTTGGCGCCCGCGGGCGCGTAGCCAGTCGACGCGCTTGGCGGCGCCGCTACGTTGGACGGCGTCCAGCGGTGTTACCCGTTCCCAGGACGGGATCCAGTTCAACTCGGCGCCTCGGTCGAGGGGGTACTCGGCGGAGCCCCGTTGCCCGCCGTGCTCGGACGGCGTGAACGACGGCAACCGACCCTTGAACGCGAGCCCGAACATGAGGAACGGCAGCCTGAGCCCAAGCGCGTACAAGCCGAGCAGTAGCGCGCCGGACTCTGTCGGTCCGGCACGCGACGGTGTTGCCGTCGCGGGTCCGTTTCCGCGGGCGACAAACACGCCGCCGATGACCGCGGCGGCGACGAGCCGCTCGCGCCTGAAGGACGAGCCGGCCCCTCCGCCCGCGGATCAGGTCAACGACCGTCGTGGCGGATTCGGTCGACCACCGTATCCGCCACGGACGGGGCGGGTTGCGGAACGTCGCTCTGCCCGAGCCCGCGGAGATGGTCGACGGCACGGGCGAGCGAGCGGAGCAGCTCGCGGCAGTGGTGGCAGCGGGCGAGATGCCTGAGCACTCGCTTGGCCTCTCGGCTTTCCAGCTCGCCTTCGAGGTGTGCGGACAGCCGCTCTTGCGTCTCCTCATGTGTCGCCACCCATGGCCGCATCACTAGCTCCATCGCCTTTTGGATGCGCCCGCCGTCCATCCCGGCTCATCGTACGCGCACTGGCTGGAAGCGCGAACTCGCCGCCGGTGTCTTTCAGAGGGCGGTAACGCGGAGGAGCTGCGTGGCCGCGAAGGGTGTGGCGAAGTCGATTCCGAGCCGCGTGTAGACCACGCGCGGAATCGAGATATCGGCGAGGAAGAGCTCGCCGACCGCGTCCGTCGCTCCTGGCGCGCGAAGCCTGTCCTTCGGCGCGGCGAGCGTGAGCGTCGCTTCCGCACGCACCATGCGGCGTATGGAGCGTGCCTGTCTCGAGCTCGAGCCCGGACGGGACGTCGTGGGCGACGACGCGTCGACGCTGGACCCACTCGATCAGCCGTGCCGCCTCGTGCCTCGGCGCGCCCGTCTGGGAGTAGCCGAGCAGCGCGTCGAGGACGAGCTCCACGTCCGGCATCGCTTCGTCCGTGTCGGCGCGAATGCCATCGCGGCCGCGAGCGCGTATTGGGCGCGAGTTGCCTGCTTCAGCGCTTCCATGGGCGAGGCGAATGACGCGGACGTGCGCGCCGACGTTCGCGAGGTGGCGAACCGCGGCAAGCCCGCCTCCGCCGTTCCCGCCCGGACCGGCGAGGACGGCGATCGTGCGTCCGCCGACGCGTCCCCCGAGCAGGACGCGCGCCAGCTCAGCCAGCTGCCGACCCGCGTTCTCCATCATCTGCTCGAGCGTGAGCCCGAGCTCTCTGACTGCGATCCGGTGTTGAAGTAGGCGACAACCTGGTTCGCGTCGACGATCGCGCGATCGTCGAGCCCGGCCGCGCGCAGGCGCGCGATGTCCGTCTCGCACATCGTCTCCGGGTAGCGCGTCAGCCTGACGCCGTACTCGCAGAGCGCGCGCAGGCGCCGGTCGAGGCCGTCGAATCGTCCGGAGGCGACCGCCTCCGCCAGCGCCGGCTCGCCCGATTCCCGAACGAGCGCGGCGCCGTGCTGGACGACTCAGTAGTGGCAGTCGTTGGCCGACGAGACGGCGACGGCGATCGCCTCGCGCTCGCTCCGTGTGAGCGGCGAGTCGCCGAACATGATCGTCCGGCAGAGACGCAGATGCGCCTCGGAGCGCCGCCGGGTTGAGCGAGTGCGAGGCGAGGATGTGCGCCCGTCGGAAGCCTCCGGTGCTGTCCTCACCCAGGTCATGCGCTCAGTCTTGCGTCTCGGCGCTGGCGGGATCGGTGGAAGCAACGAGTCACGAAACTTCGATGCGCGCGGCCGGCGGTGCGATTCGGGCTCGTAGGATGGCTGGATGCAGCACGCCGCACGGGACGACGCCACGCTGCTAGCGCGTGCGAAGGGCGGGGACGTCGAGGCGTTCGCCGAGCTCGTCCGCCAGCATGAGCATCGCGTCCGCGCTGTCCTCTACCGGCTGCTGGACGACGAGCGCGATGTCGAGGAGGCGACCCAGGACGCGTTCGTCCAGGCCTGGCGAAACCTCGACCGCTTCCGCGGCGACGCGGCGGTCTTCACCTGGCTGTACCGCATCGCGGTCAACGAGGCGCTCGCGCGCCTGCGGCGGAGGCGCGTCCCGCTTGCGGAGCTCGCCGACGTGGAGCAGTCCGAGTCGCGCGCCGGGGAGGCGGCGAGCGAGCCGGAGCGTGCGGCGGAGGCGGGCGAGCTGAAGGCCGTCCTCGCCCGCTCTGTCCGCGCGCTGCCTCTCGAGTACCGGGCGCCGCTCGTGCTGCGCGACCTCGTCGGGCTCTCGAACCCGGAGGTCGCGGACGTGCTCGAGATCTCGGTCGCCGCGGCGAAGAGCCGCATCCATCGCGCCCGGATGCAGGTGCGCGAGGAGCTCGAGCGCTGGGAGCGGCTCGCGGCCGTGCCTAACGAACGATCCTGACCTCGGGGCGGAAGGCCGCGACCGCGAACCAGAACGGCTCGTCGAACGGCACCAGCCGGCCGTTCTGGCGCACCTCGGCCGCGCCCACCGCACGGCCCTCTGCGATCCCGGACGAGTCGAGCGGGGAGGCGACGCCCGGGCGCCAGCGGACGAGCAGCCGGTCGCCGCCGACGACGACCGTCAGCGCGCGCTTTCGCTCCAGCGTCGAGTACGGGATCGCGACCGCATCGCCGCGTCGCTCGACGAAGACGACCCGCTCTTTCGGCGCCAGGCGGTCGTCGTCGCTGTTCTCCGTCGGGAAGATCGGCGAGCTTCCGACGTCGTCGTAGCCCTGATATGGGTTCTCTCCGTATGGGCGGCTGTGGCCGGTGTCGCGCGAGAGGACGCTTCCGTCCGGATGCCCGCGCCGGAACTCCGCCCACGCGACGATCCTCGCGGGCAGCTGCCGCAGCTCCGTCCCTGTGTAGCGGCCGGCAAGGGCCTTCCCGCCGAACTGCTGCCACCACGACTCCGTCTGCCGGTCGTACATGACGAGGTCGGAGTTCCTGAGCTTGCCGGTGGTGCCGAAGTCGAGCGTTCGTCCCTCGACCCGCCGGTCGAAGACGATCGCGGTGTTGCAGAGCGGGCAGAAGGTGACGGCGACGGGCACGCCGCCGATCTCGTCGTTGACGATCTCGTGCCAGGTCAGGATCTGAATCGGGTACGCGCGCGTCTCGCCGGCGACCGTGAGGGCGATCACCGGCTCCCTT
>JBHEMU010000115.1:0-2665 GCA_046262415.1 Gaiellaceae bacterium | reverse complement strand
GTGTTCGACACCTTTCGCGCCGCCGTCGCGCAGACCGGCGCGAACACCGCGATGGTCTTCGTCCCGGCGCCCTTCGCGGCCGACTCTGTGCTCGAGGCGGCCGACGCGGGCATCGAGCTCGTCGTGTGCATCACCGAGGGCGTCCCCGCCCACGACATGCTTCGCGTCTACACCCACCTGCGCCGGAGCGGCACGACCCGCCTCGTCGGCCCCAACTGCCCCGGCGTGCTCTCGCCGGGGAAGGCGAACGTCGGGATCATCCCGGCCGCCTTCTTCTCGGAGGGAAACGTGGGCGTCGTCTCGCGCTCGGGCACGCTCACCTACCAGATCGGCAACGAGCTGGCGCAGAGCGGGTTCGGGAACTCGACGATCGTGGGGATCGGCGGCGACCCCATCGTGGGCTCGTCGTTCATCGACGTCCTCTCCCTCTTCCAGGAGGACGACCAGACCGAGCTCATCGTCATGTGCGGCGAGATCGGCGGCGACGAGGAGGAGCGCACGGCGGATTTCATCGCCGAGAACGTGACCAAGCCGGTCGTCGGCTACATCGCCGGCTTCACCGCGCCGCCCGGCAAGACGATGGGTCACGCGGGAGCGATCGTCTCGGGCTCCCAGGGCACGGCCGCCGCGAAGGCCGAGGCGCTCGAGGCCAAGGGCGCCCGGGTCGGCCGCACGCCGACCGAGGTCGCCGAGATCGCCGTCGAGATCCTCGGCAGCGTGCGCGCCTAGCGGGCCGGCGGTGGAGGAGCCCGCCGACGTCCACACGGCGCTCGCGGAGATGGAGCGAAAGCTGCGCGACCTCCAGCGCGAGCTGACCGGCGAGGAGCCCGAGGAGGCGATCCCCGCGCAGGGCGTGCAGGCGACCGCCCCGCCTCCGCCCGTCGCCGCAACACCTCCACCCCCGGCCACTCGACCTCCACCCGCGGCCACGCCGCCAACACCCGCGGCCACTCCGCCGCCCGCCGCCCAGGCGCTCCTCCGGGCCGGCCCGTTCGTAGACATCGAATCGCTCGGGCGCTTCGAGCAGGCCCTGCGGGCGCTCGACGGTGTCGAGGAGGTCGTCCTCCGGGGCTTCGAGGGCGACCGCGCGCTCTTCGACGTCCGCCTCGCCGGCCGCCGCTAACCTGCGAGCGTGGCCGCCGCCCAGCCGATCTCCTTCGCCCGCGGGGCCCCCTCGCTGGACATCGTCGACGTCGAAGGGCTGCGCGCCGCCGCGGAGCAGGCCTTGGGGCAGGATCCCGGCGGCATGGTCGGCTACGGCACGGCGATCGGGTACCCGCCGCTGCGCGACTGGATCGCCGAGCGCCACGCGGTCGAGCCCGAGCGCGTGATCGTCACCAACGGGTCGATGCAGGCCGACGCCTTCCTCTTCGAGACGCTCGTCGAGCCGGGCGACGGCGTCATCGTGGAGAAGCCGACCTACGACCGGACGCTGCTCTCGCTCCGTGCCCGTGCCGCGGAGGTCACGGCGATCGAGCTCGAGCCCGACGGGATCGACGTCGATGCCGTCGAGCGGCTGCTGTCCGGCGGCCTGCGCCCGAAGCTCGCGCACATCATCCCGAACTTCCAGAATCCGGCGGGCCACACGCTCTCGCGATCCAAGCGCGAGCGGCTAGTGGCGCTCGCCGCCGAGCACGACTTCTGGATCTTCGAGGACGATCCCTACGTCGCCCTGCGCTTCGAGGGCGAGCACCTCCCGTTCATGCTCGACCTCGACCCCGAGCACGTCGTCTACGCGTCCTCCTTCTCCAAGACCGTCTGCCCGGGCATCCGGGTCGGCTACCTCGTGGGCCCACCCGACCTCATCGGCGAGATCCGGACGCTGGCGACCAACACCTACATCTCCCCGAGCATGGTCAGCCAGGGCATCGTCAACGCCTTCTGCCGTTCAGGCGCGCTGGACCGGTCGATCGAGACGGTCAAGTCCGCACTCCAGGGGCGAGCTGCCGCGCTTAGCGCCGCGCTGGCCCGCGACCTCCCCGAGGCCCGCTTCGTCGCCCCTCAGGGCGGCTACTTCCTATGGGTGGAGCTCCCCGAGGGGGCCGACGTCCATGCCGTCTTCGACGCCGCCGCCGAGCGCGGAGTCGCGATCGTCAAGGGCACCGACTTCGTCCTCGAGGGTGGCGAGAACACGCTGCGCCTCGCCTACTCCGGAGTCACCGTCGAGCAGATCGAGGAGGGCGTCGCCCGCCTCGCCGAGGCCGTGCGGGCCGCGAGCGGCGTCGCGGCCTGACCACCGCTCTTACCTTCCGTAGCGCTCTCGGCCCAACACGAGCTGCTCGGGCAGCGCCGTCCGCGGCGGCGGCGAAGGGTCGGCGGTCACCGAGACGGTCTCGGCGACGCTGCGGGTCACGGTCGACTCGCCGGTCTCCAGCGCGACGCTGACCTCATCCGATCCGCTTCGCGTCACGCGGCCCTCGAGCCCCGGCGCCAGGCCGGAGGCCTTGAGGTAGTGCAGAAGGTCCTCGGCCTCGTTCTCGAAGCGCAGGACGCGCACCGAGGCGCCCTCCGCCACGTCGGCGAGGGGCACGCCCTCGATCCGCGTGCCCGGCCGGATCGGGTGACCGTGGGGGCAGGTGTTGGCGTCGCCGACCGCCGACTTGACGTAGGCCTCGAAGCGCGGCGACATCGCATGCTCGAGGCGCTCGGCCTCTTCGTGGACGTC
>JBHEMU010000114.1:0-13987 GCA_046262415.1 Gaiellaceae bacterium | reverse complement strand
GCTCCGTCTGAGCCGACCGCGCGAGCGCATCCGGGTAGAGACCCACCCTGCTAGACACGCCGGCCCGGTCGAGCTACATTCGCCACATGCGGCTCGGGCTTGCCTGCCTGCTCTGCGCCGTCGCTCTCGTCGCGACAGCCTCCGGTGCCGACGGGCCCGATTGGAAGAAGCTCGACTACTTCCACTACGACCTCTACGAGCTCGCGCTCGGCACGAACGAGCGCTGGACGAACGCCGGCAGGATCCCGAAGGCCTCGGAGGGATACGTCCCGCGCTACCTCCTGCCGAGCTGGGCGCGGACACGGGGCGAGACGGTCGATGCGATCTGGGCCGACACCTGCAAGAAGGGCAGGCAGAGCGTGTCTTTCACCCGCAGCTTCTCCGCGCCGGGCGACGCGACCGACGTCCAGGCCTTCCTCACGTACTCGCAGGGCTCGTCGAGCGGGATCCGGGGAGTCCGGATCCTGCTCAACGGCGTCCTGATCGGCAGAGCCGGCCCGTACCGCTCGGGCACGAATCAACTCGGTGCGAAGACCGGCGACCCGTCGCCGCTCCCGGCCGCCGCGAGGGCGTTCAAGTTCGGCAACAACGTCCTCACGATCAGGGGGACGAAGGCCGCCAACGCCTCGCGCTGCGGGATCGGCTTCGCGCTGCTTGCGAAATTCGGCGCCAGCGTCGAGCTGGGCGAGAGCCGGAAGAGCGCTCGCGACGCAGGCATCCCGAGGTACGCAAAGGTGGACCCTGCGGCCACAGTTGCGTTCCAGGTCACCGCGACGGTCCGCAACGACGGTCCTGCGGCCAGCCTCGGGGGAAAGTTCATCGTCGGGATCGGCGGAGACATGACGATCAGGGGCTTCAGCGTGGTGGCAACCGGGAAGCTCGCGGACTGCTCGACGACGGTGATCGATCCCGAGCGGCTCAAGCCCGTCGAATGTGACTTCGGGGTGTGGCAGCCGGGATCGCGTGAGACGGTGCGCGTGACGGTGAGCGCGCGCGTGACCGATGCGGTCAACTACGGCGAGCGGAAGGTCGAGGTCGGCTACCAGATCGCCGGCTTCGCAGGCGTGCGCGGCGCGCCCGGCGGAGGCGTGTACCACGTCACGGTTACGAGGGTCGCTTGCGGTCCGGGCTCGACCGATCCGAACTGCAAGAACCCGAAGGGCTGGGGTGACTAGGTCGCGGGGCGCGCGGGTAGCCGCTGCTACTCGCGTGCGCAGGGCTCTTGCGGCCGCCCTGGTCGCGCTCGCCGTAGCGGCGGGCGCGGGCGCCGCCTCTCAGGCGGAACCACCTGTGCCCGGCGCCGAGTTTACCGACGACGCCGGCGGTGACTTCTACGTCATGTCGGACGCCAGCGAGGACTGGGACCTGCGGGGGAGCGCCGCGCGGCCGAAGGTGGTCGAGTGGATCGTCAAGCCGAGGCCGCGTGACACCGACCCGTATCGCCGCCAGGGCGTCGCCGCACTCTGGGCACCGACCTGCGCCAGGGGGCGCCAGACCGTCCACTTCAGGCGCTCGTTCTTCCTGGCCGGTCCGGAAAACTCGCTCGGCGCTCTCGTCGAGCCGATCATCCGGGGCCGGGGCGGCTTCGAGTCGCTCGAGCTCCGCGTGAACGGTCTCCCGGTGCTGAAGACGAAGGGCGCCACCGGCCAGTTCGACCCGACGGAGAAGAACCTCAAGCGCCTCCGGTTCGGCCGCAACACCATCGACGTGATCGCCGTGAAGCGGGCGAGCGACAGGGGCGTGCGGTGCAACGTCTCGAAGGCGACGAACTTCGGCGTCGCGTTCTGGATCAACGGCGAGTTCGGGAGCGACACCGGCCTCCTCGAGCCTCCGAGCGGTGACGCGAAGCGCAACGTGGCCGGACAGAGCCGCGTGCTCGAGACGATCACCTTCGAGGTCCGGAACAACGGACCCGGGGGCGCCGCCGGCATGGGGCTGGTCGTCCAGCTCGGGATCCCGCAGAAGCCGGGTGAGACGTTCGTCCTCGTGGAGCCCCGGACGGGCGGCCGGGTCAATGGCTGCAACGTTGGCAGCTACGTCAACGACCCGTTCCAGCCAGTAATCTCGTGCCGGATCGTCAACCTCAAGGCGGGAGGGAGGGTGCAGATACCGATCAGAATCGGCTTCTTCCTCCCCGACCGCCCGTTTCGGCAGGTCGTCATGACGATGGCGTGGCAAGTCTCGCAGGGAGGCGAAGAGGTGGGCAACACGAAGAACAACCGCCGCGAGGCGAAGATCTACTACTGCGATCCAGACGCAACGGACTCGAAATGCAGCTGAAAGCGCTGGGGTTCGTGTGTGGCGCGCTCGTCCTCCTCGCCGGAGGGGCCTCCGCGGCCGTCCCGACGGCACCGCTCGGCCTCGACGTGGACGGCACGCACTTCGCGCTCGTCTCCAACCACACCTGGACGGTGCAGGGCGGCGCTGACGCCAGAGAGGTCCAGGTCCTGACAAAGGTGCGCAAGGGCGGGACGAGCGCGCGCGACCGGCAGAACCTCTCCTTCATCTGGGCCTCCAGGTGCAGCCCGGGAAGGCAGACGGTGATCTTCAAGCGGGCGCTCTTCATGCCCGGGCCGCCCAAGAACTTCACGGCGACCTTCTCCGACAACACCTTCGTCAGCGCTCCCGCGGATCGCGCCATCGGCGGCGTTCGCCTCTTCATCAACGGCCGTCACGCGTTCAGCATCAGGGGTGCCTCGACGACCCTCGCGCGAACCGAGCGCGGCTACCCCGGCCTCTTCAAGCACGGCGTCAACACGTTCGAGATCCGTGTGATCAAGCGCGCCGAGCAGAAGGCGAAGGGGATCGGGATGTGCAGGAACGGCAACCCGGCCAGGCGGCTCGGCCTGCTGTTCGCGCTCGAGGGCGAGTTCGAGGCCGATCTGTGGCTCTCGAGCGACAGCGGGCCGACCCACGAGGACTACGAGACGGGGACTCCGGGCGCGACGGAGACGGTCCCGATCGCCCTCGAGCCGAGGAATCTCGGGCCGTCCGGCGCCTACAAGGGGAGGCTGACGCTCCACATCTCCGCGTCGACCGTGCAGACGCTCGCGATCGGCGCGATCAGGTCGGCGAGCGACGACATCGAGAACTGCAAGGTCTCTCCCGGCGGCACGACGCCGTTCCAGAAGCGGGTCGACTGCGACATCGACAAGCTGCCGCCGAATCGGAACCGGAAGATCGAGTTCAGCGTCGACGCGCGAGTGACGTTCCATCCCCACTTGCCCTCCGCCGTCGCCTGGGTCTTCGTCGCCGCCGAGATCTACTCGCGCACCCGGGACCCGAACGGGCGGACGAACGGCTGGCGCGCGATCCGCTACATCTGCATGCCGGAGGCGACGAACCCGAAGTGCCCGAAGTGAATTGATGCGGATCGTCGCGGTGGCCGCCGGCGCGCTCGCGCTCCTCGTCCCCGGCGCCGCCGCGGACGAGCGGCTCAGGTACCGCGACGTGGACGCGGAGATGGGCTACTTCCGCATCCCGACGTCCACCGACTGGCGCGACGGCCCCAGGCGCGCGACCGCCGTGGTCGCCGTGAAGTCGGATTTCGCCGCCGCCGGCAACTTCGTCAGCGCGCTCTGGGCCTCCACGTGCAAGGACGGGAAGCAGACCGTCTCGTTCGCCCGGACGGTCGTCGTCGTCGACGACCCCGCGGAGCTGAGGGTTTCGATGGGCTCGGTCTCGAACACGAAGCCGAACCCGGTCAAGCGGGTGGCGCTCTTCGTCAACGGACGACGGGCGTTCTCGACCGACGGGCGGGTGGTGAAACGGGCGATCCCGGCGGGCCGGTCCCTCTTCAAGCGCGGCCGGAACACGATCGAGATCGAGGCGAGGAAAGGCCGGTCGAAGGGCTGTTCCGCGACCGGTGCCTACGCCGAGCTCTGGGGCAGGTACGCCTCCGACGTCGCCGTCACGGGCGGCTGCCCGCCGAAGGAGCCCGGCCGACCCTTCGTCACCTGCGCCTACACGATCGCCAACCGCGGCCCGTCGCCCGTCCCCGCGCTCAGCTTCAACTGGTTCATCGGGACGACGAGGCTGAACCGGAGCGCCCCTTCGGGGGGTTCCTGGCCCCGCAGGAGCAGAAGGATCCGCGGCTGTTCCGGTCGTGCATCCTCGTCGGGAGCAGTCAGGGCGGGGTCGACGGCTTCTCCGCCTCGTGCGAGTCGCGCCGGATGCTGGAACCAGGAGAGCGAGTGCCGGTCGAGGTGCTCTTCGCCTACGACGCTCCGCCGGAGGGCAGCTTCCGGCACACGTTCCCGGTCCGGTGGGCGGTCTTCGCCTCCTGGAACGACGCGAATCTCCGCAACAACCGCGGCGAGGAGATTCGCGGCGTGTGCCGTCCCCCGCCCTGCTGAGCCGACGCTTCAGTTCGGCAGCTTCTTCTTCGGCGTCGTGACGCTGACGCCGCCCATGAGGGTGTAGGCGCGGACGCGGATCAGCGGCGTCCCGGGCCGGCGCCGCTCGCCCTTCAGATCGACGTCGCGGCCGCCCATGAACGTGAACCCGCCGACGTCGACCTCGACGCCCTCCGGCACGACGATCTCGACGCCGCCCATCCAGGCGAAGCAGGTGATGCGCGCCTCCGTCCCGGTGATCTCGGCGGCCCGGAGATCCAGCTCGCACCCTCCCATGACCGCGATCGCCCGGGTGTTGCCCTCGATCCGCCACCGCCCCGTCCGGCGCGAGCCGCCCATCACCGCCACCAGCCAGCGCGTCGGCCTGCGCGAGCTCTCCTCGCCGGCCTGAGCCGGCAGGTCCCGCGTCAGGGTCGCGAGCTCCGCCCCCGTCTTGGCCGCGTAGGCGAGATCGACCCGCTCCGAGAACTCGTCGAGCGTCAGCCGTCCCTCGGCGCGGGCCCGCGAGAGGTCGCCCGCGACTCGCTCACGTTCTGCGTCGGAGACGCGGAGCTCGAGCGCGGCCTCGTCGGGTTCCCGGGTCACGGCGCGGACTGTCGCAGAAACGCCGCAGGCCCGGGTGCGCGACAATGGCCGGGTGAACGGCTCCCGCCGTCTCAGCCAGGCGATCTCCGAGGGGGACGGGATCTCGCTGATCGCCGCCGTGGTCGACGCGCGGACCGCTCGCGCCGCCGAGCAGGCGGGAGCGGAGGGGATCGTCGTGGACCGCCCCGTGGCGGGGCTGCGCGAGGCGACGACCCTGCCCGTGCTCTGGCGGGGCGAGGTCGACCCCGCCGGGGCCGACGTGTCGGCGGTCGACGCCGCCAGGCTCTCCGGGGGTGAGGACGGGCTCGAGGCGGCTCACGAGCGGCTCTGCGCGCTCGGGCTCGAGCCGGTGATCGAGGTCACCGACGACGAGCAGCTCGAGCTGGCGCTGGAGCGGCTCGATCCGGAGATCTTCCTGCTCTCCAGCCGCACGGCCGGCGAGGACGAGGATCCCCTCGACCACGTGCTCGGCCTGCTGCCGGACGTGCCGGCGGGCAAGCTCGCCATCGCCGAGGTGCCCGTGCGGGATCGCGAGGACGTGCTCGCGCTCGAGCGTGCGGGGATCGACGGGGTCCTCGTCGACGGGGCGCTCGTGTCCGAGCTCGTCGGTGGACTTCCTCCGGAGGTCTGAAGCCCGCTCGGGACTCGCCCTCGCGGCGATCCTCGCGCTCGCCGCCGGCCTCCGGATCCCCGGGCTGCAGTACGGGCTCCCGTTCGGCAACCTGCTCAACCCCGACGAGCAGAGCATCGTCCCGCGCGCCTGGCGGATGGCGCACGGCGGCGGCCTCGATCCGGAGTGGTTCGACTACCCGACGCTCGTCATGTACCTGTTCGCGCCGTTCCAGGCCTGGCACGGGTCGCCGTCGTACCTGAGCGCGCGCGTCCTCGTCGCGGCGCTCGGGGTCGCCGCCGTGGCCGCGTCGTGGTGGCTCGGCCGCAGGGCCTACGGGACCGCGGCCGGGCTCGTCGCGGCGGGCGTCGTCGCGGTCCAGACCACACACGTCGCGTACTCCCAGATGGCCGTCACGGACGTGCCGCTCACGCTCGGGGTCGCCGTTTCGCTCGCCCTGATGATCGCCGGACGGCTCGAATGGGCCGGCGCGGCCGCGGGCCTGGCGGCCGGCGCGAAGTACCCGGGCGTCTTCCTGCTCGTCCCGCTCGCGGTCGCGGCCTGGGGTCAGTGGCGGCGGCTCGGGATCTCCGTCGCGCTCGCCGGGGTGGCGTTCCTCGCCACGAGCCCGTTCGTCGCCGTCCATCCGCAGCTTGCCGCCGAGGACGCCCTCCGGGTCCAGCGGCTCGCCCGGGAGGGCTGGCTCGGCTTCGAGCACGACCGCTTCGCCCTGTTCGCGTTCAGCGGCCGGCTCTGGGCCACGTTCGGGCCGGTGTTGCTCGTCGCCGTCGCGGGCCTGGCCGTCGCGCTGGTGCGCCGCCGGCCGGCCGACCTCGTTCTCGCCTCCTTCGCGCTCGTCTACTTCCTCGACCTGCTGACGCTGAGGGCGCACTTCGACCGCTACCTGCTGCCGCTCGTCCCCGCGCTCGGCGCGCTCGCCGGGCGCATCAGGCTGCTCGTGCCCGCGGCCCTCCTTCTGCTCGCCTTCCCGCTCGCGTGGTCGATCCGGGAGGACGTGCGGCTGACCCGGACGGACACGCGGATCGTGGCGCACCGCTGGCTCGTGGAGCACCTTCCGGCCGGTGCGCGGGTGGCCGCCGAGTCCTCGACGCCGGCGCTCGCGGGCCGCGCCGTCGTCTCGCTCCTGCTCCCGGGGCCGGGCCGCGCCTTCGACCCGAACCGCCAGGTCGGCCGGCTCCGCGCGCAGGGCGTCACCCACGTGCTCGTGACCGGGGCGGTCGCGGACCGCGTGCTCGCGGCCAGGGAGCACTACCCGCGCGAGGCGGGCTTCTACGACGAGCTGCGGAGGCGTGCGAAACGGATCTACTATGTGTCGCCGGGGAACGGTCTCGCCGGGCCGTGGGTCTCCGTCTACCGCCTCTGATGAGAAGGCTCTTCGCACTCCTGTCGCTTGCGCTCCTCGCCCTGCTCGCCTCGGGCTGCGGGGACGACGTCCGGCGTGCCGGCCCCGGGCAGGCGGCTGCCCCGACGTGCCCGAAGGCGTGGCGCGCGGGCTGGCAGCGGCTCGCCGACCGGATCGGGACGGCCGTCTACTGCCCCACGTGGCTCCCCGGCCCCCTGACCGGCGAGATCGGCGGTCCCTGGACCTCGATCGACTCGGTCGACGAGGACGGCAGCTACCTGATCAGCTTCATCTACAAGGAGAAGGCGGAGGAGGTTCACGTCAACTTCCGCGGCTACCCGGGCCGCACGAAGGTGCCCACCTGCATCGACGTGCAGACGGGAGCCGGCCAGGTGCGCCGCCGCAAGGTGCCCTGCTTCGCCGATCCGCGGGGTACGAAGCGCGTCGGGGGTATCGACGCCACCGTCTACACGGTCAACCGGGACGCCGACCAGTGGCACGTCCTCTACGCCTGGCGCCGGGACGGCACGCTCTACTCCGTGAGCGAGCACATCGCTCCCCCCTACAGCTTCTCGGCCGTCGTCCGCAACCTCGAACGGATGCTGAGGACGCTGGCGCTCGTCGAGCCCGCGGACGCATGAGCGCCAGCCCGCACGGCCGCGGGTAGCGGAGATGAGGCTCACCCGGAAGCAGCTGCTCGCCGGCGCGGGGGCGAGCGCCCTCGGCGCCGCCGGCATCTACGAGCTCGTCGACCGGCTGACGGGCGCGGCTGCGCCGCGGCCGGGGGGCGTGCTGCGGCCGGAGCAGCACCTGCTCGACGGCCTCCACGTGATCGAGGACGACGGCGTCGAGGTAGTCGTGATCCCGCTCCACCACCAGGTGGTGACGGCGAGGCTGCGCGTGGCCGAGACCCGCAGAGCGCTGGCGGAGGCTCACACCACGCTCGAACGGGCTCTCCGCACGCTCGAGCGGCGCTTCGAGCCCACGCCCGCCGGACTCGGCGTGACGGTTGCGTGGGGCCTGCCCTACTTCCGGCGCTACGTGCCGAAGCTCGCCGCCGCCCACCTGCCGATCGACCGGCGAGCCTCCGCCGCGAAGGGGCGCGAGGTGCGAGTGCTGATCGACGCGATCCGCTTCCCGAGCGATCCGGACAAGACCGTGCTCGAGGAGAACGACGTCGCGGTGCTGCTACGCAGCGACGATCGAGATCACGTCGCGGAGGGCGCCCGCGCGCTCTTCGAGCCGCTCGGATCGCTGTTCGAGCTCACGAGCATCCGCAAGGGCTTCGTCGGCGGCGGCTTCTCGGGCCGCCGCAGCCTGCCGAAGCGGATGGCGATGGCGGCCGGCGTGCCGGGCGCCGAGCTGATCCCCGAGACCTCGCAGCTCTTCCTCGGCTTCACCTCGACGCAGCGCGCCGGCCTCGGGCCGACGCGGATCGCCAACATCGAGACGCTCGGCTTCGCCGCGACCCCGGTCGGCTACTTCCGTCAGGGGACGCACATGCACCTCTCGCACGTGTTCGAGGATCTCGAGGCCTGGTACGTGGACTTCGATCACGCCGAGCGGGTCGCGACCACGTTCCGCCCGCGAGGCCTCGAGGTGCGCCCCGACCAGCTGACCGTGCGCCAGGACCCCGAGGACGTCGTCGGCGCCGCGGAGAACGAGCGCGACTTCCGTGAGCTGGGCGCGATCGGCCATTCCGCGGCGATCATGCCCTCGTCGCGCCTGCTCGAGGACGTGCGCGGAACGGACGGGACCCTCTACCCGAAGGGGACCGCGATCCCGCAGCGCGCGGACTTCAACACGCTCGACAACCCGTTCTTCTGGACGTCCGAGCCGGACCTCGACCGGTTCGAGGAGACGCCGCGCGCCGGCCTGCACTTCGTCACGTTCAACCCCACGAGCGACGACTTCCACCGCAACCGGCTCGCGATGGACGGCGTCCTCCCGGACGGCACGACGCTGAGATTCGAGGCTCGTGCCCGCGGCCAGGGGCTCAACTCGGTGCTCCGGACGACGCACCGGCAGAACTTCCTCGTGCCGCCGCGCCGGCACCGCTCGTTTCCGCTCGCGGAGCTCCTGGCCTGATCGGCAGCGCGCGCAGACTCGTCCGCCCCGTCAGCCGAAGAAGGCGCGGGCGACCTCGTACCAGTCCGCCGGCACCCGCTTCAGCTGCCGGGTCGCCTCCTCGAGCGAGACGTCGACGACGCGGTCGCCCTGCAGCGCCGCCATCCGCCCGAAGCGGCCCTCGTGCACCAGGTCGGCCGCCACGAGCCCGAACCGCGTTGCGAGCACGCGGTCGCGCGGGGTGGGGGTGCCCCCGCGCTGCACGTGCCCGAGGACGGTGACGCGCGTCTCGTACCCGGTGCGCTCCTCGATCTCGCGCGCGAGCTCGGCTCCGACGCCGCCGAGCCGGACGTGCCCGAACGCGTCCTCGGACGCCTCCTGCGCCACCGTCCGGCTCTCGCCCGACCCGTAGGTGAGGCTGTAGCCCTCGCTGACGACGACGATCGAGAAGTCCTTGCCCTTGCGGTGTCGTGACCGGATCTCCTCGCAGGCGGCCTCGACGGTGACGGGCTGCTCGGGGATCAGGATCACGTCGGCTCCGCCGGCGATGCCGCTCATCACGGCGATCCAGCCCGTCTGCCGGCCCATCACCTCGACGACCATGACGCGGTTGTGCGACTCCGCGGTCGTGTGCAGGCGGTCGATCGCCTCCGTGCAGATCCAGACGGCCGTGTCGAAGCCGAAGGTGTAGTCGGTGCCGGACAGGTCGTTGTCGATCGTCTTCGGGACGCCGACCACCGGGAACGCGTGCTCCGCGTGCAGGCGGGCGGCGACCCCGAGCGTGTCTTCGCCTCCGATCGCGACGAGGGCCTCGAGGTTCTCGGCCGCGAAGGTCTCGCGCACGCGCTCCACGCCGCCGGGGACCCTGTAGGGGTTCGTACGCGAGGTGCCGAGGATCGTGCCGCCGCGCGGGAGGATCCCGGAGATCTCGCGCGGCCCGAGCGACGCCGTCTTGCGCTCGACGAGCCCGCGCCAGCCGTCCTCGATCCCGACCGTCTCCCAGCCGCGCTCGAGCCCGCGTCGCACGACCGCCCGGATCACGGCGTTTAGGCCCGGGCAGTCGCCGCCCCCGGTGAGGATGCCGATTCGCACCGGCCCTCATTCTGGCGCGTCGGCGCCGGACGGCGGGCCGGACGCTACGATCGCCCGGCCTGCCGGGATGGAGGAACGGTAGACTCGGCGGACTCAAAATCCGCTGCCCGAGAGGGCGTGAGGGTTCGAATCCCTCTCCCGGCACTGGCGTGGGGGAAACCATGTTTCCCCCACGAGCCCCCGGAGAGCAGACCTTCTTCCTTGCGGTCTCGTGGAGTGCTCGCGCTGGCCCTCCCGCCGGAGCAAGTCCGGCTCCGGCCGCGGAGCCTGTGTCCGGGGAAGTCCTGCCGAGCGCGGATTCAAGCCTCCGTTCGATGTTCGAAGGCTGCTCGCGGGGCGTCCGGCGCCAACTCCTTCGGCCTCTCGACGTCCTATCGCTTGAAAAGGGGGGCGCGAATGCGGATACTTCCGATTCGCTCGTGCGCTGGGCGTCCGGCTCGCTGCCTGGCGTCGAAACTGAGTTGACCCATTTCGGGTAAACGAAGGAGGAGAGTGTGAAGAAGCGACTTCTGGTGGGCGTCCTCGCCGCCGCCGTCGGCACGCTGGCCATCGTTGTGGCCACCGGAGCCGCGGGGATCGGCAAGAACGCCGCACCCACGGGCAAGACGGTCCTGCCGTCTTCGTCCTGCTTGAAGGTGGTGTACGGGGGCAGCGGTCGGCCCCAGTACCTGATCGCGTCCGATCTGCCGCTGCAGGGTGCGAACCGCCCGCAGACGACGCAGATGACGAAGGCGATCCAGTTCATCCTGCAGCGCAAGAACTACAAGGCGGGCAACTTCACGCTCGGCTACCAGGCCTGCGACGACTCGACCGCGCAGAAGGGCTCGTGGGATCCGGCCAAGTGCACGGCCAACGCCCGCGCATACTCGAACGACCGCAGCGTGATCGGCATCATCGGCACGTTCAACTCGGGGTGCGCGAAGCTCGTGATCCCGATCCTGAACCGGGCGCCACGCGGCCCGCTCGCCATGATCAGCCCCGCGAACACGTACCCGGGACTGACCAAGAAGACGGCGCTGAACGCCGCCGGCGAGCCGAACGTCTACTACCCGTCGGGCAAGCGCAACTACGCCCGGGTCGTCGCCACCGACGACTTCCAGGGCCCGGCTGACGCGATCGTGACCAAGCGTGTCGGCGGGACCAGCGTCTACATCCTCACGGACAACGAGACGTACGGGAAGGGCGTTGCTCAGACGTACCAGCGTGCCGCGAAGAAGCTCGGCATCAAGGTGCTCGGCTTCGAGCCCTGGGATCCCAAGGCGACGAGCTACGAGGCGATCGCCAACAAGATCAAGGGCACCGGCGCGAAGGCCGTGTTCCTCGGCGGCATCGTCTGCAACAACGGCGCCAAGCTGCTGAAGGACCTCCGCGCCGGGCTGGGCAAGAACGTCAGGCTGGTCGGCCCGGACGGCTGGACGCCGTTCTCGGCTGTCGCGGCGGCAGGCGCCTCCGCGGAGGGAATGCTGATCAGCGTCGCGGGCATCCCGAACGAGGCGCTCGGACCGACCGGGAAGAAGTTCATCCGGGACTTCGTCAAGTTCCAGGGTCGCAAGCCGGATCCGTATGCGGTCTACGCCGCCCAGGCGGCGCAGATCCTGGTCGACGCGATCGCGCGGTCGAACGGGACGCGTGCCTCCGTGGCGCAGCAGCTGTTCAAGACGAAGGTGAAGGGCGGCATTCTCGGCACCTTCAACATCGACAAGAACGGCGACACGTCGCTCAAGGGCATCACGATCTACCGGATGACCAAGGGCGACGGCAAGACCTACGCGACCATCTACCCGCCGGTGAGCCTGACCAAGTAGCAAGAAACGCCGGCAGCACTTAGGGTCCCGGGGGGAGGGCGCAGGCCCTCCCCCCGAACCTTCGAGGTGAGCATGGCGACCGACGCGCAACGACAGCCGGCCTTCCCCTTCAGCCGCTTGCCCGGCCTGGTGCCCTCGATCGGCGCCCTGCTCGTGCTGGCGGTCCTCATCTGGCTCGCGATCAACCTGGCCAAGGATCCGTCGGCCTGGTTCACGGCGCTCCTGATCGGGCTCACGAACGGGGCCGTCTACGGACTCGTCGCCCTCGGCTACACGCTCGTCTACGGCATTCTGGAGCTGATCAACTTCGCGCACGGCGACGTGTTCATGCTGGGCGGGATGATCACGACGACGTTCGTGGGCACCGTGTTCGGCCTGCACGAGAACGAGGCCGTGGGCGTCCTGCTCTACACGATCCCGCTCATGCTTCTGGCGACGATGGCCGCCTGCGCGGCGATCGGTGTCACCGTCGAGGCGATCGCCTACCGGCCGTTGCGCGGCGCGCCGCGGCTGGCACCACTGATCACCGCGATCGGGGCCTCGTTCATCCTCCAGAACATCGCGCTCGCGATCTACAAGGAGCGGCCCGTCGAGCTGCCCAGCCCGTTGCTGCCGAACGGCACCGTCTTCTCGGTCGGCGGGGTCGACTACACCTGGAACCGGCTGATCGTGCTCGCGATCACGGTGCCGGTCCTGATCGGGCTGATGTGGCTGGTGCGGGCGACGCGGCAGGGCAAGGCGATGCGGGCGACCGCCCAGGACGCCGACGCGGCGGCGATGATGGGGATCAGCGTCAACCGGACGATCTCGTTCACCTTCGCGATCGCGGGCGGTCTGGCCGGCGCCGGCGGCGTCCTCTACGCGCTCTACTTCACGAGCGTCAAGTACGACACGGGCTTCACGCTCGGTCTGATCGCCTTCACCGCCGCCGTCCTCGGCGGGATCGGCAACCTGCCGGGCGCCGTGCTCGGCGCCCTCCTGATCGGCCTGATCCAGGCCTTCAACGAGGGGCTCGCCTGGCGGGCGCCGGGCTCCGCCTGGACGACATCGATCGTCTTCTCGATCCTGATCCTGATCCTCGTCTTCAGGCCGGAGGGCCTGCTCGGGGAGCGAACGCCCGAGGGCCAGTGAGGTTCAACCTCCGTCTTCGCGAGCGCGGCTGGCGGCTCGTGTGGCGCGGCCTCGAGGGCGCGGGCCTCGAGCGGCCCCGCGAGCGCTGGCGCCGGCAGCGGCGGCTCGTCCAACGGGCCGTCCCGGTGCTTGCGCTCGCGCTCGTCGCGCTGCCGCTCGGCTGGGCCTTCTGGGCGCGTCCCTCGCCCGCCTTCCTGGTGGTGGCGGCGACCGCGTTCGCGCTCTACGTGATGCCGGCCTCGGCGCGCCGCTACGTCGTGCCCGCGGCGGCGATCCTCGGCGCGGTCGCCTACCCGTTCTACCTCGACCAGCTGTTCGAGCTGCCGATCTTCGGACCGTTCCCGTCGATGGACACGGTCGTCGTGATGGCGATCTTCGCGGTGATGGCGCTCGGGCTCAACGTCGTCGTCGGCTACGCCGGGCTGCTCGACCTCGGCTACGTGGCCTTCTACGCGATCGGCGCCTACACGGCCGCCTGGTTCGCCTCCGCGCAGTTCGCGGGCCAGAACCCCGACGGCTCGTTCAAGCGCAACATCACCTTCGGGGCGATCGACGTCCCGGAGGGCATCGGCGGCTTCCACATCAACCTGTGGCTGCTGCTCGTCGTCGCAGGAATCGTCACGGCGATCATCGGCGTGCTGATCGGCCTGCCGACGCTGCGCCTGCGGGGCGACTACCTCGCCATCGTCACGCTCGGCTTCGGCGAGATCATGCCCCAGGTCGCGCGCAACGGCGACAACCTCTTCGGCAGCGGCTTCAACCTCACGAACGGGCCGCAGGGGATCAACCCGATCGACACGCCGGGCTTCGGGCACACGCTCAGCGACGCCACCGGCGGCTTCCTCCCCGCCAACTACCTGAGCTGCTGCTCGGCGGACTTCCTCAACCACCCGATCACGAGCACGGAGCTCTTCTTCTGGACCGCGCTCCTCCTCGTCCTCGTCACCGTCTTCTGCAGCTGGCGCCTGCGCGACTCGCG
>JBHEMU010000113.1:0-7704 GCA_046262415.1 Gaiellaceae bacterium | reverse complement strand
CCGCAACCGTGGGATCCTGATCCGCTGGTCGAAGAAAGACTGCAACCACCTCGCGCTGCTCCAACTCGCCAGCGGTCTGATCGCCTTCAAGAAAGCCCGGAACGCGACCCTTGCCACCGCCCTTTCGGGATAGGCCCTAAGCGGCCGCGACGCCGGCGGGGCCGGCGAGCTCCCGCCGCAGCTCGACGAACAGCGCCGCGAGCGCCAGGCGAGCGTCCACGTTGAACTCCTCGAACGACCGCCAGGTCGCCCGGACCGCCTCCGCGGCACGCTCGGCCGCCGCCATCCGCTCGCGCGTCGCGTCCTCGCGGAGCTCGGCCAGCCGGTCGGCGTGGATCGCCGCCCCTTCCGCGCCGGCGGCGACTGCGATCAGGTCGCGGTACCACGCGGCGAGCTCCTCCAGCTCGGCGAGCACCTCCTCGCGCTCGGCCCCGCGCTGAACGCGCCTGACGCGCAGCTCGGCCTCCCGTGCCGGGAGCCGGAGCTCCTCGAGCTCGGCCTCGGCCGCCTTCCGGGCCTCGGCGCCGCGCTCGGCGGCCGAGGCCAGCACTCCTTCGGCGGCCCTGCTCGGCTCGAAGCCCGCGTCCAGGTAGACCGAGCGGGCCAGCTCGAGCAACGTGCGGCGGCGCGCGGACGCGCTCGGGTCGAGGAGGCGCTCCACGCGGTCGAGCCGCCCGCCGGCGACGCGCGTGAACGCCGTCAGCTCCTCGGCGCCGAGTCCCGGGGCGCGCGACTCGAGCTCGGCGCGGATCGCCTGCGCGCTCAGCCGCCGGAAGGGCACGAGCTGGCAGCGCGAGCGGATCGTCGCCGGAAGCGGGCCGAGGTCGTCGGCGACGAGCACGATCACCGCGTAGGGCGGCGGCTCCTCGAGGTCCTTCAGCAGCGCGTCGGCGGCCTCGGCGTTCAGCAGGTCGGCGGAGAAGATCAGGTAGACGCGCCGCGCCGCCTCGAACGGGCGCATGTGCAGGTCGCGGCGGAGCTCGCGGATCGGGTCGATGCGGATCTGGTCTCCGAGCGGCTCGAGGACGTACAGGTCCGGGTGTGCGCGGCGCTCGACCCGCTGCGGGTCACCGAGGAGCTCCCCGGCCAGCGCGAGGGCGGCGCGGCGCTTGCCGACGCCGCGCGGGCCATGGAAGAGGTAGGCGTGAGCGGGATCGTCCCCGCGGGCGGCGCGGAGCAGTGCGTCAGACACGGGTGCTCAGGTCCTCGCGGACGAGCCGCGCCACTTCGTCCGCGGGCAGGGCGGCGTCCAGGGCGAGGATGCGGTCGGGAAAGGTCTCGGCCAGCGTGCGGTAGGCGCGGTCGACCTCCAGGAGGAACTCGCGGCCCCCGCGCTCGATCCGGTCCGGTTCGGAGGTGAGGCGGTCGAGCCCCACCGCCGGGTCGACGAGGAGGACGTACGTCCGGTCCGGGAGCAGGCCGCCGACGGCGGGGAGGTTGAGGTCGAGGACGGCCTCGACCCCCAGCCCGCGCGCGATCCCCTGGTAGGCGAGCGAGGAGTCGAGGTAGCGGTCGCAGACGACGTCGGCGCGGCGGGCGAGCGCCGGCCCGATCACCCGGTGCACGAGCTCGGCCCGCGCGGCGGCGAAGAGCGCCGCCTCGGCCCACGGCGAGGGCTCGCGCCCCTCCAGCAGCAGGCGGCGCACATCCTCGCCGAGCTCGGTTCCGCCCGGCTCCCGGGTGACGACGACCTCGCGTCCCTCCCCCGCGAGGGTGGCCCGCAGCAACTCGGCCTGGGTCGACTTGCCGGCGCCGTCGATCCCCTCGAACGTGATGAACATCGAGGGGCCGTAGCATACGGCGGTGCGCGCGGTCGTCACCGGTGGGGCGGGCTTCGTCGGCTCGCACGTCGTCGACGCGCTCCTGGAGCGCGGGGACGAGGTGCACGTGCTCGACAACCTCTCCACCGGCCGCCGCGAGTACGTGGCCGCCGGCGCGACCTTCCACGAGGGCGACATCCGCTCCGACGCGGACGCGGTCTTCGACGAGGTGCGCCCGCGGGAGTGCTTCCACCTCGCCGCGCAGGCCGACGTGCCCACCTCGGTCGAGCGGCCCGTGCACGACGCCGAGGTGAACGTCATCGGGACGATCCGCGTGCTCGAGGCCGCCCGGCGGCACGGCACGCGCGTCTTCTTCGCCTCCACGGGCGGAGCGATCTACGGCGAATGCGACGGGCCGGCGCGGGAAGACGCGCCGCGGCTCCCGCTCGCCCCCTACGGCATCTCGAAGCTGGCGGGCGAGGAGTATCTGGCCGGCTGGAACCGGCTCCACGCGACTAGCCACGTGACGCTGCGCTTCGCCAACATCTACGGCCCCAGGCAGTCGGCGAGCCTGGAGGGCGGCGTCGTCGCGATCTTCCTGGAGCGAATGGCAGCCGGCGAGGAGACGCAGATCTTCGGCGACGGCAGCCAGACGCGGGACTTCATCCACGTTGCCGACGTCGTCCGCGGGATGCTCGCGGCGAGCCGGGCCGAGTCGGGCGTCTTCAACCTGGGAAGCGGCGTGGAGACCTCGGTCTCCGAGCTGCACGCCCTCTGCCGGCGGGTCACCGGCTCCCAGCGGGAGCCCGGGCTCGCCCCGGCGCGCGCGGGCGACCTCCGGCGCAGCGCGCTCGATCCCGGGCGGGCGCGCGACGAGCTCGGATGGGAGACCGAGCTCGACCTCGAGGCCGGGCTCCGACAGACCTGGGCGTGGATGCGCGGGGGTCGGCAGCGCTAGACGCGCGGCAGGAAGCGCGGCCGCGGAGGCGAACCTCGCCGCCGTGGAGATCCAGGCCGGTCACCTCGACGCGCTCCGCCCGTGGCGGACGGCGACGCTCGTGGCGGGCACCGTCGCGGCGGTCGAGCTCGTCCTGCTCGTCGTCGCGGGAGTCGCGCTGTTCGGCGAGCCGATCTCGCGTCACCTACGCGGGCTGAAGCCGGCGCCGGCGAAGGTCGCCGGAGCGAAGCCGGCGCCGGCCGCGGCCGCGGGGCGGAAGGCGAAGCGCCGGCGCGCTCCGGTCGAGCGGCTCAAGCTGGCACGCGGCGAGACCTCGGTGCTCGTGCTGAACGGCAACGGCATCGCCGGGTCGGCAGGCGCCGCGGCCGAGCGCGCGCGGGACCGCGGCTACCTGATCGGCGCCGTCGAGAACGCGGCCCGCCGCGACCATCCCCGCAGCATCGTCATGTACCGGCCGGGCTACCGCGCCGAGGGCCGCCGCCTGGCTCGCGACCTCGGCGTCCGCGCCGTCGGCCCGCTGGACGGCCTGACGCCCGCCGAGCTCCGCAGCGCCCACGCCGCGCTCATCGTCGGCCGCTGACGCCCGGACAGCCGGGCAGGCGCTGCTTGACCTGGTCGAGGAGGTCGCCCGGCCTGCCGGCCTTGCCGCGGGGGTCGAGGCGGTAGGCGAGGTCGAGCGCGTAGCAGGCCCGCTCGAAGCGGCCCGTGTCGAACTCGTAGCCGCCGAGCAGGTACCACGTCTCCCAGTTCTCGGGCTGGAGCTCGACCGCCTCCTCGTAGAGGCGGAGGGCCGCCCCGTCGTCGCCCCGCAGCGTCTCGGCGCTGGCCCAGACGTGCAGCGGCTCCACCGCGAGCGGATTGAGGCGGTGCGCCGAGCGGGCCTTCGCGGCGGCGACCGCGGGCGCTCGGGCGAGTGCCTCGCCCGCCTGGCCGAGCCGCCGGTCGGCGAGCCAGGGCGCACCGAGGGAGTAGACGGCCGCGAGCGCGACGACGGCCACGCCGGCCGCCGCCAGCGGGCGGCGGCGGAGCCGGACCGAGCGACGTCCCGCGGCGACGAGGCAGCCGAGGACGAGCAGCGCCGGCGCGGTGACCGCGACGAAGTCCCAGTCGTAGTCCACGAGCGCGTGCAGGCCGTACGCTGCCGCTCCGAGCGCGAGCGCGAGCGCGGCACTCCGGTCCTCCCCGTCGAGCCGCCGCAGCGTCGAGCGCACCGCCACGGCCGCCCCGGCCGCGGCGGTCAGCGCGAGGGCGAGTCCCACCACGCCGAGCTCCGCCAGGAACTGGAGCGCCATGTTGTGCGGCTCGCCCACGGTCGACTCGTTCTCGCGGATCGGCCGCCGCGCGACTCCGAACGACGCCGCGCCGGCGCCGGCCACCGGTCGCCCCTCGAACACCTGCCAGGCCTCGCCCCACCAGGTCCACCGGTTGTTGGAGCTCGCGCTCTCGAGCCGGCTCGAGCCCTGGCCGACCTCGACCGGGTTCGTGAAGTCGCGCCACCAGGCGCCGGGACCGCCCGCCCGGACGGCCAGCCCGGTGACGCACAGGACGCCCACGCCGGCGAGCATCGCGGCGGCGGCGACCGCCGTCCGCCGGCCCTCGCCGGGCAGCCCGGCCCGCCGCAGCGCCGACTGTCCCGCGAGCCGGACGACGACCGCACCGGCCACGAACGTCAGGGCGAAGAGGATCCCGTCGCGGACGCGGGCGCCGTGCGCCTCGCCGGCGTCCAGGCCGGGCAGCGCGAAGGCGATCGCCCCCACGGCGAGCCCGGTCGGCACCGCCACGGCGAGGGCGATCGTGCTCGGGCCGCGCGCGCGGCCGAGGAGGAGCCAGCCGGCGACGACGACCACGGCCACCGCGATCCCGCCCCGCGAGTACGTCAGCAAGAGGACGACGACCGCGGCGTAGGCGAGCATCGTGCCGCGGGCGCGCAGCCGCCGGGGGCCGCTTGCCAGCCAGAGCGAGAGCGCGAGCGCCATGTCCGCGACCAGGGCGAGCGCGTTCCAGTAGCCGATCGGGTTGCGCAGCCGGGCGATCCGCACGCCGTCGGGGAAGAGGCCGGGGACGGCCCGAGTCAGGAGCGCCCACCCGAGCACCAGCGCCAGCAGGGTCGCGAGGACTGCGGCGAGGACGCGCGGCGCTCTCGGCAGGGCGGCGCCGAGGAAGAGGCCGGCGGCCGCGAAGCAGAGGTAGACGAGGCCCCGGTTCAGGTAGTCCCAGGAGCGGTCGGGCACGATCGACCAGCCGATCGAGGCGCCGTTCCAGACGACGAAGCCGGCCAGGCCGCCGGCGAAGGCGAGCCCCCCGGCATCGAGCCCGGGGACGGGCGCGACGCCGAGGAGCGCCGCGATCCCGAGCGCCGACGCGAGGGCGATCGCCCCGCACCCGATCCAGAAGAGAGGCTCGTCGCTCGAGCCGCCGCCGAAGAAGAGGGTCGCGACGAGGAGCGCGGCCACGGCCGCGAGCGTCGCCCTACCCACGGCGGGGCACGAGCCTGAAGCTGACGGGCCCGGGGGCCGCCCCGTCGACCTCGATCCTGAACGGGGGCCGCGGCGCGGCCAGCAGGACGGCGCCGCCCGCTCCGACGACGGCCCGCCGGACGACCGCACCGATGCGCGCCCCGCCCCCGGGAAGGGGTTCCAGCGGGCCGATCGCGACGCGCGCCGCCGGGGGCGCGCCGACCTCGACCGCCCCCGGCGCCGGGGCCCAGCGCGAGTAGGCCGCCAGCGCTCCCGCCTTGCCGTCCGCGAAGACGCCCTCGGTCGCCGCCGCCAGACGCACGGGCCCGCCGACCCGCCAGAGCTCGAGGTCGCCGGCCCCCGCCAGCCGCTCGCCGACCAGCGGGAACCGCGGCCGCGCGACGACGTGATCGGCCCGCTGCCCGACGACAGCTCCCGTCGCCCAGTCGAGCGTCGTCGAGCCCTGCGCCAGCGGCGCCGGCTCCTGATGGCCGAGGCTGACGACGCCGCGCAGGCTACGGTTCCAGAACTCCGCCGCCCAGACGGGCTCGAACTGCTCGTAGAAGCGACCCGCGAGCGTCTCCGGCTCGAAGTTCGAGGTGTTCAGGAAGACCGCGTTTCCGCGCTTCCCGATCGCCTCGTCGATCCAGGCCGGCTCGTCGCCGTAGCCGGCGAGGTCGCGCAGGGCCCGCGACTGGTTGCGGATCGTGGTGAACACCGGTATCGACGAGAGGAGCAGGAAGCCGCCGACGGCCGGTGCCAGCAGGGGGGTGAGCCGGCGAGGCAGCAGCAGGAAGAGCGCCGCTGTGGCGAGCGTTCCGAGGATCGCCGCCGCGCGGGCCGAGGGGACGCCTCCGGCAGCGTGCGCCAGCCGCTCGAAGGGAAGCAGGCCGAAGGCGTTGCCGACGAGCGACGGCTCGGCGAAGAGCCGCCGGAGCGGCAGGGCGGCGACGAGAGCGATCGCCGCGGCCGCCCCGACCGCCGCGGCGCGCCCGCGCGGCGCGCCGCGCGAGATCCAGAGGACGAGGGCGAGCAGCAGGGGCGGCATCGCGTGGAACATGTAGCGCTCCTTGATCCCGGCCGGCTCCCAGCTCGAGGCGACGGCGGCGAGCGCGACCAGGCAGCCGAGCGCCGACGCGGTCACTGCGAGGAAGGCGCGCTCGGCCGCCGGTGCCCTCCGCGCCCCGGCCAGGAGCGGCGCGAGCGCGAGCGCGGGGACGACGCCGACCGCGAGCACGAGCTCGCCCAGGTTGTCGGCCGACCAGCGGAGCTGCCCTCCGAAGGAGTAGTCGACCCGCCGAACGCCCGCGTAGACGCCGAGCCCGAGCAGGCTCCCCCCGCCGGCGAGCCGCGCGACTACGTACCCGGCGGCCGCGACGGCCGCCGCGGCGCCGAGGGGCCAGAGCGCGAGCAGCCGGTCGCGCCGCCGCTCGAGCAGGGCGCAGGTCAGCGCGGCCGCGCCGAGGATCGGCACCAGCACGGCGCCCTGGAAGCGGGTCGCCGTCGCCACCGCGATCGCGGCCGCCGCGAACGCCTGACGCTTCCTCGTCGGCTCCTCGAGCACGAGCGCGATCGCGAAGAGGGACGTCACGAACGCGGGGAAGAACGCGTTCTCGGTCATCAGCGTCCCGGTGAGCACGAACCAGGGCAGGCAGAGCGTCAGCGCCGCGGCGCCGAGGGCGGCGAGGGGTGAGACGAACCGCCGGCCCCAGAGGTAGACCGGCACGGCGGCGAGCGACATGATGAGCGCGCCGATCGCCTTGGCGAGCACGTAGGTCGTGGCGATCGAGCCGGCCCACCACGCCGGCGCGATCAGCGCCGGGTAGACGTAGCTGACGGCGACGTGCTCGCCGCGGACGTCGAAGCCCCCGCCCGCCGCGAGGCTCTTCGCCAGCTCGGAGTGGATCAGCTCGTCGACGAGGAACCAGGGCGTCTCGACCTGCGTCGCGATCCCCGCGCGCGCGGCGGCGGCCGTCGCGACGAGACCGGCGAGCGCGAGCCCGGGATGCGCCCGGACGCGCTCGAGCGCCGCCGCGTGCATGGACGCGACGCTAGCACGCCCTCACAAAGGGTTAACCGGCGGATCACGGGCCGATCACCGGCGTCCGGGACGATGGGCATGGTTGACTGCGCAGGCGCAGGCCGATCACGCGTAGAGTGGAATCCCCGGAAATGACATCTGGCCCCGGCGCCGAAACGAAACGGCGCTCCTTTCCTGTGCTGAGGACTCCGAAGACATTCCTGCTGTGCGCGCTGGCCGGGCTGGCCCTGCTCGGCGGCTCGGCGGCGCCCGCTGCGGCTGCGGCGCCCTGCTGGCGAACGGTGATCAACGACTGGCTCGACGGCAAGATCGACGGCCGCTATCCGGTCGCCTGCTACCGGGAGGCGATCGACCACCTCGGCGACCTGGAGGATCTCGACCAGTACTCGAGCGCGAGGGAGGACATCAACCGCGCGCTGCAGGTGCGGATCTACGAACTGACGCACGGCGGCGGTACGACCACGACCGACGAGACGCCTCCGTCGCCCC
>JBHEMU010000112.1:0-12128 GCA_046262415.1 Gaiellaceae bacterium | reverse complement strand
CATCGGCACTGCGGTCCACTTCGACATTTCACCGCCGCTGCGCTCGATCGCCCCGACTCTGACCGCCGCGCCGCGGGGTGAAGCCGACGAAGGCGGGATGCCGGGCCCGGTCGGCGACACGCGGCACGACGCGGACCCGGTGGTCCAGGATCGAGCCGGGAACGGCGTGTTCAGCCGCGTCATCCCTCCGACAGGAGCGAACTTCGACGGGATGAGCAATCCCAACGCCTGCAACACCTGCATTCCGCCCGACCCCAACGGCGACATCGGGCCCAACCACTATGTGCAGATGGTCAACCTCAAGTTCCAGATCTTCTCGCGAACCGGTGCGTCGCTCCTGGGTCCGTTCAACACCAACACGATCTGGGCCGGCTTTCTCGGGCCGTGTGCGATCGAGAACGCGGGCGATCCGATCGTGCTTCACGACCAGCTCGCCGACCGCTGGCTCCTCAGTCAGTTCACCGCCAACGGGCCGATCTTCTACAACTGCGTCGCCATCTCCACGACTGCTGATCCGACCGGAACCTATTACCGCTACGCCTTCTCGACCGGACAGAATTTCCCCGACTACCCCAAGTACGGCGTCTGGCCCGATGCCTACTACATCAGCACGAGAGAGTTTCTCGGCCTTGTCGGTCCGTTCCAGGGTGTGGGCGCCTACGCGCTCAACCGCACCCAGATGCTGGCCGGGGACCCCAGCCCACAGGTGGTCTCGTTCGTCCTAGCCCCCGGCTCGGAACCGTACCGCACCGGCGACGGTCTGCTGCCTTCGGACCTGGACGGCGACACGCTCCCGCCCGCCGGCAGCCCGAACTACTACGTCGGTTCGATGGATGACGGCGCGCAGTACGGGGCTCCGGCGGACGCGTTGAACCTGTTCAAGTTCGACGTCGACTTCGCCAACCCCGGCAGCTCCACGTTCGCGTTCGCAAACCAGATCCCCATCGCACCCTACGACACGGTCTTTCCCTGCTCGCCCACGTCGCGCGCCTGCATCCCGCAGCCGGGAACGGCTGAGAAGATCGACATCCTTTCCTACCGGCAGAGACCGATCTGGCGTCTCGCGTACCGCAACTTCGGCACTCACGAGTCACTGGTCACGAACCAGTCGGTCGAGGCGACCACCGCGATTGCGGGCACGCGCTGGTGGGAGATCAGAAGTCCGGCCGCCGCTCCGACGATCTTCCAGGAAGGCACCTACGCCCCCGCCGACGGCGTCCACCGGTGGATGGGCTCGATCGCGATGGACAACGACGGCAACATGGGGCTCGGATACAGCGTGTCGAACGCTACGGACGTCTTTCCGGGAATCCGGTACACGGGCCGGCTGGCCGGAGACCCCCTTGGCACCTTGCCGCAAGGCGAAGCGACGATCATCGCCGGAGGCGGTTCGCAGACGAGTACCGGTCGCCGCTGGGGCGACTACAGCTCGATGAACGTGGACCCGGTCGACGACTGCACGTTCTGGTACACCACCGAGTACTACTCGACCACGTCCGCCACCAGCTGGAAGACGAGGATCGGATCGTTCAGGTTCCCGTCGTGCATGAAGCCGACCGCGGTGAGGGTCCTGCGGCTGACGGCTCGGTGGAACGGTCGGCGGGTCGACGTCTCGTGGCAGACCGCCTCCGGGGCCGAAGCGCTCGGCTACAACCTCTTCCGGAGCGCCGGGAGCGGCCCCTTCCGGAAGCTGAACCGGACGCTGATCGCCGCGACGCGCTCCGCCGGCTCCGGCGCCGCGCACTACCGCTTCCTCGACCGCAGCGTCCGGCGCGGCATCGCGTACCAGTACCGGCTCCAGATCGTCGACCGGTCGGGCAAGCGGACCTGGCACACGCTCGGCTCCGCCGCCTAGCGATCATCGGCCCGCCGCGCGCCTCGCGCGGCGGGCCCTTTCCGGAAGGGAGCCCCAGCGTGGGAGTCGTGACGGCCGTCAGCCGCAGCGAGGCCCATGCGCTGGTCAAGCCGAACCGGGAGAGCATCCGGCTCCTGACCGGGCTCGGCGTCGAGGGGGACGCGCACCTCGGCGAGACCGTCAAGCACCGCTCACGCGTGGCCCGCGATCCGACCCGGCCGAACCTGCGGCAGGTGCACCTGATCCATGCCGAGCTTCACGACGAGCTGCGCGCGGCCGGCCTCGCCGTCCGGGCGGGCGAGATGGGCGAGAACGTGACCACGCGCGGCGTCGATCTCCTGGGGCTGCCGGCCGGCACGGTCCTGCACCTCGGCGACACGGCGACGGTGGAGGTCACCGGCCTGCGCAACCCCTGCCTCCAGCTCGAGCGGATCCGGCCCGGCCTGCTGGCGGCGACGCTCGGGCGCGACGACCGCGGCAACGTGATCCGCAAGGCCGGCGTCATGGGCGTCGTCGTCGACGGCGGCGAGGTGCGTCCCGGCGACCGGGTCCGCGTCGAGCTGCCGCCGGAGCCGCGGCGGCCCCTCACTCCGGTGTAGCCCGGGTCCGCGCCGCCTCGACGAGTCTGGGCGGGGCGACCTCCGCGTACGCGTCCTCGACGATGCCGGTGAGCTCGTCCCAGTGCAGCCCGCGGTCGAGGCGCACTCCGAGCCAGCCGCGGTGACCGACGTAGGGAGGGACGAAGAACCGCTCCGGATTCGCCCCGACGAGCATCGCCTGCAGACCGTCCGGGGCAGCGCACCAGGCCGCGAAGCGACCGTCCCCGTGATGGTCGGTCAGCACCATCACGAACGCCCTCTTGCCGCGGACGAAGAACGTCGGCGCGCCATGGCTCGGTCGCTCGCTCGTCTCGGGCAGGCCGAGGCAGATCGCGCGGAGCCGCTCGAGCGTGCGCTCGCGTTCACTCGAGGTCGCGGCCCCGGCCATCGTCATCATCGTGCCACCCGACGGCTGCTAGCGTGGCGGGGTGAACGAGCTTCCGCTCTCCGACGGTCCCGCCACGGTCGTCTGCCCGCACTGCAGGAAGCCGTTCGAGTCGGAGCTGCTCGCGGGAGCCGCTCCCCGGTACCGCGGCTTCAAGTGCCCGCACTGCCGGCTCTTCGTGCCGCACGAGCGCGCCGCCGAAGGCGAGCTCGCCCGTCCGCCCGCCTGATTGGCAGCCCCTCTGGGGCATCCCTCGTTCAAGGGATCAGGCGCCGGTGCCGATACCGGAGCCGTGGCAGTCGATCTCGCCCTCCCTCGCGCGCGAGCGCGCGGGAACACGTTCGACCGCGTCGCGGGGCTCCCCGCGCGCGTCGTGCTCGGCGGGATCGTGTGCGTCAGCTTCGCCGTCCGCCTGGTCTGCGCGTTCGCGCACGCCGTGCCGGTGTACTTCCCCGACGAGTACATCTACTCGTCGCTCGCCCGCGGGTTCGCCGAATCGGGCCGGCCGGAGGTGCGAGGCGGGGTCGCGCACTTCCCCGCGCTCCTCGAGCCGCTGCTGGCCGCGCCCACCTGGCTCTTCGGCGATCCGATGCTCGCCTACCGGCTCACCCAGGCCGAGCACGCCCTCGCGATGTCGCTGGCCGCGGTGCCCGTCTACCTGCTCGCGCGGCGACTCGAGCTCGGCCCCCGGGTCGGGCTCGGCGTGGCACTGCTCGCCGTCACCACGCCGGACGCGTTCTTCGCCTCGTTCATCCTCGCCGACCCGATCGCGTATCCGCTCGTGCTCGGCGCGGTGTGCGCCGGCGTCGCGGCGATCGCCGAGCCGACGCGCAGGTCGCAGCTGGCCTTCGCCGGCCTCGCCGGCCTCGCGGTCTTCGCCCGCGTGCAGTACGTCGTCGTCCCGGTCGCGTTCGTCCTCGCGGCGATCGTGGTCGAACGCGGCCGCGTGCTCCAGGTCGCCCGGAAGCTGCGGCTCTCGCTCGCGCTACTCGTCTCTCCGCTTCTCGTCGTCTCCGCGCTCGGCCCCGCGCGGCTGCTCGGCTACTACTCGGACGTCCTCGACCAGCGGCTGACACCGTCCGCGCTCGCACACTGGGCGGGCGTGGACGCGATGCTGCTGGCCTACTCCGCGGGATGGATCCTCGTCCCCGGCGCGCTGCTCGGCCTCTGGTTCGCCCTCGCCCGCCCCCGCTCGCGGGCCGAGCGTGCGTTCGCAGCGCTTACGGTCGCGCTGGCGGGCGGCCTCCTGCTCGAGGCCGCGATCTACGCGTCGAACGGGTCGGCGCGCTTCCAGGAGCGCTACCTGTTCTCGCTGCTCCCGCTCGTCGGTCTCGCCTTCGCCCTCCACGCCCGCCGCGGCTGGCCCGCGAGGCTCCCGCTGGGGGCGATCGCCGCCTTCATGCTGGCGCTGTCGGCCGCCATCCCCCTGTCCGGGTACACGATCCGCGACGGCAAGCAGGACTCGCCCCTCCTCCACGCCGTCTTCCGGCTGGAGCAGGTGCTCGGCGTCGGGAACGGCGCCATGGCGGTCGCCGCGGTCGCCGCCCTGCTCGCGGCCGCCGCGTTCGCGCTGCCGCTGGCCGGACGCCGCGGCGTCGGCCTCGGCCTCGGAGCGGCGGCCATGGCCACGGCCGCGATCTCCGTCGGCGCCTTCGACCTCGGCTCCCGCAACGCCTCGGGCGTACGGGCCGTCCAGCTTCCCGAGCGCCGCGACTGGGTCGACCGCGCGCGGCTCGGCGACGTGGCGCTGCTCGCGATGCCCGGGACGACGCCGGACCGCGCTCTGCAGCAGCTCTTCTGGAACCGCTCCGTCACGTCGGTTCTCCTGTTCCCGGGCGCCGGGCCGATCGACCGCTTCGGCTCCGAGGGCCTCGATCTCGACCGTAAGGGATTCCTGCTCCGTCAGGGTCGGCGCGTCCGCACGCCGCTCCTCGTCGAGACGTTCTCCGCCAGCGTCACGCTCGCGGGAGCGACCGCGGTCGGCCGTTCGGGGACGTACGAGCTGTGGCGGCCGGACGGCGACGTCCGCCTGTCCGTGCTCGGCCTCGGCCGCTACTCGGACGGATGGCTCGCCTCCAAGGGGGAGATCGGCGTCTTCCCCGACGCGAGCGCGCGCGTGCGCGGAGTGCTCCGCCTCGAGCTCGGCCTGCCGCCGGACGCCCGGCCGACCGTGATGCGCCTGAGGCCCGCCGGCGGCGCCGAGCGCCGGGTCGAGATCCTTCCGGGCACCCGCCGCACGGTCACCTTCGAGGTCGACTTCCCGCGCGTGTGGTCGCTGCGGTTCCAGGGATCGGAGGAGGCCTCGCTCTGGGACGGGCGCCCGGTCAGCGTCCAGGCGTCGAAGCCCGTCTTCGAGCGGGCGGGCGCCCCACCGTCCGTGGGAACGCCTTCCGGCGAGCCTGCCGGAGCCTCCACGGCGTAGATCACCGGGAGCGGACGAACTCGAAGCGGTACGCGTGCACCCCGCCGCCGAAGGTCAGTAGCTCGAGCGAGCACGTCTCCCGCCGCAGCCCGGGAGTCACCGTTCCCTTCCAGATCGTTCCGGCCCGAAGCTCCACCGTGCGTTCCGGGGCGCCGTCCAGGCGAAGCTCGAGCCGCCGGGCCTCGGGGGCGGCGAGCTCGAGCTCGAACACTCCGTCCCGGCAGGCGTACACGTCCATCCTGGCGTGCACGTCGATGTCGCCGCTCAGCAGACGCATCCCGCGCACGCGGGTCGAGATGCGTGCGGGCGGATCGAGCCGCCAGAGCGCGTAGGAGCCTCCCTGGTTGCGAACGTGGCCGAAGAACGCAATCCCCGAGGAGGCGACCGCGGCGCCCGTCTCGACCTGCCTCCCGCCGACCAGCAGCCGCCCGTCCGGGGCGATGCTCGCCTCGTGCGTCCGGACCGGGCCGAAGACACGGGCCGGGGGCAGCGTCAGGACGCTGGCGATCGTCCGGTTCCAGAAGAGGTTCGCCCAGACGGGGCCGCCGCCGCTGAAGCCGTACTCGCCCGCGTAGACGAACGCGACCGGACCCTCCGCGAACCGATCGATCCAGCGTGCGTCGCCGCCGACCGTCAGCCGGCGAAAACCGTTCGCCTGGCTCTCGACGAAGCGGCTCACCGACACCGACGCTGAGGCGAGCAAGACGGCCGCGAGCACCGGCAGCACCCAGGTCCAGCGGGGCCGGAGGGTCGTGAGCAGGACGGCGAGCGCGGCCGTCGCGAGCACGATCGCCAGCTTGAACCCCGGGTCCCCGAGGTGGCCGCGAAGCTCGTGGAGCGGGATCATCGAGAAGGCGTCAGGGGCTGCGCCCTCCGAGACGAACTGGACGGGCAGCGCCAGGACGAGCGCAGTCGCCGCGAGTCCCGCGAGGACGGTGGCGAGCCGCGGCCTGGGAGCGCCGCGCTGGAGCCAGACGGCGAGCGCCAGGAAGAGCAGGGGCGAGAGGCCGAGCAGGTAGCGCTCGCCGAGGCGGCCGAGGAGGCTCGAGGAGAACAGCCCGACCTGAGCGACGAAGCCGATCACGTAGGCCGCCGCGACCGCGAGAAAGGCCCGCACCTGGACGAACTCCTCGCGAGCCGCGACCGCCCGGGCGACGAGCACCGCCAGGGCGACGACGGGCACGACCGCGGTCATGATCAGGAGGTCGGCCAGGTGGTAGAGGGCGAACCGGCCGGCGTCGGCCGGGTCGTAGGAGACGGAGGTCGTCGTCTGGTAGGAGCCGAGCACGTCGCCGCCGCTGCGGCTCGTCAGCAGCGTCCACAGGGCGGCCAGGGCGACGAGCGCTCCCAGCAGCGGCAGGAAGCGGCGCAGCCGGGCGAGGCCTCCGCGCTCGAGCAGGAGCTGAAGCAGCAGCGCGAGCGCGAGGATCGGCACGAGCACGACCGCCTGCAGGCGGGTCGTGACCGCGAGGAGGATCGCGGCCAGCAGGAAAGCCTGGTTCTCGAGGCTCGGCCGCTCCAGCGCCCGCGCCATCGTCCAGGCGCTGAGGCAGACGACCGGGTAGAAGGCGACCTCGCTCATCAGGAAGCCGGAATAGGCCAGCCCCGGAACCGCGAGCGTGAGCGCCGCGGCCGCGAGCGCCCACCGGCGATCGAGCCGAAGCGCCCGCGCCCAGAGATAGACGGGAACGGCCGCCAGGGACATGACGAGCGCCTGCAGCGCCTTGGCGACGGTGTAGCCGGCCTCGACGTCGAGCAGGTGGAGCGGCAGTCCGATCAGCGCCGGGTAGACGAGGCTGAGCAGTCCGGCGTCGTGCCCGAGCACCTCGAACCGCCCCGAGTCGTAGAAGCTGATGCCGATCAGGCCGTACGTCTGCTCGTCGGGCGTGATCCAGGGCGCCGAGACGCGGCCCGCAGCCCAGAAGCGGACGGCGGTCGAGGCGGCGATCAACGCCGCCAGCGCGGCGGTCGGAGCGTGGCGCTTCACGGTCGAGCCCATTCTCCCGGCGACCTCAGCCCGGGAGGCCAGAACACCAGCGAGTTGGACGGCCCGGCTCCGCCAGACAGAACCCGCTTGCGTCTGGGGGGAACCATGGGTTCCCCCGTGCTGCTAAACGCAGTCTTTGAGGCCCTGGGCCTCCGGGAGCGACTCCAGCTTCTTGAGCGTGTTGTTCTCGATCTGCCGGATCCGCTCGCGGGTGACGCCGAAGGCGCGGCCGACCTCCTCCAGCGTGCGCGGCGGCTCCCCGTTGAGGCCGAAGCGGAGCTCGATCACCTTCCGCTCGCGCTGAGGCAGCGACGCCAGTGCGCGGTCGATGTCCCCGCGGCGGAGCGACAGCGAGGCGGTGTCGAACGGTGATTCGGCCTGGTCGTCCTGGACGAAGTCTCCGAGCTCGGATTCTTCCTCCTCGCCGATCGGCTTCTCGAGCGAGACGGGATGCTGGGCCATGCGCAGGATCTCGCGCACCTCGCCGGTCGTCATCTCGAGCTCGTGCGCGATCTCGTCGGGCCGCGGCTCGCGGCCGAGACGCTGGACCAGGTGGCGCTCGATGTGCACGACCTTGTTCAGCTTCTCGACCATGTGGACGGGAATCCGGATCGTGCGGGCCTTGTCGGCGATCGCGCGGGTCACCGCCTGGCGGATCCACCAGGTCGCGTAGGTGGAGAACTTGTAGCCCTTGCGGTAGTCGAACTTCTCGACGGCGCGGATCAGGCCGAGCGAGCCCTCCTGGATCAGGTCGAGGAAGGTGAGCCCGCGGCCGAGGTAGCTCTTCGCGATCGAGACGACGAGCCTGAGGTTCGCCTCGATCATCTGCGTCTTCGCCGACATCTCGCCGCGCTCGATCCGCTTCGCCAGGTAAACCTCCTTGTCCGCGGTCAGGAGCGGCACCTTGCCGATCTCGCGGAGGTACAGGCGCAGCGAGTCGAGCGATGGCTCCACGGTCAGGTCGAGCTTCGCTTCCACCTTCGCCGCCTCGCCGGCGAGCGCGGGCTGCTCGTGCGGCGGGCTCTTGTGTCGCTCGCCCTCCATCAGCTCGATCGAGTGGTCGATCAGGTACGTGTAGAAGTCTTCGATCTGCTCCTTCGTCAGCTCGACGTCCTCGAGCCCCGCGACGATCTCGTCGTAGGTGAGGAATCCCTTCTCGGTCCCGTCGGCGACGAGCTTCTGCAGCTCTTCGACCTCCGGGAGTGCGATATCGACCGTGAGCATCGAACCTCCGCGCTGGGGGTGGACGGAACGCAAGAAGAGCCGGTCACGCCGCCGGCTGGCTCTGAGATCCCGGGATCTTAGTCGGAAGTGGCCGCGCCGGACAAGGCGATTTCGAGGCAGTCCGCCGGGTAGCGTTCTCGGGCGTGGAGACCGGGCTCGAGGGCAGCCGCGTGCTCGTGACGGGCGCCTCGGGCGGCATCGGCTCCGCGTGCACCCGCGCCTTTGCGGCCGAGGGAGCGCGCGTCGTCTGCCACTACCACCGCGGCGCCGAGCGGGCGGCCTCGCTCGGGCGCGAGCTCGGAGGCGCGCCGGTGGTTCGGGCCGACCTGACCGTGGAGGTGGAGGTGGAGCGGCTCTTCGCCCAGGCGAACGAGGCGCTGGGCGGACTCGACGTCTGCGCGGCGGTCGCGGGCGCCTGGCCCGCCGAGGACCTGCCCGTGTGGAAGCTCCCGCTCGATCGCTGGGAGGAGACGATGCGGGTCAACCTCACCGCGACGTTCCTGACCGCTCGAGCCTTCCTCCGGGAGGTCGAGCGCTCGGGCCACGGGAGCCTCGTCCTCGTCGGCTCGACCGCCGCGCTCTTCGGCGAGGCGGGTCACGCCGACTACGCCGCGGCGAAGTCCGCGATCGTCGGCGGCCTGCTCCTCAGCCTCAAGAACGAGGTCGTCCGGGTCGCCCCCCGGGGTCGCGTGAACGCCGTCTGCCCCGGGTGGACGGAATCGCCGATGGCACGGCGCAGCCTCGACGACCCCGAGCTCGTCGAGCGGATCACGCGGACGATGCCCCTGCGGAAGGTCGCGACGCCAGAGGACGTCGCGCGCCAGGTCGTGGTGCTCGCGTCGGACGCGCTCTCCGGCCACGTGACCGGCCAGATCGTCACGGTCGCGGGCGGGATGGAGGGCCGCCTCCTGCACGGGTAGAGGCAAGCCCCTCTCCATAACGCGAAGCGGCGGCGCCAGAGGCGCCGCCGCTCAGACTCCGAGCCGCAGGAATGGTTGCCGTCAGTCCCCGGCCACAGGCGAGTCCATCCTCGGATCGGCAGCCGCGGGTGCACACTTGAGCCTGGATACAGTGACCGCATGGCCAGCCGGTTCCTCGGGCGCCTCGCCGACGGGCCGCCGATCGTCTGCGACGGCGGCATGGGGGCGCTGGTCACGAGCGCCGTCTCGCGCCTGCGCTGCCCCGAGGAGGCGAACCTGCGCGCGCCGGAGAGCGTCGTCTCCGTGCACGTCAGCTTCATCAACGCCGGCGCCGAGCTGATCGAGACGAACACGTTCGGCGCCAACCGGCCCAAGCTGGCGGCTCAGTACCTCGACGACGAGCTGCACGCCCTCAACTCCGCGGCGGTCAAGCTCGCCCGCGAGGCTCGTGAGATGTCGGGCCGCGAGGTCTTCATCGCCGGCTCGATCGGGCCGCTCGGGGAGGCCGCCCACGGCTACGACGCGGCGAGCGTCTTCGCAGAGCAGGCCTCGGTGCTCGAGGGGAGGGGAGTCGATCTCTTCATGGTCGAGACGTTCTTCGACCTCGAGGAGCTCGAGCTCGCGATCGAGGCGGTGCGCGGTGTCTCGGCGCTGCCGATCGTGGCCCTCCTCACCTTCGACGAGGACGGCGAGACCCCGGGCGGCGTCACCGCGCGCGAGGCGGGCGCCCTGGCCGCCCGCCTGGGGCTGGCGGCAGTCGGGGCGAACCACGGGGCCGGGCCGCAGGCCGCGCTGGAGGCACTCCCGTCGATGGACGGCGCCGGCCTGCCGCTCGCGGCGCTGCCCAACCTCGGGCTGGCGAGCCGTTGGGGCAACCGCATCGTCTACCCGCACGCCGACCCGGAGTACTTCGGCGAGTTCGCCGCGCACGCCCGCGACCTGGGCGCGAAGCTCGTCGGCGGCTGCTGCGGCACGACGCCGCTCCAGATCCAGGCGATCCGCGACGCGCTCGACGCCGACCGGGCGCCCACGACGCCGATCGTCGTCACCGAGCGGCGGCTTCCTCCGGCGGGAGCGCCCCGCCCGGAGGAGACGGTGCTCGCGCGCACGCTCCGGGAGGGGCGCTTCACGGCGACGGTCGAGATCAACCCGCCGAAGGGTGGGACGAGCGACGGCATGCTCGACCTCTCACGCCGGCTGGCCGAGTGCAGCGAGGTGGGCTTCGTCGACATCAACGACAACCCGACCGCCCGCGCGCGCATGAACGCGCTCATGGCAGCCGTGGCGATCGAGGCCGTGTGCGGCATCGAGACGATCCCGCACCTCACCCCGCGCGACACGACGATCATGGGGCTCGAGTCGATGCTGCTCGGGGCGCACGCCGCGGGCGTCCGGAACATCCTGTCTGTGACCGGCGATCCCCCGGACATCGGCGACTACCCCGGCTCCCAGGGCGTCTATGAGGTCGACTCGATCGGGCTCTGCCGGATCATGTCCCGACTCAACGAGGGCGAGTCCTACGCAGGGAAGACGATCGACGCGCCGACCTCGTTCTTCTACGGAGTCGCCGTCAACCCCTCGGCGGACGATCTCGACCTCGAGCTCCAACGCTTCGAGGAGAAGCTGGAGGCGGGCGCCCGCTTCGCGATCACCCAGGTGATGTTCGACCTCGACTACGTCGAGCGGTTCCTGGAGCGCCTCGGCGGATCGTGGCCGGTGCCGGTGCTGCTCGGGGTCTTCTACGTCACCAACTACGCGCTCGCGCTGCGCCTCCACAACGAGGTGCCCGGCATCGTCGTCCCGCCGCACGTGCAGGAGCGGTTCCGCGCCGCGGGGCCGGACGCGCGCGAGGTCGGACTCGAGGTCGCGCGCGAGCTCGTCGCCGGTTCCCGGGAGCTGTGCTCGGGGGTGCAGGTGATCCCCCCCTTCCAGGCTCCCCTGGCCGCGCTCGAGTTGCTGCGCTAGGCGTCGCCTGCGACGCCGACCTCAGGAGCGCGGGCTTGCCCGTGCTCCGTCTGAGCCGACCACACGAGCGCATCCGGGTAGAGACCCACGTTCCCAGGCGTCGCTTGCGACTGGGGACCGCGCCGCGCGGGCCCCCAGCGGCAGTCGCCGTCAGGGCGTGACGACCGGGCAGTTCGGGTCGATCGCGCCGTTCGCGGACCCCCGCGGCGGGGTCAAGGACTACGCTGGAACCGTGAACGGCCCGGAGCTCCAGGACCTGATCGACCGCTACAACGCCGCCTGGAACGCGCACGACGTCGAGGCGATCATCGCCTTCCACACCGAGGACTCCGTGTTCGAGAACCACACGACGGGCGACCTCAACGTCGGCCCGGCGCAGATCGGCCGCGCGATCGCGGGCATCTTCACCGTCTTTCCGGACCTGTCGTTCGAGACCCGCCGCCAGTACCTCCGCGAGGACCTCGTCGTCCAGGAATGGACGGCCCGGGGGACGCACCTCGGCACGATGACCAGGAGCGGAATCGAGGTGCTTCCGACCGGCCGCACGGTCGAGTACCGCGGCATGGACGTGATCCCGTTCCGGGACGGCCTCGTCGCGCGCAAGGACGTCTACTCGGACGGGGTGACGCTGCTCCGCCAGCTCGGGCTGACCGAGATCTGAGACGCGTCTGACGCCCGCTACACTGGGCCGGCCCCGGGGGCGTAGTTCAGTTGGTTAGAACGCCGGCCTGTCACGCCGGAGGTCGCGGGTTCGAGTCCCGTCGCTCCCGT
>JBHEMU010000111.1:0-6566 GCA_046262415.1 Gaiellaceae bacterium | reverse complement strand
CCGTGTTTCCCCCGTGGACCCCCTTCTTCGCCGCTGTGCACGGGCGATCTGCCTTCTGGGCTCCCGCCGGGACAAGCCCGGCTCCGCCCGCTGAGGTGACTGGAACATCGGAGGCCTGAGAGCCAAAGGCCGCGGCCTCCGGGTTCGCGGGACTTGGCGTTTTGCGGGCTAACGGGCACCTTCGAAACGGCGGCGCTTCTTCGAACGCACGCTCATCACTTTCCGTTCGTCGGCGATCCAGAGCTCAGCGCGGCCGCAGGCGTAGCAGTAGTGGCCCGGCAACATCTCGTTCCACGGCACCTTCTGCCCGCAGTCTTCGCAACGCTTCGCCGGCTGGGCCGGCGAGCCGGTCGCGATGAGCTCGTCCATCTCCTCGTCACTCGGCTCCCGGCCAGGGTGCCGTCGACGCAGCGCGCGGTCTGCTGCCGACTCGCGTGCGAGGTCGAGTGCGGCATCGGGTAGAAAGAAACCGGCCGACGAGGTGTGCTCGTGCAGGTATTGCTCTTGGCGCTCCGCCTCCTCCGTGGCCTTCTTCATCTCGCGCTCTTCCTTCTGACGCAGCTTTGCGTCGGCCTTCTCGAGTGCTGCGAATCCAGCTCGTCCGTCGACCTCTGCCGTGGGCTCCCCTCGGTAGAGCGTCACCAGGCGCGACAGCTCGGCACCGTCCCAGAGTTCGATGCTGTGCTGGCGGGCAAGGTCGCTGGCTGGCTTGGTGTAGGAGGCGGTCGAGACGAAGATTGCGCGGTCTGTTCGATGATGAGTCGTTGTCATCCCGATGAAAAGCTGAAGATCGCGGCTTCCTACGGTTCCGGCGCTGTCCCACTTCTTGCACTGGACGGCGACGGTGCGCCCCTCCGCGTCTCGTGCGGTGAGATCCACTCCGAGGTCGCCTGAGCCGCCGAGTTGGCGGACGCGCTTGAACCCCATCTCCTTCATCAGGTCGCCGACAGCTAGCTCGAACTGGGAGGCCGTCAACATCTCGAGCTGCTGAAGCGTCCGGAGCTCCTCGGGCGCGATCTGGCGCGGGGGAGGCGGCCCGGTGATGACGTACCACGCCCGCCGAAGCAGCCGAAAGCGGAACGGGTGGCCGCGCAGGCGGAGGTAGGCGCCGCATCCCAGGTCCACGATGAAGACGCCGGCCAGGAACGAGAAGACGAACGGCAGCGCCATCATGAACTTGAAGAACACGTCGCCGGAGCGCCCCCCTTCGACGAACTGAACGATGAAGCCGAGCAGGAAGAGGACGACCGTGTACATGACGAGACCGCCGACGACCCATACGAACACGTCACCCGCTGTGACTCCGAGCAAGCTCGAGTCGCCCAGCGCAACCGCTACCCGAGCGCCGTTCATCTAACGGCGGCGCGGCCTTTTCGCGCTCGTCTTCTTGTTCACGTCGACATCCTGAACTGTGGCCGAACGGGGATGGGTTCGCCACCGAGCTGGACGCCGCGGCGGTTGACGCGACCCAGGTAGCGCGACTCGTGCTCGAGGCCGAGCAGGTGGGCGACAACCTCCAGCGTCGCGCAGTGCTCTTTCGGCCACCGTTCGACTACGAGCTCGGCGTTCGTGAACTCCCAGATCAGTCGGCCTCCGATGCTCCGCTCACTGAGGAATCTGTGCCCCACCGTCAACGGATCTCCCGCCGTCGACCCCGTCACGCCGTGCGGGTCAGCGATATGCGGCCGCTGTTGCCCATCCGCTGCCCCAGTCGTCATATCAGACACCACGAGGGAAACCATGTTTCCCCCGTGGTAGATCTCCTGGGAATTCGAGTTGTCTCAGCGCCGACGATCCTGCCGCCTCGTCTGGGTCGGAGCCCCTCCGTTCATCGCCAACCGTGGAAGCCGAGCACTACCGCGAGCGCACGGACGGCCGCCCTCCTCGATCGCCGCTCCGGATCGACGTCTACCGCGAGTTGTAGCCGCGGTGGTTGCGGCCGCGCGCCCGCGCCTTCGCGCTGCGGTGCATCGCCTCGAACTCCTCGAGGCTGCGGCCGGAGCCGACCGCCACGCACGTGAGCGGCGACTCGGCCAGGTGCATCGGCATGTGAGTCTCGTGGCGGAGCCGCTCGTCGAGGCCGTGCAGGAGGGCCCCGCCGCCGGCGAGGACGATCCCGCGGTCCATGATGTCCGCGGCGAGCTCCGGCGGCGTCTTGTCGAGCGTCGACTTGATCGCATCGATGATCTGCGTCACCGGCTCCTCGAGCGCCTGGCGCACCTCGTCGGAGGTGAGGATGATCGTCTTCGGCAGCCCGGTCAGCATGTCGCGCCCGCGGACCTCGGCCTGCACCTCGTCCCGCATCCCGAAGGCCGAGCCGATCTCGAGCTTGATCTCCTCGGCCGTCTGCTGGCCGATCAGGAGCTTGTACTCGCGCTTGACGTGCGTGACGATCGCCTCGTCCATCTCGTCTCCGCCGACGCGGAGGCTCTGAGAGACCACGATCCCGCCGAGGGAGATCACGGCGACCTCCGTCGTGCCGCCGCCGATGTCCACGATCATGTTCCCGGTCGGCTCGGCCACGGGGAGCCCCGCTCCGATCGCGGCCGCCATCGGCTCCTCGATCAGGTAGGCCTGGCGCGCGCCGGCGTTCAAGGTCGCCTCCTCGACCGCGCGGCGCTCGACGCCCGTGACCCCGCTGGGCACGCAGACGACGACGCGCGGGTGCGCGAAGCGGTGCTGGTGCACCTTCTGGATGAAGTGGCGGAGCATCTGCTCGGTGACGTCGAAGTCGGCGATGACGCCGTCCTTGAGCGGACGGATCGCGGAGATCGTCCCGGGCGTCCGGCCGAGCATCCGCTTCGCCTCGACGCCGACCGCATGGACGTCGCCGGTGCGCTGGTCGATCGCGACGACGGAAGGCTCGGAGAGGACGATGCCGCGGCCGCGGACGTACACGAGCGTGTTCGCCGTACCGAGGTCCACGGCCATGTCCCGGCCGCCGAAGCCCGTCAGGTTGCTGAAGATGCCCATGCCCGGAGAGGCGAGTCTAGCTACGCCTGTGGAAAAGCCGCCGCGGGCCGACCGCCAGGTGTCGGCCCGCGGCGTGCGGCATTTCGGTCAGCGCGCTGCGATCGGGCCCTTCATGCTCCGGGCCCCGCTCAGCGCGACGCTCTCGAGCCAGTAGCGCGCCGTGCCCGTCCTCGGCGCCTGCCGGTCGACCCAGCGGTACGAGTGGCCCGCCGACCCCCCGAACACGGCCGGGATGATCAACCGGTTCACCTTGACCCGCCGGGCGCCGACCTGGCGGTAGACGTTGAAGCCGAGCAGGTCGGACTCCGCGACGGTCAGCCAGCGCAGCACGGCGCCCCGTGCGCCGCGGCTCGCCGTGAACGACGCGAGCCTGACGGCAGTCGGTCCCTGGGCGTCGTAGAAGATCGCGGCTCTCACCGTCGAGCTCTGCCCGCCCTGGAGCGTCGTCGCGCTCGCGGCGTCGTGGCCGAAGTGGTACATGACGGCCGAGTCGCCGCCCACGGAGCTCGTCGCACATGCGGGATCCGAGACGCATTGCCCGGTCTGCACGTAGTCGAAGGCGCTGTCGTTGGCCGCTTCCCAGGACACGAACTGCAGCCGCGTGGGGGTAGTCGGCGACACGGCCAGGGGCCCGGTCGCCGAGCCGAAGACCGCGAACGTGGGCGACGTCGGGTTCGTGTCGTTGTCCTCGATCCGATACGTGCCGAAGGTGGGCGGCTGGAAGGCCGCCTCGCTCGTGAGGACGGCACCGAGCGGGTTCTGCGCCTGGAACGTCGGTCCATCGTCTTCGGCGATCTGGTAGTCCCACAGGTAGCGCCGGCCGATCGACACCGTCGGCCGGCCTGCCTTGTTCTGCACCGTCGTCGTCACGACCACGGCGGACGACGCCATCGTCGCGCCGGTGACGTTCACGTCGGAGACGATGGTCAGCGCGTCGGGCGTGGTCGGCGGACCGGGGAGGTCGTAGACGGTCCGCACCCCGGTCGAGCCGATCGTCGAGAGGGTGCCGAACGGGGCGAGGTCGACGACCGTGTTCGCCGACGAGCGACCCGAGAGCTGGGCGTAGTCCGTATTGGTGGTGAAGGAGCGCACCGAGTTGAAGGTGGTCAACGGGCTCCCGTCGCCGAACAGGACGTTCGCACCCGGTATCGGGTGGCTGGGGCCGGTGGTCACCGTGTAGATGCCCACGTCGCCCGGCGCCTCCTCGACGTGGACCACGAAGAACGGATTGCCGGCGGAGACGACGTCCGGGCCGGCCGGTCGCGGCTCCTTGCCGGCGCTGGACGGCGCGGCCGCCAGCGGCCACACGCACGCGCACGCCGCCACCGCGGAGGCGACCGCGAGACGCTGGAGTTTCTTTCGATGCACGAGAGCTCCTTTCTCCTTCGTAGACCCCTCCGCAAGGAGGGTCGAGCCACGGGCCAAAAACTGCTGCGGGCAGCGAAGGTAGACCCCCTTGTGCCGCCGCTCGATGTTAGACCGAGACACGCGGAGGCACAAGGGCGAGCGCCGGTGCGACGACCACCTGCCTCGGACCTCTACCCGAATCCGTAGAGCCCGCCGAACCGGGCGGCGAGCAGGCGGACGAGCAGCGCGGCGGGAAGCCCGACGACGTTCAGGTAGTCCCCCTCGATGCGCTCGACGAGCGCCGCCCCGCGAGCCTGGATCGCGTAGGCGCCGGCCCGGCCCTGCCACTCGCCGGCGACGACGTACGCGGCGAGGTCGCGCGGGGTCAGCGGCCTGAAGGTGACGCGCGTCACCTCGTGCTCGACCACGTCCCAGCCGGGCGTGACGAGGCAGAGCCCGGAGACGACCTCGTGCGTCCTCCCGGCCAGGCGCTCCAGCATCGCCTCGGCCTCCGAGGCGTTGGCCGGCTTGCCGTACGAGCGGCCGTCGCAGGTCACCGTCGTGTCGACTCCCAGCACCGGCCGGTCGCCGGCCCCGGCGGCGACCGAGCGTGCCTTCCCGGCCGCGTGGGCGCGGACGAGGTCGGCCGGGGGAAGGCCCTCCGGGTCGTCCTCCTCGTAGCGCGGCGCGACGATCTCGAACGGGAGGCCGAGCTGCTCGAGGATCGCCCGCCGCCGCGGCGAGGTCGAGGCGAGCAGGAGCGGCGGCGCGGGCGAGACGCTCATACGCGGGCGTCCGGCAGCTCTCGCGCAGCCGGATCCGTACTTCGCCGCATGCCTCTACGGCGATCCCGGACGCGCGCGCTGATGGACGCTCCCTACCGCTTCCGCGCCTTCCAGATCTCCTCGCTCGGCCAGCGTCGGGCCCACTCGGGCGTCGGCAGGGCCTCGTGGTGGTGCTGCCGGGCGCCCTCGGGCGCGCGGAGCTCGATCAGGTCGAGCACCTCGAAGCCGTTCGCGCGGAGGAGGCGGATCCAGTCGCCGTAGCCGAGGTGGAACTCGACCGACTCGTCCTCGGGCCACTCGAAGCGGTGCAGGCCGAAGTAGTCGCGCAGGAGCTCCGCTCCCGGCGGCACCTCCTCGTCTGGCGAGCAGAGCATCGCGATCGTGCCGTTGACGAGGAAGACCAGCTCGCCGCCCGGCCGCAGCAGCCGGGCCGCCTCGGGGATCCAGAGGTACGGGTCGGCCCAGATCGACGCCCCGTACTCCGAGACGGCGAGGTCGAAGGACGCATCCGGAAGCGGCACGTCCTCGGCGCTCGCCTCGACGAGCGGGAACTCGAGCCCGAAGCGTCCCTGCATCGCGCGGGCGGTGTCGAGCTGCGCCGGGGTCAGGTCGACGCCCACGGGACGGGCGCCGCGCCTCGCGAGCCAGGCGGAGATGTACGCGGTGCCGCAGCCGAGCTCGACCACGTCCTTCCCGTCCACCTCCGGCAGCGCCCGGACCTCGGTCTCGGGCACGTCCCACACCCCCCAGACGATCTCCTCCCGAGCCCAGTTTCCGGGCGCCTTCTCTGCGTACTCGGGCGCGTACTCCGTCCACTGGCGCCGGTTGCGCTCGGCGTGCTCGGAGAGCCCCGTGGGGGAGCTCAAGGCGAGAACCAGAGCCGGATCTCGCGCTCGGCCGACTCCTGCGAGTCCGATCCGTGCACGAGGTTGTCGGGCATCGAGAGCGCGAGGTCGCCGCGGACGGTGCCCGGGGCGGCGGCGGCGGGGTTCGTCCCGCCCATCGTGGTGCGCACGGCCGCGATCGCGCCCTCTCCCTCGAGTACGAGCGCGAGCGTGGGAGCCGAGGTGATGAACTTGACCAGCTCGCCGAAGAACGGCTTCTCGCCGTGCTCGGCGTAGTGCCGCTCCGCGAGGTCGCGGTCGACCGTGAGCAGCTTCGCCTCGCGGATCTGCAGGCCGCGGCGCTCGAAGCGCGCCAGGATCTCGCCGGCGAGCGAGCGCCGCACCGCGTCGGGCTTGATCAGGACGAGCGTGCGTTCGGCGGCCATCCGGCCGCCGAGTCTACGGAAGGTGCTAGGAGCGTGGGTCTCTACCCGGATGCGCTCGTGCGGTCGGCTCAGACGGAGCACGGGCAAGCCCGTGCTCCTGAGGTCGGCGTCGCAAGCGACGCCTACGAGTGTGGTCTCTACCCGGATGCGCTCGTGCGGTCGGCTCAGACGGAGCACGGGCAAGCCCGTGC
>JBHEMU010000110.1:0-12740 GCA_046262415.1 Gaiellaceae bacterium | reverse complement strand
GAGACCTACTTTCCGGCGAAGGAGATCGTCACGCGGCTGCCGGACAAGAGCTTCCACCGCTACACGTACGGCGACCTCTGCCGGCGCTCGCGCCAGCTCGCGGTCGCGCTTGAGAAGCTGGGCCTCGAGCGGGGCGACCGGGTGGCGACGCTCTGCTGGAACCACTACCAGCACTTCGAGTGCTACCTGGGCATCCCGTGCGGCGGCTTCGTCCTCCACACCCTCAACCTGCGCCTGCATCGGGACGACCTCGCGTACATCGCCAGCCACGCGGGCGACCGCGTCGTCGTCGTCGACCGGGCGCTCCTCCCCGTGTTGGAGCAGTTCAAGGACGAGACCACGATCGAGCACGTGTTCGTCGTGGAGGACTCCTACGAGGACCTGCTGGCCACGGCGGAGCCGGACGAGTGGCGAGACCCGGAGCTCGACGAGAACGAGGCGGCGGCGATGTGCTACACGAGCGGGACGACGGGTCGTCCCAAGGGCGTCGTCTACTCGCACCGGTCGACGATCCTCCACACGCTCGGCGTCGCCTCGGGCGCCCCGCTCGGCTACCCGCTCTCCGAGGAGGACGTCTTCCTGCCGGTCGTGCCGATGTTCCACGCGAACGCCTGGGGCTATCCCTACATCGCCGCCATGACCGGAGCGGGCATCGTCTATCCCGGCCCGCACCTCGACGGGGAGAGCCTGCTCGAGGACTTCGTGGAGGAGAAGGTGACGTGGACCGCGGGCGTGCCCACGATCTGGCTCGGCATCCTGGCGGAGCTCGACGCGAGCCCCGGGAAGTGGGACCTCTCGCACATGAAGGGGATGCTGATCGGCGGCTCGGCGCCGCCGCGGGCGATGATCGACGCGTTCAAGCAGCGGCACGGCCTCAACGTCGTCCACGGGTGGGGCATGACCGAGACCTCCCCGGTCGCGTCGGTGTCCGACCTGCCCGGCGACCTGCGGCATGCCGACTGGGACACGCAGCTCGATTACATCTCGCTCCAGGGCATGCCGCTGCCGTTCGTGGAGCTCCGCACCCGCGACGCGGACGGCAAGGAGGTGCCGTGGGACGACCGGACGATGGGCGAGCTCGAGATCCGCGGGCCCTGGGTCGCCTCCGGCTACTACGAGACGCCCGAGCAGGCGGACCGCTGGACGGACGACGGCTGGTTCAAGACGGGCGACATCGTCACCATGCACCCGAGCGGCTTCATCCACATCCAGGACCGCACGAAGGACGTGATCAAGTCGGGCGGCGAGTGGATCTCCTCCGTCGAGCTGGAGAACGCGCTGATGGGGCATCCGGTCGTCGCGGAGGCGGCGGTGATCGGGGTGCCCGACGAGAAGTGGTTCGAGCGCCCGATGGGCGTGGTCGTCCTGCGCGCCGGGCAGACGGCGACCCCGGACGAGCTGCGCGAGTTCCTGGCCCCGCGCTTCGCCAAGTGGTGGCTGCCGGAGCGCTTCGAGTTCGTCGAGGCGATCCCGAAGACGGGCGTCGGCAAGTTCAAGAAGACCGCGCTGCGGGAGCAGTTCGCGGGGGAGCCGACCACGGTCTCGTAGCGACCACGTATGTGCAAGGCTGTGTGCGTGCGTATGCACATAGTCCTCGACGACGATCTCGTCCGGGAGCTCGACCGCCGTGTCGGTCCGAGACGGCGAAGCTGGTTCGTGGCGCGGGCGGTTCGCCACGCGCTCGACGACGAGCGTCGCTGGGAGCTGATCGAGTCGTCGCTCGGGGCGATCGACGACGCCGGCCACGAGTGGGACGGCGACCCCGCCCGCTGGGTGCGCGAACAGCGCCGCGCGGACGCGCCCCGCGTGGGGTAGTGGCTCCGGTCCTGCTCGACACCACCGTCGTGATCGACCTCCTGCGCGGGCGGCCGCGGGCCGTCGACGGGCTTCGTGGCCTCCGCGCAGCGGGAGACGCACCCTGCGTGTGCGCGATCACCATCGAGGAGACCGTCCGCGGGCTGCGGGAGACGGAGCAGCCGGCGGCGGAGACTCTCTTCTCGGGCCTTCGCGTCGTCCCGCTCGGAGCGCGCCGGGTGGCAGGCGGGTGCGTGGCGACGAGATTTCGCGGCGATCGGCCGGATGCTCACCCAGGCGGACTGCCTGATCGCCGCCGCCGCCCTCTCAGCGGGCGCGCGCCTCGCGACCGGGAACCCGAAGGACTTCCCGATGCAGGGCCTCGGCATCGATCACTGGCCCGCCGGCGCCTGACCCAGCCGAGCCGGCCGCCGCCGGTGGTGTTGACCGAGGCAGATCCCACCGGCGTAGGATTGAGCGTCCCTTGACCAAGGAGGCGCTACCGATGGCACTCGGCATCTACTTCCACCCCGACTCGATGAGCGCAGAGCAGTACGACCGCGTGACGCGGCGGCTCGAGGAGTCCGGGCAGGGCTCGCCGCCCGGCCGCTCGTACCACAGCGCGTTCGAGGTCGGCGGGGGGCTGCACGTCTTCGACGTGTGGGACTCGCAGGAGGACTTCGAGCGGTTCGGGCGGACCTTGATGCCGATCCTCCAAGAGGAGGGCATCGACGTCGGCGAGCCGGACATCTCGCCGATCCACAACACGATCGTCGGAAGCTGACCAGCCCGCAGGGCGCGTCGTTCTACGTCAACACCCGATCCGGTGCGGCCGACTCCTGGGGATCGAGGTCACGCGAGCCGCAAGTTCGCTCCCGAAGGAACTGTTGGACGAGGCGGACAGCGTCTGACAGTCCGTTCGCCGAGCGAAGCGCCGACCTTCAGTGCTTGGGCCGGCCCTCGTCGTAGGACTTGACGTAGCCGGGCGGGATGTTGCCGGAGTCGCTGCCGCCGGCGGCCATGGCGTCCCGGTAGTCGACCTTTCGCTCGCTGCCCGGATTGCGCTCCTCGTGCGCCGGCCCGCGGCGGCGGAAGAGCCGTTGGCGCAGCCTGGTCAGCAAGCCCATCTCGCTACAGCGTAGCTGTCGGGTCGAGCTCGGGCACCTCGCGGGTGCCCTCGCGGGCTGGCACCCACAGCACGAACGTCGAGCCTCCCCCCGCCGCCGGGAACACGCGCACGCCGCCCGCGTGACGCTCGGCGATCTGCCGGACGATCGCGAGTCCCAGGCCGCTGCCGCCGCCCAGCCGGGGCGTCTCGTCCGCGCGCCAGAAGCGGCCGAAGACCCGCTCGCGGTCGGCGGGCGCGATACCTGGCCCCTCGTCGGCGACCGCGAGCCACACCCACCCGTCGCGCGCGCCCGCGGAGAGGCGAACCCTCGATCCGGGCGGCGCCAGGCGCACCGCGTTGTCGAGCAGGTTCGCCAGGGCGCGCTTGAGCAGGTCGCGCTCGCCGGGCGCGACGACGACGCTGCGCACGGGCCGCTCCAGCTCGAGGTCGCGGACCGTAGCGGCGGCGCGGAACTCCTCGCTCGCCTCGCGGAGCAGCGCCGCGAGGTCGACCGGCTCGCGGACGCGGTCCGGCTGCTCCAGGCGTGCGAGGGCGAGCAGGTCGTCGGTCAGCCGCGCCATCCGGGCCAGCGTCCGCCCGATCGCCTGCGCCGCCTCGCGGCGGTCCTCCGGCGTGCCCTCGGCGTCCGCGAGCGCCACCTCGAGGTTGGACTGGATGATCGCGAGCGGGTTGCGGAGCTCGTGCGAGACGTCGGCGACGAACTGCCGCTGCGCCGCGAACGCGGACTCGAGCCGGGCGAGCATCGAGTCGAACGTGTCCGCGAGCCGGCGCAGCTCGTCGTCCGGCCCGGCCAGCTCGATCCGGCGGGCCAGGTTCCTGGCCTGGATCTCGTTCGCGACCGCGGTGATGCGCGCGATCGGCGACAGCACGCGGCCGGCGACGATCCAGCCGACGCCGAGGCTGGCGAGGAAGAGCGCCCCGAGCGCGCCGAACGCGAACGTGCGGAGGTTCGCCAGCGTGTGCTCGTTGACCCGCCGCTCGAACTCGCGGACGTCCACGAACGTGCGCCCGCTTCCGGCGGGTTCGTCGCGGAGCACGACGCGGATGCGGTCGCTGCGGGACACCGGCTCGTCGCGCACGCTGTAGGAGAGGCCCGCGTACAGCGAGACGACCAGCACGGCGGCGAGCAGGAAGAGCACCGCCGAATACAGCAGCGTCAGGCGGAAGCGGATCGAGCGCGCCCACGCGGGCACCGGCACCCTCACGGGCGGTCGCGGAGGCGATAGCCCGCGCCGACCACGGTCTCGATCGGCTGCTCGCCGCCGCCGGCCTCCGCGAGCTTGCGCCGGAGCGTCATCACCGTCACCCGGACCGTTCGCGTGCGCGGATCCACGTTCTCGTCCCAGACGTGCGCGAGCAGCTGGCCCTCCGAGACCACCTCGCCCGGGCGCGACATCAGGTAGCGGAGCAGCGCGAACTCCTTCGGCGTCAGGGGCAGGGCGGTCCCTCCCCGCGCCGCCTCGTGCCGCGGGCCGTCCAGCTCGAGGTCGCCGACGCGGAGCACGGCGCCGGCCTGCGGCGAGTCTCGCCGGAGGAGCGCCCGGATCCGCGCCACCAACTCGCCGAAGGCGAAGGGCTTCACGAGGTAGTCGTCGGCGCCGTCGTCGAGCCCGGCGATCCGGTCCTCGAGCGCGTCGCGCGCCGTCAGGATCAGGATCCGCGGGCGTGGGACGCCGTCCGGGCGCTCGACCGCTCGCAGGCGCCGGCAGACCGCGCGGCCGTCGAGGCCGGGGAGGCCCAGGTCGAGGCAAACGAGGTCGTAGGGGTGCACACGCGCCTTGACGTAGCCCTCCTCGCCGTCGCGGGCGACGTCGACGGCGTAGCCCTCCCGCCGCAGCCCGCGCGCGAGCGCATCGGCCAGGTCGGGCTCGTCCTCGACGACCAGCAGGCGCATCGCAGCGAATGGTACGGACTCCTCTTTATCGGGCCTTTACCGCGCCGCTGGTCTAGTAGCGCGTAGCCACCGACGAGGAGGACGACGTGACCGAGACCACGACCACGCCCGCGCCGGCCCCGGCCGAGGCGAAGGAGCAGCTGGAGCGGGCGCTCTTCGAGATCAGGAAGGTGATCGCCGGGCAGGACCTGATGCTGGAGCGGGTACTCGTCTGCCTGCTCACGGGCGGCCACCTGCTGATCGAGGGCGTGCCGGGGCTGGCCAAGACGCTGACGATCAAGACGGCCGCGAACGTGCTCGGCGGGACGTTCAGCCGCATCCAGTTCACGCCGGACCTCGTCCCCTCCGACCTCGTCGGGACACGGATCTACCGGGCGGACACGGCGCAGTTCGACACCGAGCTCGGCCCCGTCTTCTGCAACTTCCTGCTCGCGGACGAGATCAACCGGGCCCCGGCGAAGGTGCAGTCGGCGCTGCTCGAGGTGATGCAGGAGCGGCAGGTGACGATCGGGCGTACGACCTACCCGGTCCCGGACCCCTTCCTCGTCATGGCGACGCAGAACCCGATCGAGTCCGAGGGGACGTACCCGCTGCCCGAGGCGCAGATCGACCGCTTCATGCTGAAGGTGCTCGTCGATTACCCGCTGCACGACGAGGAGCTCACCGTCGTCGCCCGCTCGCTCGAGGCGCCGCCCGACCTCGAGCAGGCGCTCTCGCTGGACGATCTCCGGGCGCTCCAGCGCGCGGTCGGCGAAGTGTACGTCGACCCGTCGATCGTGAGCTACACGGTCTCGCTCGCCTCCGCGACGAGGCGGCCCGCCGACGCCGGCCTCCCGGACCTCGCCCCCTACATCGACTTCGGGGCCAGCCCTCGAGGGCCGATCAGCCTCGTCCAGAGCTCGCGGGCGCTCGCGCTGCTGCGCGGGCGCAGCTACGTGCTGCTCCAGGACGTCACCGAGCTGGCGAAGGACGCGATGCGCCACCGGCTGGTGCTCACCTACCAGGCGCTCGCCGAGGATCGCGCCCCCGACGACATCCTCGACCGGGTCCTCGCCGCGGTGCCGGCGCCGCAGCTCGACCTCGCCCGGGGGGTCGCCGCTTGACGAGGGGGCTGCTGTCCGCCCGCGAGCGCACGGCGTCGCGGCCCGGCCCGGGACCGACGCCCGAGGCGCTCCTCCGAGCGCTCGACCTGACGATCGCCCGCCGCGTGGACGCCCTCCTCGCCGGCGACCATCGGTCGAGCGTGATCGGGCGCGGCACCGAGCTGGCGCAGGTGCGTCCGTACGCGCCCGGCGAGGACGACGTGCGGATGATCGACTGGAACGTCACGGCCCGGACAGGCCAGCCTCACGTACGCGTGCACCTGGCCGAGCGCGTCCTCGTCACCTGGCTGCTCCTCGACACCTCGCCCTCGATGGCGTTCGGGACGGCGGACCGGCGCAAGGCCGACGTGGCCGAAGGGGTGGCGCTCGCGGTCGCCTACGCGGCGACGCGCCGCGGCAACCGCCTGGGCCTCGTCACCTTCGGCGGCGGCGACGCACGCCAGCTTCCCCCTCGCCCGGGTCGCGTCGGGATGCTGGGGCTGCTGGCGCAGCTGCGCGAGGATCCCGCCGGCGGGAGACCGGGCGCGACGTCGCTGGGGGCCGCGTTCCGCCGCGCCGGGAAGCTCGCGCGCCAGCGCGCGCTCGTCGTCGTCGTCTCCGACTTCCGCGGCCCGCGTGACTGGCAGCGGCCCCTCCTCGACCTGGCCGGACGGCACCACGTCCTCGCGATCGAGGTGCGGGACCCGCGCGAGCAGGAGCTTCCGGACGTGGGCGAGCTGCGCCTCGTCGACCCCGAGACCGGCCGGCAGCTCCGGGTCGACACCGGCAACCGGCGGCTCCGTGAGCGCTTCGCCTCGGCGGCGGCGGAGGAGCGCCGGGGCCTGGAGCGCGAGCTCGCCGCCGCGGGCGTCCAGCACGTCGCCCTCTCGACGTCCGGCGACTGGCTGAACTCGTTCGCGCGGTTCCTCCGACGCCGGCCGCCGCGGTCCCGGCGATGAGCTTCGAGGCCCCCCTGTACCTGCTCGGCCTGCTCGCAGTGCCGCTGGCGATCGCCGCGTACGTGCTCCTGCACCGAGCGCGCGGGCGCGTCGAGGAGCGCTTCTCGAGCCGCGAGCTGATGCCGAACGTCGTCGACCGGGCCCCGGGGCGGCTGCGACACCTGCCCGCGGCGGTGATGCTGCTCGGCGCGATCGCGCTCCTCGTCGGCGTCGCCCGCCCGCATGCGAGCATCTCCGTCCGTCAGGAGCAGGCGACCGTCGTCCTCGCGATCGACACGTCGCGGTCGATGGCGGCGACCGACGTCGAGCCGAGCCGGCTCGAGGCGGCGAAGGCCGCGGCGCGGATGTTCCTCGAGCGGGTGCCGAAGCGGTTCCGGGTCGGCGTGGTCGCCTTCGCCTCGACCGCCAGGGCCGTCTCCCCGGCGACCGCGAACCGCTCGGTCACGCACGCCGCCCTGCAGGCGCTGCGGCCGGGCGAGGGAACCGCGCTCGGCGAGGCGATCGTGCGGTCACTCGAGGTCGCGAAGGTCAGCGCCCGGCGAGGCGGCCCGCCGGTCTCCGTCCTCGTTATCTCGGACGGAGCGCAGATGGGCGGCCGTGTGAACGCGACGGTCGCCGCTCGACGGGCGCAGCGGCTCCGCGTCCCCGTCCACACGATCCTCGTCGGCACCGAGCAGGGGATCGTCGAGGTGAAGCACGTGGGCGGCTTCATCGAGCGGATCCAGGTTCCTCCGAGCCCCGACACGCTGCGCGCGGTTGCCCGGACGACCCGCGGGCGCTTCTTCGAGGCGCCTGACGGGGAGGAGCTCGCGGCCGTGTACGAGGAGCTCGGCTCCCGCCTCGGCCGCACGAAGAAGCGCACCGAGATCACGTTCGCGTTCGGCGCGGGCGGGACGCTCCTGATGCTCGCCGGAGGGCTCCTGTCGGCCGTACTCTTCCGGAGGCTGCCGTGAAAGCCCTCGCCGCCGCCCTGGCCGTTACGGCCGCCGTCGCGCTCGCCGCGCCTGCCGGACGCGCCGCGGACGAGTGCCGGGGCCTGATGGCGTGCATCTCCGTGCCCGGTCCCTGGGTCGTCGTGCCGGCCTCGACGCGGGCGGCGAAGTGGCAGCTCCGCTGCCCCCGGGGGATCGTCGCCGGGCTCGACGCGCGGCTCGACGACCGTGAGCTCGACATCGACTTCGACGGGCTGCTGGGCAGCCCCGTCAACCCGGGGATCACCACGCGCGACGCCGTGCTCTTCTCCGGGAGGTACACCGGCCGGGAGCGCCGCCCCAAGACGTTCCGTCCCTTCATCGGCTGCGTCGTCGGCGGCGGGGGCGCGCGGACGCCGACGCGTGCGGCCGCGTTCCGCCCCGGGCAGCCGACCGTCCTGCGCGTCCGCACGCTCCGCCTCGCGCCCGGCTCCCTCACGCGCGCGAGCCACCGCTGCCGGCGCGGCGAGCGGCTGCTCGGCGTCTCGCACGCCGCCGGCCTCTTCACCCGGCGGCCGCCGGCCGCGCGCGAGCTGGCGCTCGTCCGCGTCACGCGGGCGGTGCGCGGCGGCGTCATCCTCGTCGCCGCGAGCCGCCAGGGAATCCCGCGGGGGACGAACGTCGCCGTGCAGGTGCACGCGGTCTGCGCGAGGGGGCCCGGATGAGCTTCCGCTGGCCGCTGCTCCTGATCGCGCTCGCGCTCGTCCCGCTCGCGTTCGCCGCCTACCTCCTGCTCGAGCGGCGCAGGGCGCGGTTCGCGGTCCGGTTCACCAACCTCGAGGTGCTGGCCGCCGTGGCGGGTCATTCGGCCTCCTGGCGGCGCTGGGTGCCGCCGGCGCTCTTCCTGCTGGCGCTCGCGCTCGCGCTGACGGCTCTCGCCCGCCCGCGCGTGAACGTGTCCGTCGCCCGCCAGCAGGCGAGCATCGTCGTCACGATCGACAGCTCGGGGTCGATGCTCGCCGAGGACGTCAAGCCGACCCGCCTCGCGGCGGCGCAGGAAGCGGTGCGAAGGTTCCTCGAACGGCTGCCGAAGCAGTACCGCGTCTCGCTCGTCACCTTCTCGTCGGAGACGTTCGTGCTCACGCCGCTGACCCACGACCGCGAGCTCGTGCGCGAGGCGTTGCTGCTGCTCTCCCCCGGGATGGGGACCGCGATCGGCGACGCGGTCGCGCGGTCGGTCGAGGTCGGACGCGAGGGGGAGACGGCCCCCGAGGACGGCGGCGGCCCGGGCGCGCCCGCGGACGCCGGCAAGAATCGTCCCCTGACGGCGATCGTGATGCTCTCCGACGGCTTCCAGACGAGAGGGACGCTGCAGCCGCTCGAGGGCGCGCAGCGGGCCAAGTCGTTCGGGATCCCCGTCTACACGGTCGCGCTGGGAACGCCGGAGGGGGAGGTGACGTTCGACCGCGGGCCGTACACCCGCACGATCCCGGTTCCGCCGGACAAGCCGACGATGAAGCGCATCGCCCGCCTCACGGGCGGCCAGTTCTTCGAGGCCCGCAGCGGCGATCGGCTCAACGCCGTCTACGAGAGCCTGGGCTCGCGCCTCGGGCGGACGCGCGAGCTGCGCGAGGCCACCTCGTACCTGCTCGGCGGATCCGCGCTCCTGCTGCTCGGAGCCGGCCTGCTGTCGGTCCGGTGGCTGCAGCGGCTGCCGTGAAGACACGGCTGCTCTGGCTTGCCGGCGGACTGGCGCTCCTCGCCGGGGGATGCGGAGGATCCGAGAGCGCGAGGCCTCCGACCACCTCGCCGCCGCCCGCCGCACGCACGACCCCGCCTCCGCCCCCGCCGCCGCCTCCGCAGGCCGGGACGAGCGAGGCCGACGTGGTCGCCCGCGTGCTCCCCTCGGTCGTCAACGTCCGGACGACGACGTTCGGCGGGGACCGCGGCGAAGGCTCGGGGGTGGTCGTCGACAGGCTGGGAATCGTCGTCACCAACTACCACGTGGTGCAGGAGGCGAAGCAGGTCACGGTCGCGTTCAACGACCGCCGCCATCGCCGGCCCCTTCGGGCGGAGGTCGTGGGGACTGCGCCGGAGCGCGACCTGGCCGTGCTGCGCGTGTCCGCGCGCGACCTCGCCCCCGTCCGCCTCGGCAGCTCGGGGTCGCTCCGGCTCGGGGACGGCCTGCTGGCGGTGGGGTTCCCGCTCGGACTGGGCGGCCCGACGGTGACGCGCGGAATCGTCTCGGGCCTCGATCGCACGATCAGCACCGGCGACGGGCCGACGCTCGAGGGCCTGCTTCAGACCGACGCGGCGATCAACCCCGGGAACTCGGGCGGTGCGCTCGTCGACGTCGCCGGCCGCCTCGTCGGGATCAACACCGCCGCCGCGCAGGCGAGTCAGGCCGAGAACATCGGCTTCGCGATCGCGATCGACGAGGCGCTGCCGGTGATCCAGGAGATCCGCAGCAAGCCGGCCGAGCGTCGCGCGTGGCTCGGCGTCTCGCTCGCGTCGGTCGACTCGTCGGCGGCGGCCGCCCAGCTCGGCCTCGACCCCTCGGTGCGGGGTGCGGTCGTCGTCTCGGTCGTCCCGGCGAGCCCCGCGTCGGCGGCCGGCCTGCACGAGGGAGACGTGATCGTGCGGGCGGGCGACACCGCCGTCCGCTCCGCCGGGGACGTCTCGCGCGTGCTGCGCGGACTCGATCCGGGCGACCGCATCGCGCTCGAGCTCGTCGACTCGCTCGGGCCGAGACGCGTCGAGCTGAAGGTCGGCCGGCGGCCCGCGACGCTCGGGAGGTAGGCCCTCGACCTGGTTTGTGCCTTCGGCATAACGGGGCGGCGGCGGAGCCGCCACCCCTCCTTGCGAGAGTCAGAACCGGAGAGATGGAGCGCGGTGCCTGCCGCGGCCGGGCGACTACCGGTCGGCCGGAGTAACCAGCGCCGGAACCTGCGCCGCCTGACGCGCGCGGTCCTGGCAGAGCCGGTCGCGCTCGACCCGGACGAGGCGAACGGTCGGATCGACCTTGCTCCCGACCATCGACGCGGGAATCCCCTCGCTCGCGAAACGGGGCAGGACGAGGCCCCCGAAAGCAGCGACCGCGAGCGTGAGCGCGGCGAGGACCAGCACTGGCAGCCAGCGGCGGGGGCGCGGTGCGGGGGGATCCGCCATCGTGCGGGGCACACGCTACCGGTAGCGCGCCCGGGCGGCAACGCCCGGCACGCACTACGATCGCCTCGTCGTGAGAGCCGTCGTCCTGCGCGCGATCGGAGGCCCGGAGCAGCTCGAGCCCGCAGAGGTGCCCGAGCCGGTCGCCGGCGACGGACAGGTGCTCCTGCGCGTCCGCGCGGCGGGCGTCAACTTCCTCGACGTGCTCGTCCGGCTCGGCCGGTACCCGCAGGCCCCCGAGTTGCCGACGGTGCTCGGGAACGAGGTCGCCGGCGAGGTGGACGGGCGGCGCGTGCTGGCCCTTCCCCGCGGAGGGGGCTACGCCGAGTGGGTCGCGGTCGACGAGCAGGCGCTCGTCCCGATGCCGGAGTCGGCGTCGTTCGTCGAGGGGGCCTCGTTCTTGATGACCTTCCTGACGGCGTGGATCCCGTTGACGCGACAGGTGCGCGTCGAGCCCGGCTCCACGGTGCTCGTGCACGCGGCCGCGGGCGGCGTCGGCTCGGCGGCGGTCCAGGTGGCCCGGCACCTCGGCGCGCGAGTCGTCGCCACGGCCGGCTCGGCGGAGAAGCGGGAGCTCGCCCGCGCCGCCGGCGCGGAGGAGGCGTACTCGTACGAGGAGTTCGCGGAGCACGTCCGTGCCGACGTCGTCGTCGACCCGGTCGGAGGGCCGGTCTTCGCGGCGAGCCTGCGGGCGCTGACGCCGCTCGGGACGATCGTCGCGATCGGCTACGCCGCGGGGCTCTGGGAGCCGGTCGACCCCGCGCTCCTCGTCGGTCGCAACGCGGGCGTGCAGGGCTTCTACCTCGGCCGCCTGATCGCGCACCGCCCGGAGCTCGTCCAGGCGGCGATTGCGGAGATTTCGGCGCTGTGGGAGCAGGGCGTGCTCCGGCCGGTCGTCGGCGCGGAGTTCCCCCTCGCGGAGGCCGCGGAGGCGCACCGGCTGGTCGAGGAGCGCCGCCACGTGGGGAAGGTCGTCCTTGTTCCCTAGGACGGCGCTCGTCACCGGCGGGGCCTCCGGCATCGGCGCCGCGATCGTGGCCAGGCTCGAGGGCGCCGGCGCGGCGGTACGCGTGCTCGACCTGCGCGACGGGTTCGACGGCGCCGACCCGCGGGCGTGGGACGAGGTCGGCCCCGTCGAGCTCGCCTGTCTGAACGCGGGCGTCCTGACCGGGACCGGAGACCTGGCAGAGCTGAGCGACGAGGCGTACCGCCGCGCGGTCGGCGTCAACGTCGACGGCGTCGTCTTCGGCGTGCGCCGCCTGGCGCGCGTGATGGAGCCCGGCAGCGCGATCGTGGCCACCGCCTCACTCGCGGGGCTCGTCGCCATGGACGGCGACCCCGTCTACGCGCTGACGAAGCATGCCGTGGTGGGCTTCGTGCGCAGCGTCGCGCCACAGCTGTCGAAGCGCGGCATCCGCATCAACATGGTCAACCCCGGCATCGCCGACACGCCGATGCTTCCCGACGGCGACCGGGCTTCGATCGAGGCAGCGGGGTTCCCGCTCCTCCGGGCCGACGACGTCGCCGGAGCCGTGCTGAGGGCCGCCCGCTCGCCGGAGACGGGCCAGGCGTGGGTCGTGCAGCCGGGCCGCGAGCCCCTCGTCTTCCGCTGGCCGAACGTGCCCGGGCCGAGGACGCCGGCGGGCAGGGGCATGCGGCCCCCGATCTAGATGAGTGATTCCACGCGTTCAGGCGACATAGTCGACGAGTGCGCGGCTGGATCGGCCGAGTTGGTGGTTGAGGTTGATGCAGGCGGCGAGGCAGAGGAAGCGTTGGAGGATGCGTTCTTTGATTCCGGCGAGCGTG
>JBHEMU010000109.1:0-36906 GCA_046262415.1 Gaiellaceae bacterium | reverse complement strand
CGCGTCCACCGCCACCCGAGTGCTCCGAGCGCGACGGCGCCCGTCGCCGCGCCGACCAGCGGCAGCAGCCAGGCCAGCAGGCCGAACCCGCGCTTCGGGGGCTCGGCGAGGATGCCCTCGCCGAACTGCTCGATCAGCTTTGCCTTGATCTCGCTCTTCGTGTCCCCGGCTGCGATCCGCCTCGCGATGTAGGCCTTCATGCGGGTCGCGATCGGCGAGTCGGACTGGTCGAGGGTCGTCTGGCAGGTCGGACAGATCAGCTCGCGCTCGAGCTCCGCCAGGGTGGGGTGACGCTCGCTCGCGAGGGCGGGAGCCGACAGGGTCAGGACGAGCGCGAGCGAGCCGAGTGCGGCTGCGAGGCTCACGCGCCCAACGCGCGGAGGATGTTCTCCTCCAGCTGCTCGTCGGTGACCGGGCCCTGGATGTGCTCGCCGACGATGTTTCCCCGCCGGTCGATGAAGAAGGTCTCGGGGAACCCGGTGACGCCGTACCGTGCCCGCGTCTTGCCCGGCCCGTCGTGGACGAGCGGGTAGGTCAGCCCGTAACGGCGAGCGAACCGGCGGGCGTCGCCCTTGAAGTCCTGCGAGTCGATGCCGACGACGACGACGCCGCGACCGGCCCACTTCCGCGCGGCCGCCTCGAGGCGCGGCGCCTCCTCCTTGCACGGGATGCACCAGGAGGCCCAGAAGTTGAGCACGACCGCCCGGCCCCGGAACGAGGCGAGCTCGACGCCGCCGCCGCCGTCGATCCGGGGCAGTGTGAAGTTCGGCGCCACGCCCCTGGCGGGCTCGGTCTGGTGGGCGAGCTTCCACACGAGCAGCGCGAGGAGGCCCGCGACGGCGGCGACCGCGATCGCCTGCGCACCGAGCTTGACGCGCCCGGCCACTACTGGGGCACGACGTAGACCGGCGTCCCGAGCTCGACCTGCTCGAACAGCCACTCCGCCTCGGGGATGTGCATGCGGATGCAGCCGTGGGAGGCCGAGTAGCCGATCGAGCTCCCGTTGGGCGTCCCGTGGATGCCGACGCTCTCCGCGCTCAGCCCCATCCAGCGGGTCCCGAGCGGGTTTCCCGGCCCGGGCGGGACGGGCTTCAGGCCCTTGGCCCAGTCGGAGGCCGGCGGATACCACCAGGGCCAGCGCCACTTGACGACGATGTGCCAGCGGCCGAGCGGAGTCGGGTACCTCGCCTGTCCCGTGGCGACGCCGAAGACGCGCCACGGCTTCATCCCGGCGTAGAGATGGAGCTGGTTCGAGCCGCGCCGGATCACGATCACCGGGCCGTAGCTCGATCTCGTCACGCGTGGCGCCGTCCGCTCCACCGGCAGCCGCACGAGCCGGCGCTGATTGTGGTTCAGCGCGAACACGATCGCCCGGGTGGCCCGCTCCACCCTGATCCGGCGCCCCGGCGCCGCCGGCGTCAGGTACGGCTGGATGCCGCGCAACGAGAGCTGCGAGCTCAGCGGCTCGCGCGCGAAGCGCCGCGCGACCCGGCGGACGTATGCCCGGACCGCCGCTCCGCGCACCTGCACCCGCAGCTTCACACGGGTGCCGGGCCTGGCGCGGAAGGCGGCGCGGACGGCGCTGCGGACGTACGGCCGCAGCCCGATCTGGAGCGGGCGTACGCGGATCCTCAGATTCCCCGCCCGCAGGGGGAGGGACGCCCCGATGCGGAACCGGACCCGGGCTTCGGCCGCCGCGGGCGTCAGCTTGCCGACCCGGATGCCCGCCACGGTCACCCCGGGCGCGATCCGCGTCGGCTTCGGCTTCGGCTCGAGCTTCGGGCTCGCCGCTCCCCACGTCCCCGTTGCGGGCGGCAGCATCGCCGTTCCGGCGACCGCGGGAACCGGGACGAGGACCGCGCAGGCGAGCACGGCGAGAAGCGGTGTCGACCGGGATCTCAGCACCCGCGGAAGTCTAGCCCTGAGCAGGCAAAGCGAGGACCTCAACCCGTGTTGCGGACGACGACGATGGCGCAGTCGTCGCCCAGGTCGCCGCCGGCGAAGCGGCGGCACTCCGCCAGGAGCTCGGCGGCCAGCTCCTGCGCCGGCAGCCGCGCAGCGTGCGCGAGGAAGGCGTCGAGGCGCTCGGCGCCGTAGAGATCGCCGTCGCGGCGCGCCTCGAGCACGCCGTCGGTGTAGAGGACGACTGCCGAGCCGACCGGAAGCCCCTCGCGCGCCTCCTCGTAGCGCTGGCCGGGCTCGATCCCGAGCGCCAGGCCCATCGCGGGCACCGCGCGCACGCCTCCGTCCGCGGTCACGAGCCGCGGCTGCGGATGCCCGGCGCTCGCCGACGCCAGCTCCCCGCGCACCGGGTCGACGACGAGGTAGAGCAGCGTCACGAACTTCCCGACCGCCAGCTCCCCGGCCACGACCTCGTTCGCATGCGCCAGGAAGTCGCCGGGCTCGGGGTGCTCCCGCACCAGCGAGCGGAACACGAACTTCGCCATCGCCATGTCGGCCGCAGCGTCGATGCCGTGTCCGGCCACGTCGCCGAGCAGCACCGCGAGGCGACCGTCCGGAAGCGCGAGGAAGTCGTAGACGTCGCCGCCGACGTCCATGCGGGAGGACGACTCGTAGACGACGCCGAGCTCGAGGCCCGAAACCGCGGGCTTCGTCCGGGGCAGGAGGGAGCGCTGCATCGCGTCGGAGAAGCGCTTCTGCTGCTGGTAGAGGTGGGCGTTCTCGAGCGCGAGCGCCGCCTGCGAGGCGATCGTGAGTGCGATGTCGACCGTGTCCGGGCCGATCGGTTCGCCCGGGTCGAGCGAGATCAACGTCAGGGTCGCGAGCACCTCGGCCGGAGTCGAGACGGGCACGACGACCACCGTGGACCCCTTCTCGAGGAACGGGACGAGCAGCCTGAAGGAGCCGCCGAGGCTCTCCGCCCGGCCCGCGTCGAGCATGAGGGGTGCACCGCGGTGGAACAGGGACTGGAGCGCCGAGTGCGAGAGCACCTGGGCGCGGGACAGCATCGCCGAGACCACCGCCTCCAGGCGGGGGTCGGCGACGTGCACGGCCTGGGTGACGAGCGACTCGCCGCGAGCGTCCGGCGCCCGCAGGACGGCGGCGTCCACGCCCAAGTTCTCCACGGCGGTCCTCGCCACCGCCTCGAGGGTCGCGTCGACCGAGAGGCTCTGCGTGAACGACCGGGACACCTCGTAGAGGGCGCGCAGGCGCCGTGCGGCCTGGCGCTCCGCGGCGAGCGCGGACTCGAGCTCCCGGCCGAGCGCCTTCGCCTGCTCGTGCAGCCTGGCGTTCTCGACCGCGACGGCGAGCTGATCCGCGAGAGGACCGAGCAGGCTCGCCTCGTGCTCGGAGAGCACCCGCCCGCGCTCGGGGTAGATCGCGAGCAGTCCGATCACCTCCTCGTGGGCGATCAGCGGCAGCGCCACGGCCGCGTCGAGCCCCGCGTCGGCGACGGCGGCCCGCAGCTCGCGGCCCCTGAGCTCCTTCGCGGCGTCCTCGACCGCGACGAAACCGCGGGCGCGGAAGGTGCCGAGGGCCAGGTCGAGCAGGCCCTCGGCGACCCGGGTGTGCGGGCCGACGAGCCCGCGGCCCGCGGCCGCCAGCAGCCGCCCCCCCTCGCGCAGGTAGACCGCGGCTCGCTCGACGCCGAGCAGGGAGGTGACCTGCTCCACCGCCGTCTCGAGCGTGTGCGCCAGCGACAGCCGCGCGATCGCCTGCCCCACGATGGCGAGGAGGGCCTGCGTCCGCTCGAGCTCCTGGGCCTGCCCGCGCGCGCGGTGCCCGGACCTGAGCGCGTGCGCCGCGCGCGCTCCGAACGTCGCCAGGCGGGCGATCTCGTCTGCGGCCGGAGCCTCCCCGGAGGCGTAGCCGAGCTGCAGCAGGCCGAGAGGTGGGTGCCCGAGCTTGATCCCCGCCGTCCTGACGATGCCAGGCCAGAGGCCCGCGCCTTCCGACCCGGCCGACACCGGCTCGTGCCACTGGAGCGCCGCGGTCGCCAGCGAGGACGCCTCGTCGAGCACCTGCTCCGTCACCGGCACCCCGAACCAGGCCACCAGCGCGAGCTCGCCGTCGTCCACCCGCCAGAGCAGCGCGCCGGCGGCGCCCGCCGCCTCGGCGGCGAGCCGCACGATCTGGTCGGCCCCGGCATCGGCGGCGAAGGCGGCGACGAGCGCCTCACCGGTCAGCTCGAGGGTGCTCGGCGCGGGGAGCGCCCCACCAGCGCCCTCGCCGGCGAAGGCCCGCTGGGCGAGCACGAACTGGCCGGCCGCGAGCCGGGCCGCGACGCGCTCCTGCTCCGAGAACGCGGGGCCGCGGCGCAGCAGCTCCAGCGACCCCACCGGGCTGTCTCCGTCCAGGACCGGAAGCTGGAGCACGGCGGCCGCGTCGAGGCGCGAGGCGAGGCGCCGGAGTCCGCTCGACACTGTCTCCAACGTCGCCGCCTCCCCGCTTCGGAGATCGTCGACCTCGACGCGTGAGCCGGTCACCTGCGCCAGCCACGCGGCCGAACTCCCAGTCACCGCCCGCGCCGCCAGGTGCCCCCCCTCGCCGGGCTCGAGCATGCGCGCGACCACGAGGTCGGCGCCGGTCGCGGCTGCCGCGGCGTTGACGATCGCGGCGAGCGCAGTGTGGAGGCTCTCGCAGGGGACGAGCTCGGAGCCAGGCTCGGCGCTCGCGGGAGCTCCACGTGCGTTCTGCATCGGCAAGCAAGTATCACGCGAACGGATTTCCCCGCAAATCGGACTACACTGAGCCGGTGCGGGGACAAACTCGGACGAAGCCCACGGTCGAGGAACCGGTGTCGACCGACCCTCGCACAGTCGCGCGCGCGTACCGCGCCCACCGGGCCCGGCGAGAGGCGATCATCGCCCGCCGCCGCAGCACGCGGCGCGCGCGCATCCGCTTCTGGGTCGTCCTCGCCGTCCTGGCCGCCGCGAGCGTCTACCTCGCGCTCACCGTGCGCCAGCAGGTGCAGGGCCTCTTCGGCCTTTAGCGAGCGGCGGCTGCGGCCGCGCGGGCGAGCGGGCTCCAGCCGCTCTGTTCCCACGAGCTCCCCGTGCACATCGGGCACACCGGCAGCGCACTGTGCACGGTCACCCCGTAGCCGCACTCCGCGCAGTGGTACTCACCCTTTGCGCTCGTCCCCGCGGGAACGAGCTCAACGTAGTCCGCGCCGCCGTCCAGTGTCTCCAGCTCGAGCATCGCGCGCTCCTCTCGGGGTGACCGATCGTCTGCCCAACAGAATGCCCATACTGCTGCAGATGCAAACCCCGTCGCCGATTCCGCCCCCACGGCAGACGCGCGTGCACCGTCCGCCCGAGGCTCCCACGCCCCTGCCCCGCACGCCACCGGGATTCTGGGCCTTCGGCGAGCGGGCAACCGGTGTCGCAGGGCTCGTGCTCGCGGTGTCGGCGTTCACCGACTGGTACGCCGGCAGCTCGGTGGAGGGGCCGACGGTCGCGGTGATCGCCTGGCACACGGGCCTGCTCGGTAAGCTCGTCTTCTTCATCGGCGTCGCGGTGCTCGTGCTCGTTGGCTTTCGCGCCGCCGGCGTCGAGCTCCCGGCCAGCGTCCCGGAGAGCATCCTCGTGATCGCGCTCGGGGCGCTCGCGATCATCCTCGTCCTGATCCGGGTGATCGCGATCCCCGACGAATTCGCCTTCGCCGACCGCGGCATCGGCCTCTGGATCAGCCTCGCCGCCGCCGCCGTCCTGACCGTCGCGGGACTCCTTCGAGCCAACGAAGAGCTGTAGCGAGCGCCAGTCCGAGCGCCGCCCCGCCCAGCACGTCGAGGGGATAGTGGACGCCGACGTAGACCCGCGACCAGGCGACGGCCGCGGCAAGCGCGAACAGGAACGGCGCGAGGCGCGGACGAGACCAGGTGAGCAACAGCGCGCAGGCGAAGCTCATCGTCGCGTGCCCGGAGGGGAAGGACGGGTCGGCGGGCACGCGGAGGAGCGGCTCGGGCTCGGCGTAGCGCACCGGCGGGCGGGGGCGGTCGACCGCGAGCTTGAGGCCGTAAGCGGAGAGGTTGGCCAGCGCGGAAGCCGCGGCGACGAGGACGAGGATCCGCGGCGAGCGGGAGAGCAGCGCCAGGACGGCGCCGATGGCGATCCAGACCAGTCCCAGAGTGCCGACGAGCGAGAGCCCCTGGAACACGGGGTCGAGCCAGCCTGCGCGGTGCTCGACGACCCACCGCTCGAGCCGGTGATCGAGACCGATCAGATCGGCAGGATCTGCCTCGTCGACTCGACCAGCTGCTGCGGGTCGAACTTGGCCAGGAACCCACGTGCCCCCCGGGCAGTCGCCTGCTCGAGTGACTGCTCGTCGACCTTGCCGCTGAACATGAGCACGGGGATCTGGCCGACGCCGTGGCGCTCCTGCACCCGGCTCAGCATCTCCCAGCCGTCGACCTTCGGCATCATCACGTCGAGGAGGATCAGGTCGGGTACCTGCTGCTCGAGCAACTCGAGACCCTGCTCCGCGCTGCCGGCCTCGAGAACCGTGTAGCCGTCCAGTTCGAGGTTGGCTCGAACGAAGGCGCGCAGACCGTCGTCGTCGTTGACGATCAGGACGACGGGACCGCCCGGCTCGGGCGACGGCCCGGACTGCGCCAGGAAGGCGTCGAGATCGGTCCGGCGGTAGCGTCGATGGCCGCCGGGCGTCTTGAACGCCGGCACGCGCCCGGAGTCGGTCCACTTGCGCAGCGTGCTCTGAGCGACACCGAGGTAGGAAGCCGCCTGCCCCAGGGTGCGCCACTCGACCTCTGCCGACCTCACATTGCCCCTCCCCAGCGGACGGCTCGAGTTCATGCACGCGTAAATCTATCGAAAAGTGTGCTTTCCTGCACGCTCTTCCTACGGCGTCGTCACCGTCACCGTGACGGTCGACCGCTCGGGCGGCAGCGTCACCGGACGCAGGGTGCGCACGTCCGTGCGAAGCCCGGGCTCGGGGTTGTCGCCCAGCGCCTGGCCCAGCGCGAGGCCGAGCCCGAATGATCCTGCGACGAGCGCGGCGGCGGCGAGCACGCGCCAGAGCCGCCCCGGCGCGGTCGAGCGGGGGGACCGTGGGCGCGACCGCGGCAACCCGAGCTGGCTCACGGCGCGAAGTCGCGGGCCCCGCGGGCGTAGAGATGGAAGGCAGCGTCCTGTGCCGTCGCCAGGTCCTGGGGGTGGAAGCCGGGCAGCCGCCGGTCCGAGACGACCTCCCCCACCCACCGGTCGGCCTCGGCGTATGTCCGGGCGAGGTCGGCGAGGTCGAAGGTCTGGCCGACCCGCCGGGCCAGCTCCTCGGTGACGAGCTCGACCTCGGCGAGCAGGCGCTCGTACCGGCGGCGGTCCGAGGCGAAAGCCTCGAGGCGGCGGTGCCCTTCCTCCCACTGGTGGCGGGCGGTCTGGATCGCGGCGGGCACGGGCGGTGGATGCTACGCGCTCGAACAGCAGCGCTCGGGCCAGAGCGGATCTAGCTCGCCGACGATGCGCTCGCCCAGTTCGTACCCGGGGCGGGCGAGCGCGAAGGCGGCGTGCGCGTGCAGGCACTTGAGGCTCCCGCCTCGACTCGCCCCGCCGATGCCGAGGTCGAGTGACGCGCCTCCTTCGGTGCCGACCTCGCCGTCGGCGAGCCGTCTCCGCAGCTCCCGCTGCAGCTGCTCCGCCCGCTCGAGGCTCCCGGCCAGCGCGGGGTCCCGTCCGACCTCGGCCGTCCACCGCTCCACGCCGCCCGCCGCCTCGAGCCGCGACACCGCGGCGACGAGGTGCGGGCACGTCAGGTAGTAGCTGGTCGGGAACGGCTCGCCGGCGGCATCGTACGGGGCCTGCTCCGTCACCGCCGGGCGGCCGAAAGGGCAGCGGAGGGCGACCCGGAGAAAGGCGCGCGGCGGGCGCCCCAGCTGCCGCTCGACGGCGGCGCGGTCCTCCTCCGAGGGCGTCCGCCCGCTCAGGGCCGTGAGGCGCGGGCGCGGCGCCAAGCGCCGATCCCCTTGACGATGAACAGCCGCTCGCCGGGCTTCACCAGCCCGAGCCTCCGGGCCTGGCGGGCGAGCTCCTCGTCGACGGCGGTGCGGGCGAGGCGTCCCTCGAGCGCGCGCTTCTCGGCTCGCAGGGAGCGCACCTCGGCGCTGCGCTCCGCCACCACTTCCCGCGTGTCGAGGTACGTCCTGATCGGCTTGTAGTACAGCAGCGAGACCAGCGCGAGCGCCACCAGGGGAAGCCAGCGTGTCAGCAGCTGGCGGCGGAGGGGGCGAGGGCGTCGAGCCACGGGGTCGACGTCTTCGCCGCGCCCGGCCGGGGTCCTCCGGCAGGCCGCCCTCAGGCGACGTCGACCTTGATCACGTTGGTGCCGCCGGGGAGGTTCACGGTCGTGCCGGCCGTGATCACGACCCTGTCGCCGGAGGCGAGGAGCCCGCTGGCACGGGCCGTCTCGAGCGAGCGGGCCCAGAGATCCTCCACGTCGTTGCACTGCGGGATCATGAGCGGCGTCACCCCCCACTCGAGCGCGAGGTGCTGCAGGGCTTCGACGTGGTGGGTGAGGGCGATGATCGGGCGGCGAGGCCGCAGCCGGGCGACGGCGGAGGCCGTCCTCCCGGAGAACGTCGGCACCAGCACGGCGGCGGCACCGAGTGCCTCGGCCAGATCGCACGCCGCATTCGACATCGCCTGGCCGACGGTGGGATCCTCGCTGGCCTCGGGCAGCTCGTGGCGGTAGCCGAGGCTCGGTTCGACCGCCCGCGCGATCCGGTCCATGAAGGCGACCGCCTCGATCGGATAGTCGCCGATCGCGGTCTCCTCCGAGAGCATCAGCGCCGAGCTGCCGTCGAGGATCGCGTTGGCGACGTCGCTTGCCTCCGCACGGGAGGGCTGGTGGTCGTGCACCATCGACTCGAGCATCTGGGTCGCCGTGATCACCGGCTTGCCGCGCTCGAGCGCGGTGAGGATGATCCGCTTCTGGAGCAAAGGGACCTCGGTCGGCCCGATCTCCACGCCGAGGTCGCCGCGCGCGACCATCAGCGCGTCGGCCTCGGACACGATCGCGCCGAGCGCGTCGACCGCTTCGGCCTTCTCGATCTTCGCGATCACGTGCGCCTGTGCGGCCGAAGCCGCGATCAGCTCGCGGAGGTCGCGCACGTCGGCGGGGGAGCGGACGAAGGACAGGGCAACAAAGTCGACGCCGAGGTCGAGGGCGAAATCCAGGTCGTCCATGTCCTTGCGCGTGAGGGCGGGGATCGGGACCGGGACGCCCGGGACGTTCACCCCCTTGTGGGAGAGCACCGCTCCGCCGGCGACGACGTCGCAGCGAGCCCGGCCGGCTGAGACCGAGCGCACGAGCAGGCGGATCTGCCCGTCGGCGATCAGGACCTCGTGGCCCGGTTGGAGCATCTCACCGATCACCGACGGGCTGACGGGGAGGTCGCCGTCGGTCGCGTACTCCTCGCCCGCGACCACCACCTCGGAGCCGGTCGCGAGCGTCAGCGGCGCCGCCAGCGCCCCGGTTCGCAGCTTGGGCCCTTGCAGGTCGGCGATCAGCGCGATCGGCCGGCCTACCTCTTCCTGGACCTCCCTCACGATGCGTACTCGCTCGCCGTGGTCGGCATGCGAGCCGTGCGAGAAGTTGAGCCTGGCCGCGTCCATTCCCGCCACCGCGAGCGCCCGGACGCGCTCGCGCGTCGCGGTCGCGGGACCGAGCGTGGCCACGATCTTCGTCCGCCGGAGCTGCACCGGTGGGGCCATCCGCCAAGCGTACCCCGGGCTTCGGCCTCCGCCCTCGGCTTCGGCCTCGGCCGAAGTGCTGTGCACTTCGGCCGACCTGGGCACCCCCTTCGGGGAAAGCGGGCGGCGGGGGACCCGCCGCCCTCTGGGAAAGTCAGAACCAGAGGGGTGGATTCCAGCGGTCAATTCGGTGGCTCATTCGGGGCGAACGGCTTACTTTCTGAGCTCGCCGCGCGAGAGATGGCCGCCTCGAGGCGACTCTGGCGCTTCAGTTCCCCCGGGGGACCCCCTTATGTTCTCCCCCGCTTCGAGCCTAGCCCTCGGCGGCGCACTCGTGTGTGCCGGAAGCGTGTCGCGCGCGCGCCGGCCCTCGACACGGCTCGCTCGCTCAGGCCTCCCAGGCCAGCACCTGCACGCCTTCCCACCATGCCGGAGCGCCCCGGTCCTTGCCGCCGAGCTCCAGCAGGAGCCGCGCGCGCGGCTGCGACTCCAGGTAGTCGGCGGTGGCGCGCGCGACGCGGTCCCAGTCGGAGTCGTCGACGATCAGCAGCGCGCGGTCGGCCAGGTACGGCTCGATCATGCGCAGCCCCTCGAGCTGTTGCTCGTACTCGTGGCCGTTGTCGTAGTAGTAGACCCCGACGCGCCGGTCGCCGAGGGCGCCCGCCGGCACGAGCTCGAACGCGTCGCCCTCGAGGATCGTGGCGCCCGAGAGCCCGAAGCGGCCGAGGTTCCGCTCCAGCTGCTCACGCGTGCCGTCGCGAAACGAGAAGTCGTCGATGCCGACGAAGTCGGCCTCGTTGCCGAGCATCGCGGCGACGAGGCTCGTCCCGCGGAACGTCCCCACCTCGACGTAGCTCTCGCCCTGCGGGAGCAGGCACGCGGCGAGGTTCAGGAGGGCGAGGTTGTTGGGCCTGGCGAGGCCCGGCACGGCCTCGAGCACCTCGCGGTAGCGGGGGTCGCGGGGCTCCTCCGACGCGGGGAAGTCGTCGAAGCGCCCCGGCAGGTCGTCGAGAAATCGCTCGATCTCCATTCGACCACTACCCCGAGCGGCGTGCCCGCGGACACGCGTCCCAGCCCGGGTAGACGGCGGACGCCCCGAGCTCCTCTTCGATCCGCAGCAGCTGGTTCGACGCGGGGGAACCCATGGTTCCCCCGCGAGCCCGCTCCTCTGCACTCCTCGCGCACAGGCAGAAGCGCGGGCTCCCGCCGGGGCAAGCCCGGCCCCGCCCACCGGCAGGTCCGCCGTGTCCGTCCACTACCCCGAGCGGCCTGCCCGCGGAAACGCGTCCCAGCCCGGATACACCGCCGCGGCGCCGAGCTCCTCCTCGATCCGCAAGAGCTGGTTGTACTTCGCGACCCGGTCGGTTCGCGACGGAGCGCCCGTCTTGATCTGGCCTGCTCCCGTGGCGACGGCGAGGTCGGCGATCGTCGTGTCCTCCGTCTCGCCCGAGCGGTGAGAGATCACCGACGCGTAACCGCTCCGGCGGGCGAGCGCGATCGCGTCGAGCGTCTCGGTCAGCGTCCCGATCTGGTTCACCTTGATCAGAATCGCGTTTCCGACCCCTGCGTCGATCCCGCGCCGGAGCCGGTCGACGTTCGTGACGAACAGGTCGTCGCCGACGAGCTGGAGGCGGTCGCCCAGCTTCTCGGTCAGCGCGCGCCAGGCCCCCCACTCCTCCTCGGCGAGCCCGTCCTCGACCGACACGAGCGGGAAGCGGTCGGCGAGTCCGGCGTAGAGGTCGATCATGCCGTCGCCGTCCAGGATGCGACCCTCGCCCTCGAGGCGGTAGCCGCCCTCCCGGTAGAACTCCGTCGCCGCCGGGTCCAGCGCGATCGCGACCCGCTCGCGATGGCCGACGCGCTCCGCGGCCTCGAGGATCGCCTCGATCGCGCCCTCCGTGCCGGGGAGATCGGGCGCAAAACCGCCTTCGTCGCCGACCGCGGTCGCCAGGCCCCTCTCGTCGAGGACGCGCTTCAGGGAATGGAAGACCTCGGAGCCGACGCGCAGGGCCTCGCCGAAGCTCTCGACACCGGCCGGAACGACCATGAACTCCTGGAAGTCGATCGAGTTGTCGGCGTGCGCGCCGCCGTTGACGACGTTCAGCATCGGCACCGGCAGCACGTGCGCGTCGACACCGCCGATCCAGCGGTAGAGCGGGATCCGCGCCCCCGCCGCGGCAGCCTTCGCGACTGCGAGCGAGCACCCGAGGATCGCGTTCGCGCCGAGGCGGGACTTGTTCTGCGTGCCGTCGAGCTCGATCAGCCGCGCGTCGATCGCGCGCTGGTCACGCGCGTCCTGACCCTCGAGCGCGGGCGCGATCTCGGCGGTGACGTTCCGGACGGCCCGGAGCACGCCCTTGCCGAGGTACGCGCGCTCGTCGCCGTCGCGCAGCTCGACCGCCTCGAACTTGCCGGTCGAGGCGCCGGAGGGCACGGCCGCCCGTCCGCGGGCACCGGAATCGAGCTCGACCTCGACCTCGACCGTCGGATTGCCGCGCGAGTCGAGGATCTGGCGGGCGTGCAGGCCCCCGATGCGGCTCCGTCCGCCTCTCACCGCAACGCCTCCTTCGCCCGGTCGTAGTACCGCTCCTTGTCCTCGAGCGCCAGGTCCGCGAATGATCGTCCTTCGTCTCCCGCCAGCTCCTCTGCGCGCTCGACCCGCTCGACGAAGCGCCGCGTGACCGCGCGCAGCGCGAGCTCGGGGTCGACGTTCAGGTGACGGGCGACGTTGACGGCGGCGAAGAGAACGTCACCGAGCTCGCCGAACACCTCGACGGGGGCCTCAGTCTCGGGTGGGCGCTCGCCCGCGGCCGAGACTGCCTCCTTCAGCTCACGCACCTCGTCGTCCAGGTCGGCCACGGCCCCGGCCGTGTCGGGGTACTCGAAGGCCACCGCCGCGGCCCGGCGCTGGACCTTGCGCGCGTACAGGAGCGCCGGCAGCGCCTGGGGCACGTCGTAGAAGATTCCCGCCCGGCCCTCGCCGCGCTTGATCTCTTCCCAGCGCTCACGCACCCGGCCGGCCGTTCGCGCCTCCGCGTCCCCGAAGACGTGCGGGTGGCGCCGCACGAGCTTGCCGTGCACGGCGCGCGCCACGTCCTCGAGCCCGCCGTCGCCGCGCTCGGCGCTCAGCAGCGCCAGGAAGTAGACCTGGAAGAGGAGGTCCCCGAGCTCGTGGACCAGCCTGGCCGGATCGCCGTCCGTCGCGGCATCCGCGACCTCGTACGCCTCCTCGAGCGTGTGCGGGACGATCGTGCGGGCCGTCTGCTCGCGGTCCCAGGGGCAGTCGCGGCGCAGCCGCTCGGTCAACTCCTGGAGCTCGAGCAGGGCGTCGCCGAGACCCTGCCTCACCGGCTCACCCCGTAGTGGTGGTCGCGCCGGTGGTGCCGGTGGTGCCCGTGGTGCCGGTGGTCGTCCCGGTGGTGCTCGTGTCGGGCGGCTCGTAGCCCTTCGCGTAGGTGATCTTGTCCTCGTATTCCTTCTTCAGGTCGCTCTGCCACTTCGTGATCAGCTCGGTCCGCCTGGTCGACATAAGCTGCTGGCGGATCGCCTCTTTGACGTCCTTGTAGGGCGTCGCCTTGCGCGGCTTGATCGCGGAGAGGGCCTTGATCACGTGGAAGCCGAACTGGGTCTTGACGGGCTTCGCGATCTGGCCGGTCTCGAGCGAGAACGCAACCTTGTCGAACTCCGGCACCGTCTGCCCCTTGGAGACGGTGAGCTTGCCGCCCTGGGACTTCGAGCCCGGATCCTGGGAGTGCTTCTTCGCGAGCGCGGCGAAGTCGGCGCCGCTCTTCACCTGCGCGTAGAGCCTGTCGGCCAGAGGCTTCTTCTTGACGAGGATGTGCGCGACGTCGCGGGACTCCGGCGTCGAGTACTGCTCCGGGTGCTCGTCGTAGTACGCGCGCGTCGCCGCCTCGGTGATCTTCACCGTGTCGGTGAGCTGCTTGAACAGCGCCTCCGAGATCAGCTGCGCCCTGATGTCGCGGCGGACCTGCGCATCGGTCAGGCCCTGCTTCTTCAGCTCCGCCTTGTAGCGCTTCTCGCTGCCGCCGAAGTACTGCTTCTTGATCTGCTTCAGCCGGTCTTCGACCTTCTTCGGGGCCACGGTGACGCCGGCCTCGTCGGCCTTCTGCTGATACTGGCAGCGCTGGACGAGGAACTGGAGTGCCTGGGCCTGAAGCTGGAGGTACTCGGGACTCCCGGCCTTCGGGAACGGCCGCTTCTGCGTCTTGTAGCTCTTCTGGGCCTGCGTCAGCAGCGCGTCGAGTTCGGTCTTCTTGATCTCCTTGCCCGCGACCTTCGCCACGGCGTCCTTCGGCAGCGACGAGCTGCCGCCGCACGCCGACACGACGAGGGCGAGCAGGACTGCGAGGAGGAGGGGCGGGCGGAGGGAATTCCTCATGAAAAATGCGCCCTTGCAGCGGATTCGTTCACGCTGCGCGACGCGCGTCGAGTATAGCATCGACGAGCCTGAGCGCTCCCGTGAACCCGCCGTCGTCGCTCAGCCGGCCGGCGTCCCGAAGCGACAGCTCCTGTCTGGACGAGGCGTAGACCGCCGTGTCGACGAGGCCGCGCAGCTCCCGTAGCTCCCCAGAGCCGAGCACCAGCGGCCCGACGCTCGCGCGGCCTCCGCGGAAGACGAGGTAGTCGGCCCCGAGCGCGGCCAGCTTCAGCTTCGCCTCCTGGATCGCGAAGAGGTTCCCGACCGGCTCGGGCATCGGGCCGTACCGGTCCTCGAGCCCCGCCCGCAGCTCCCTGAGCTCGTCCTCGGACTCGGCGAGCGCGAGCCGGCGATGGAGGTCGATCTTCTGCGCCTCCGAGGGAACGTAGGCCGCCGGCACGTAGGCGTCGACCTGGGCCTCGACGCGCACGGGCCGCGCCACCGGCCGCCGCTGCCCCTGCAGCTCGGCCACCGCCTCGCCGAGCATCTCGACGTACAGCTCGAAGCCGAGCGCCGCGACGTGGCCCGATTGCTCCGCCCCGAGCAGGTCGCCCGCCCCGCGAATCTCCAGGTCCCGCATCGCGATCGCGAACCCGGCCCCGAGCTCGGTGTGGTCGGCGAGCGTCGCGAGGCGGGCCCTGGCCTCGGGCGAGAGCTCACTCGCCGCGGGGTAGAACAGGTAGGCGTGGGCCAGGACGTCCGAGCGGCCCACGCGCCCGCGGATCTGGTACAGCTGGGCGAGCCCGAAGGCGTCGGCGCGCTCCACGATCAGCGTGTTCGCCTGCGGGATGTCGAGCCCGGATTCGATGATCGTCGTCGAGACGAGCACGTCCGCGTCGCCCCGCAGGAAGGCGAGCATGCGCTCCTCCAGCTCCCGCTCGCGCATCTGTCCGTGGGCGACGAGGAAGCGGAGTCCAGGGCAGGAGAGCTGCAGCTTCCGGGCCGCCTCGTCGATCGAGTCGACGCGGTTGTGCAGGTAAAAGGACTGGCCGCCGCGGGCGTGCTCGCGCTCCAGCGCGGTCTTCACGAGCTCCTCGTCGAACTCGCCGACATGCGTCCGGATCGGGCGGCGCCCCTGAGGAGGCGTCTCGATCACGGAGATGTCGCGGAGGCCCGAGAGCGACATGTGCAGCGTGCGCGGGATCGGCGTCGCCGTGAGCGCCAGCACGTCCACCTCGAGGCGCAGCGCACGCAGAAGCTCCTTCTGCGCCACCCCGAAGCGCTGCTCCTCGTCGACGATCACGAGCCCGAGCTCCCTGGGGATCACGTCGCGGGACAGGACCCTGTGCGTGCCGATCAGGACCTCGACTTTTCCCTCGGCAAAGTCCCGCAGCACCTGCTTGACGTCGGACGGTCTTCTGAAGCGGGAGACCATTTCGACCCGCACGGGGAAGTCGCGGTAACGGTCGCGAAACGTGTGCCAGTGCTGCTCGGCGAGGATCGTGGTCGGCACGAGCATGAGCACCTGTTTGCCGTTCAGCGCGGCGGCGAACGCGGCGCGAACGCCCACCTCGGTCTTGCCGAAGCCGACGTCGCCGCAGACGAGCCGGTCCATCGGGCGCGGCGCCTCGAGGTCTTCCTTGACCTCCTCGATCGCGCGCGCCTGATCCTCCGTCTCGCGGTAGGGGAAGCCGGCCTCGAGTCGCTCGAGCCAGTCGGAGGTGAGGTCGTGGGCGAAGCCGGGCGCCTGCTGGCGCTGCGCGTACAGGGCGATCAGCTCGGTCGCCAGCTCGCGCACCGCCGAACGCGCCCGCGTCTTCAGGTTGTCCCAGGCCTTGCCGCCGAGCTTCGAGAGCGCAGGCGTGCGCGCGTCGGCGCCGATGTAGCGGGAGACCTTGCCGATCTGCTCGTGCGGCACGTAGAGCCGGTCGTCCCCGCGAAAGCCCAGGAAGAGGTAGTCCCGGGTGACGCCCGCGACCGCCTTCGTCTCGAATCCGAGCAGGCTGCCGATGCCGTGGTCCTCGTGCACGACGTGGTCGCCGGTGCGGAGGTCCGAGAACGACTGGAGGGCCCGTCCCAGCCGCGCGTCCGCCCTCGGCGGCCGCTTGCGGAAGACCTGCGTGTCCGGGAGCAGCACGAGGCCGAGCTCCCGCCAGACGAAGCCGCGCCGCGCCGGAGCGACGGCGAAGTGCACGCCCGCCTCGCGCGGCAGCCCGTCCCCGGGGGCGAGGTCGCCGGCGGCGACCTTGCGCAGCAAATTCCTCGTGCGCAGCGCCTCACCGGGGTGCGGGAACGCGACGACGACGCGGTTGCCGCCGTGGACGTAGGCCGCGAGCTCGTTCTCGGCCTCGGCGAGGCCGCGGGCAGTCAGCGCGGGGCGCTGAGCCTCAAACGCGAACGGCTGCCCCTGGGGCAGCGGATCAAGCTCGGTGACGGCCCGAAGCGGCAACTCGCGACCGAACTCCTCGGTCCAGACCTGCCGCACCTCGTCGGCCTGCCAGACGAGATCCGGGCCGTCGGCCAGCGGCGGCACGAGGTCCGGCGGCTCCGGGCGCGGCTCGTCCTCGAGCCAGGGCTCGACGAGGTCGAGCCGGCGCTCGGCGGCCGGGTAGACGACGATCTGCTCGACCGGGTGGAGCGCCCGCTGCGTGAAGGGCGAGAACGCCCGGATCCCTTCGACCTCGTCCCCGTAGAGCTCGATCCGGAGCGGCTCGCGGCCGGTCGTCGGGAAGACGTCGACGATGCCGCCTCGAACCGCGAGCTGTCCCCGCTCGGCGACCTGCTCGACGCGCGAGTACCCGGCGAGCGCGAGGTGCTCGACCAGCTCCTCGAGTCCCGGCTCGTCGCCCGGCTTCAGCCGGAGCGGCCCCGGCCTCGCGCCAGCCGGAGGCAGCCCCTCGGCGAGAGCGGCGGCCGAGGCGCACACGAGCCCGCCGGTCGCGAGCACGTCGAGCGCGCGAGCCCGCTCGCCCACCAGGTGCGGCGGCGCCTCCAGGCCGGACCCCCAGTGCACCCCCCGGCTCGGCAGCAGGGCGACGCGGCCCTCGCCGAGGAACCAGGCGGCCGCGTCGGCGGCGTCGCGCGCGTCCGCGTCCTCGGCCAGCAGACAGACGAGCGGGCGGGCCAGATGCTCGTGCAGCGCTGCGAGGAGGAGCGGCAGCGCGGGCTCGGACACCCGTGCGCGCGTCGGCAGCGCTTCCGCGAACGTGCGCAGTCGCTCACTCGCGACGAGCTCCCGGACGAACGCGTGGAGGACGGGCCGGTCCATGACGAAGACCCGGAACCGGCGGTTCCGGGCGCGCGAAGTGTAGATGCGTGACAGGAGCGTAGAATCGAGGCGTGCCCGGTCGAGACGAGCTCGACAGCCTTCTCGACACCATCCTCGCTGAGCCGGGCCGCCGCCCCGAGCTCCAGGGCCGGATCGACTCGGGCTTCGTCGAGGAGCGCGCGATGCTCGTGCTCGACATGAGCGGGTTCTCTCGGGCGACGCGGAGGTACGGGATCATCGAGTGCCTGCTCGTGATCCGCCGCGTCCGGGCGCTGGTGACGCCGCTCGTCGCCAAGCGTGCAGGCGACGTGGTGAAGGCGGAGGCGGACAACCTCTTCTGCCTCTTCCGGTCGGTCGAGGAGGCGGTTACGGCGAGCCGGGAGGTCGTCGAAACCCTCGAGCAGGCGCGAGTGGCGCTGCCTGAGGGCGAGGAGCTCTACGTCTCGATCGGCATCGGCTTCGGACCGATGCTGCTGATCGGGGCCGAGGACGCGATGGGAAGCGAGGTCAATCTCGCCTGCAAGCTCGGCGAGGACGTCGCCGACTACGGCGAGATCCTGCTCACCGAGGCCGCGCGCGCAGTCCTCGCCGCCGGCGAGAAGGTCGAGGAGCGGGTGGTCTCGATGTCGGGGATCGAGCTCCGGCACTTCGCGCTGGTCAGTTGAAGCGCTGCTGCGCCAGCTCCAGGCCCTCGATCGCCGTCACCTCGACCGCGTCGGCGGCCCTGGCGACGATCGCGCCGACGTCGGTCTCGGGCTCGAAGCTCGAGAGCACGTAGTCCGCGATCCCGCGCGGATCGCCGCGGCCCGGCCGTCCGACGCCGATCCGCAGGCGCAGGAAGTCCTGGGTGCGAAGGACGGCGGCGATCGAACGGAGCCCGTTGTGTCCGGCGAGGCCGCCGCCGAGACGGGCCTGCAGGCGACCCTCGTCGAGGTCCACGTCGTCGTGCACGACGAGGATCGCGGCCGGGTCGACCTTGAAGAACCGCGCCGCCGCTCCGATCGACCGGCCGGACTCGTTCATGTAGGTCTCGGGCTTCAGCAACGCGAGCCGGCCGCCGCCGACCCGCACCTCGGCGAGGTGGCCGGAGAACTTGGCGCGGAAGGAACCTCCGTGCCGCCGGGCGAGCTCGTCCGCCACGAGCCAGCCGACGTTGTGGCGCGTCCGGGAGTAGGCGGGCCCCGGGTTGCCGAGTCCCGCGACGAGGAGGGCGATCGTCGAGACGCTCTCGCCCCGGCGGAAGAGAGGCATCTAAACCCGCCTTTTCGCTGTTACCCCTCGCTGGTTCCGGGTGATCCGGCGGCGTCCGCGGTCGGTTCGGGCTGGGCCTCGGAGCCGCCCTCGGGGGCCTCGCCGTCGGGCGGGGCCTCGGCGCCTTCCTCCTCCTCGGCCACGACGTCCTCGGGCTCGACCACGCGGCTCGGCACGGTCACGTTCGCGAGCACGGTCTCGTCGGGATCGTCGAGGTACACAACGCCCTCGCGCGCGGGCAGGTCGGCCAGACGGAGCGTCTCTCCGATCGCCATGTCGCTGACGTCCAGCTCGATCCGGTCGGGCACCTCCATCGGGAGGGCCTCGACGTTGATCTCCCGGACGACCTGGGAGAGCACGCCGCCCTCCTTCACGCCCGCGGGCTCGCCGACGAGCTCGACCACGACCTGCGCCTGGATCGGCTGGTCGAGGCGGACCTCCTGCAGGTCGACGTGGATCACCTTGCCGCGGATCGCGTCCTGCTGCCAGTCCTTGAGGATCGAGGCGTGCGTCGACTTCTGCCCCTCGAGCACGACGTCGAGGATCGTGTGGAGGCCGTGACTCCCGGTGAGGACGCGCCGAAGCTCCCGCTCCGGGACGCAGATCGCGTGCGGCTTGCCGCGCCCGTAGAGGACGCCCGGGATCAGACCTTCCCGGCGCAGGCGCCTCGAGTCGGCCGTCCCCTTCCGGGTCCGCTCCTTCACGTCCAGACGGATTCGCTCGCCGGCCACGGCGGCCAAGTGTAGCTGCGCCCCGACCTGCGGACGATCGGCCGCTCCAGCGCCAGTCGTCGACCGTGGCGCAGAGCCCGGCCCGGACGGGGTTCGCGACCACGTATTCGCAGGCGGCCTCGAAATGGTCCTCCGTCTTGATCAGCCAGGAGCTGAAGCGGTCGCCGAAGAGGTGACCGCCGCGGCCGTGCCGGCGGTTGAAGCGTTGTGCGTAGACGCCGTTGAGGCGCTTCAGGCCGGCCGAGAGCTGCTCCCTCGTCGTCTCCACGATCAGGTGGTAGTGCGTCCCCATCAGGCAGAACGCATGGCAGTTCCAGCGGTACTTGGCTACCACCTCGGCCAGCAGCTGGAGGAAGCCGATGCGATCGGCGTCGTCCGCGTAGACCATCGCCCCCGCGACGCCGCGCGTGGTGACGTGGTAGGTCCCGTCCGGCAGCTCGCGGCGAAGGTGGCGCGCCATCCGGCGAGACTAGGCGGCCGCCCCCGGCTCCGGCGGCGCTGTGGACAAGGTACTCCACTCTCGGCACGATCGCCATGTCCCTTCGTGCCCATCTCGAGGGTCAGACCCTGGTTCTCCGGTTGCGCGCCGCGGCGCGGGGCGGTGGCTCCGCCGGGCTACGCCCGGACGAGCGCGGGGCCGCGCCGGGCTCGCGTGCCGTCGGCGAGCACGAGCTCCAGCCAGTAACGCGCCTGACGCCCGCGCGGCTGGCGGCGATCGACGAACGAGTGTCGCCACGCGGACAAGGGGGACGCGGGAATCAATCCGCGGTTGACCCGGACCGGCCGCGCATCCGCCCACGACGCTCTGAGAACGTTGTAGCCGAGCACCTGTCCGAACAGGCTCTCGGCCCGCCAGGTGAGCACGACCCCCGTCGCGGAGCGCCTTGCGGAGAACGAGCGAACGAAGAGCCCCGTCGGCGGCGCGTAGTAGATCCGGTAGACGGCTCCCGCCCCACGGGCGAGGTAGTAGAGGCTCCCGTCACCTCCGACTGCGAGATCGACCGGGTTCGAGATACCCGAGGCGAAATCGGCGGCGGCGCCGGTCGCCGGATCGAGCCGCCGGATCCAGCCGCTGCAGAAGTCGGCGAAGAAGTAGTCGCCCACGTACTCGCTCGGAAACTGGGCCGACCGGGGGTTGTAGAACGACCCACCCGTGATCGCGCACCCTGTCGTCGGCCCGGTCCCGTGCCCGTAGTAGAAGATCGGGTCGATGAGCTCGGGGTCCGGGCCGGGGCCCTCCTCGGTCGGCCAACCGTAGTTGCCGCCCGCCCTCCCGTCGTTGATCTCCTCCCACGTGACCGACCCGACGTCGTTGATGAACATCCGCCCGCTCCCCGGCTGGAAGGAGAAGGTGTAGGGGTTGCGGAGCCCGAGGGCCCAGATCGAGCGGTTGTCGCCCACCGCCGTGGTGTAGAACGGGTTGTCGGTCGGGATATCGCCGTCCGGCTCGATCCGGAGCATCTTCCCGAGCCGGTTGCCGAGTGTCTGCGAGTGGGACGAATTCGCGTTCTCGCCGACGGCGACGTAGAGCATGTCGTCAGGCCCGAAATGGATGGCGCCGCCGTTGTGATTCGTCGCCCCACTCAGGCTCTCCAGCTCGAGAATCGGAGTCTCGCTGCCCGCCAGGGCGACGTCGCCGGAGGCCGTGAATCGGCTCACTCGGTTGTGGATGGGTGCCGTCGACGTCGTGTAGTAGACGTAGACGAACTTGTTCGTGGCGAAGTCCGGGTCGAACGTCACGCCGAGCAACCCTCGTTCTCCGCGTGAATCGACCGGGAGCGTGACGAACGGCGTCGGCAGCAGCGTGCCGTCCTTGATCACGCGGAGGCTGCCCGCCTGTTCGGCGACGAACAGTCGCCCGTCCGGCGCGAATGCCATCGCGGTCGGGGTCGTCAAACCGTCGTCCACGAGCTCCTGCGTGAAGTCCGGTGGCAGTCGCGTAGCCGCGATCGACGCGGGGGCGAGTACCCCGCAGATGACGACGAGCGCGACGACCAAGCTGCAACGCACGGGCGACCTCCAGTCGATTCCTTCCCCTGCCGAACCATCGCTAACCCCTACGCCGAAGCGGGCCGCTTCGGTTTCACACGCTCAGAACAGCTGGTTCTCGCCCGCGAAGATCGCCGAGACGGAGTCGTCGGCGAAGACGTTCCAGATCGTCTCCGCAAGGATGTCCGCGACCGTGAGGATGGTGAGGTTGTCCGGCTTCGTCAGCGGGTTCACCGGCACCGTGTCGGTGACGACGACCCCGTCGAGCGGCCCGTCCTGGATCCGCTCCAGCGCCGGCGGCGAGAAGAGCCCGTGGGTCGCGCACGCGTACACGCGGTCGGCCCCGCGGCTCTTCAGGAACTCGGCGCCCGCGACGAGGGTGCCCGCCGTGTCGATCATGTCGTCCGTCATCACGACGCAGCGTCCGTTCACCTCGCCGATCACGCTCGTGACCCGCGCGACGTTGTGGGCGGGGCGGTCCTTCTGCAGGACGGCGAGATCGCCGCCGATCATCTCGGCGAACTTGCTCGCCAGCCGCGTGCGGCCGGTGTCCGGCGCGACCGCGACGAGATCTCCGGGCAGCCCGAGGTCCCGGAAGTACTGCGCGAGCATCGGCAGCGCCGTCATGTGGTCGACCGGGATGCGGAAGAAGCCCTGCACCTGCCCGGCGTGCAGGTCCATCGTCAGGACGCGGTCGGCGCCCGCGGCCTGCAGCAGCTCGGCCACGAGCTTCGCGGTGATCGGCTCCCGCGGCCGCGACTTCTTGTCCTGGCGGGAGTAGGGGTAGAGGGGCAGCACGGCCGTGATCCGCTTCGCGGAGGCGAGCTTGGCCGCGTCGATCATGATCAGCAGCTCCATCAACCGCTGGTCGATCGGGGGCGACGAGGTCTGCACCAGGAACATGTCCGCCCCGCGGATCGACTCCTCGTAGCGGCAGTAGGTCTCGTCGTCGGCGAAGGTCTTGAGGGTCACCTCGCCCAGGTTGATGTTGAGCTTCTCGGCGATCCGCTGGGCGAGGTCCGGGGCCGAGCGGCCGGAGAACAGCATCAGCCGCTTCTGCGGGCCGCGCTCGATCCAGTGCCCCGGGCTGATCTCGGGACGCTCGGACGGTGCCTCGAGACCGGGCAGCCGCGTCAGCTCAGGCGTCGGTGTTGCGGCGCTCGTAGACATAGCCCTCTCTGTTGACCTGGCGGGGGGGGAACCCGGCGAGCGAGCCGGCCGGGACGTCGTCGGTGATGACCGTTCCGGCCGCAATCCAAGCATCGTCTTCAACCGTGACCGGAGCAACGAATGCATTGTCGACACCGGTCCTGACGTTGTTGCCAATCCGGGTCCTGCCCTTCGGCCGGCCGGGCTCGTGGGGGAAGTTGACGGTGATGTTCCCGGCGGCGACGTTCGTGTCCTCGCCGATCTCGGCGTCCCCGATGTACGACAGATGCGGCACTTTCGTGCGCGCGCCGATGCGGGAGTTCTTCAGCTCCACGAACGTGCCTGCCTTTGCGTCCGCTCCCAGGACGGTGCCGGGCCGAACGTAACAGAACGGGCCGACGATCGCGCGTGCCCCGACGACGGCGTCGACGAGCACCGCATGCGGCCCGATTTCCGCCCCGGTCTCCACCGAGGTCGCTCCCCGGAGCACCGTGAACGGGTGCACGACCGTGTCCTCCGCCAGTCGCACGTCCGCCTCGATCCACGTCGAGCCGGGATCGACGATCGTGACGCCGGCCAGCATGTGGCGCTCGTTGATCCGGCCGCGCAGCTCCGCGGCCGCGAGGGCGAGCTCGGACCGGGTGTTGACCCCCACCGGCGAGGACGCGTCCGGCGAGCGGAACGCCGCCGCCCGTCCACCGGCCCCGACGATGGCGGCGACCGCGTCGGTCAGGTAGAGCTCCCCCTGCGTGTTCGCCGATCCGATCCGCTCGAGCGCCGGCCAGAGCTGCCCGGCGGAGAAGACGTAGATGGACGAGTTCAGCTCCGCGATCGCGAGCTGCTCCGTCGTCGCGTCCGCCGCCTCGACGATCCCGGTCACCGCGCCCGCCTCGTCGCGGATGACGCGGCCGTACGGCAGCGGACGCGCGGGCTCGAACGAGAGGATCGTCACTCCGGCGGCCGCCTCGTGATGCGCAAGGAGAAGGCCCTCGAGCAGCTCGGTCGTCAGCAAGGGGGCATCTCCGGAGAGGACGAGCACGTCGCCGTCGAACCCGTCGAGCGCGGGGCGCGCCGTGGCGACGGCGTCCGCTGTGCCGCGGGGCTCGGCCTGCACGACCGCCTGCACGCCGTCCAGCTCGGCTCGGGCCTGCGCCGACGCGACGACGACCAGCGGCTCAGGCCGGAGCGGCCGGGCCGCCTCGAGCACCCAGTCGACGACCCGGCGCCCGAGCAGCCGGTGCAGGTGCTTCGGCGTGCGCGAGCGCATACGAGTGCCGAGACCGGCGGCCATCACCACGGCTGCAAGCTGAGGTTGCGTCACGGGAGATCCGAGAGTGCTGGGCCGCCAGGATTCGAACCTGGGATCGCGGGACCAAAACCCGCTGCCTTACCGCTTGGCTACGGCCCACCGTCCGGGCCCGGAGTATGCCAGCCGCTCCCGGTCAGTGACGGTCGTTGTAGAGCAGGTAGAGCGCCACGATCGCGAAGACGGCCGCGATCCCGAGGACGAGCCACTTGAGGAAGAACGCGAGCACCGCGACGACGATCGCGAGCGACTGCGAGGCCGCGATCACCCAGAAGATGTCCCGAAGGAGCGGCGACCGCGTGGCCTTGCTGCCCCAGAAGTAGAGCGCGAGCGCCGGAATCGCGAGGGCGATCACCGTCCAGCGCGAGATGTCCGGCGAGACGGCGACGATGATCCCCTCGACGACCGCGATCCAGAGAGCGATCCGAACGCGCCGCTGCTTCAGCACACCGCCCGAACGGCTCGAGGCGTCGATCACCTCGCCGTGCCGCAGGCGCGAGCGCTCGGTCGCCACCGTTCAAACGTACCACGCAGGGGCGGTCACCCAGGTGCGCCCGCGCCGCTCGAAACAGCGTGCCGCAGAGACCGCCTCCGCACGGTCCTCGAACAGCGCGTAGACCGCCGGACCGGCGCCGCTGACGTCGGCCCGGAAGGCTCCGAGATCGGTGAGCTCGGCGGCGAGCGCCGTCGAGACGAGGTCGTTCCGGGGCAGCCCCGCGAGGTCGGCCGGCTCGCGGACGGCGGCGAGCGCTCGCAGGAGGCCGTCGCGGCGCGCCGCGTACCCCAGCGATCCGTCTCTCGCGGCGAAGGCCTCGTAGACCGCGCCCGTCGAGAGCTTCTCCGCGCCCTCGGCCAGCACGATCAGCACCGCGTAATCCTGCGGGAGCTCGAGCGGGGTCAGCGTGCTCCCGTCGCCCTCGCCGAGTTGCGGGCCCGGGTGCAGGAAGAACGGCACGTCCGCGCCCAGGGAGGACGCCAGCCGGGTCAGCTCCCCGTGCGGCAGCGATCGCTCGAGGGTGTCGTTCGCGAGCCGCAGGGCGGCCGCGGCGTCCGAGCTTCCGCCCCCCAGCCCGGCCGCCACCGGAATGCGCTTGGTCAGGTGCGTCCGCCAGCGAATCTCCGTTCCGGCCGCCTCTGCCAGCGTCTCGAGGGCCTGCCGGACGAGCGTGTCCTGGTCGAACCCCGACACGGAGAGCCGGGGCGCGGGACGGAGCTCGACCTCGTCCGCGAGCTGGAGGCGCTGGAGCACGGTCGTCACCTCGTGCTTGCCGGTCGGAAGACGCGGCCCGACCGCGAGGGCGAGGTTGATCTTCGCCGGCGCGCGAGCCCGCGTCACCGGGCCTCGAGCGCGGACGCCAGCTCGACGAACTCGGTCGGAGCCAGCTCCTCCGCGCGCACCTCCGCCGGGCGGCCGATCGCCGCGAGTGCCGCGGCCGCCCGCGGACGCGACGCGACCCCGGCGTGCTCGAGCGAGTTCGGCAGGGTCTTTCGGCGGTGCGCGAAGGCCGCCGTGACCACGCCTTTCACCCTCGCGAACGCGGGCGGCAGCGTGGTGCGCCGGAACGAGACGAGCGCGGAGTCCACGTTCGGCTGCGGGCGGAAGACCGTCCGCGCGACGGGATGAAAGCCCGTCCGCTCCGAGGCGAGCTGCACCAGCACCGAGACGGCTCCGTACGCCTTCGTGCCCGGGGCGGCGAAGAACCGGTCCGCCACCTCCCGCTGCACCATCACGCACCACAGACCGAGCGCCGGCAGTCCGTCGAGGCTCTCGACGACGAGGGGCGTCGCGATCGAGTACGGCAGGTTCGAGACGAGCTTGGTCGCGGGTGGGTCGATCGCGGCCAGGTCGAGGCGCAGCGCGTCGCCCCAGTGGAGCGTGACGTTCGCCGCGGCCCCGAGGCGGGCGGTTAGGTGCGGCGCCAGCTCGCGGTCGAGCTCGACTGCGTGCACGTGCTCCGTCCTCGCGGCGAGGAAGGACGTCAGCACTCCCAGGCCGGGACCGACCTCGAGGACGACGTCGGCCGCGGCGAGCTGGGCGAGTCGGCCGATCACGCCGAGGATGTTCTCGTCGGCGAGGAAGTGCTGCCCCAGCCCACGGTTCGGGACGACGGGGAGACGGCTCACCGTAGACGGAACGCCGCGGTCGCGTTCGCGTCGATCCGCGAGGCGAGCGCCGCCGCATCCTCGCCGCGAGCGTCCGCGAGCGCATTCAGGGTGTAGACGACGTTGGCGGGCTCATTCGGCCGTCCGCGGCGCGGCTGGGGGGAGAGATAGGGGCAGTCCGTCTCGGCCAGGATCCGATCGGCGCCCACGGAGGCAGCGGCACTGCGCAGCTCGCTCGCACCCGGATACGTGACGTTGCCGGCGAACGAGACGTAGTAGCGCCGTTCGAGTGCGGTGCGAAGCAGACCCTGGGAGGAGAAGCAGTGCAGCACGACCGTCCCCGCGAACTCCGCGAGCGCGCGGGCGGTGGGTTCGTCCGCGTCCCGCGTGTGGACGACGACCGGCAACCGCAGCTCCGCGGCGAGCTCGAGGTGCGCCCGGAAGAGGCCGGACTGGGCGTCTCTCGGGGCGTAGTCGCGATAGAAGTCGAGCCCCGTCTCCCCGACCGCCACCGCGCGATCGTCGCGCAGCAGCTCCGCCAGCTCGTCCAGCCACCCGGCGTCGGGCTCCTCCGCCTGGTGGGGATGCACGCCGAGCGCGGCGGCGACGCCCTCGTGCCTGTGCGCCACCTCCAGCGTCCTCCGGCAGGACTCGAGGCCGGAACCGACTGCGACGATCCGGTCGACGCCGGCGGCGCGGGCGCGCTCGACCAGGGCGTCCGGCTCGTCGGCGCACGCGTCCAGGTGCGCGTGCGTGTCGATCACGCGTGCGCGCGCATCCGCTCCAGCTCTTCGTCGACGAGGCCGGGATCGAGCTTGCGGAAGAGCGGCCGGGGTTCCGGCAGCGGACGCCCCACCGGCAGCTCCGTCGGCGCCCAGGCTCCGACCCAGCGCTCGTAGTCGCCGGTCAGCACCTCGTGCGTCGATCCGTCCTCCTCGATCTCGGTCCGGAACTCGAGCGGGCCGGCGATGTGGCCCTCGTGCCCGAGCAGCTCGTGCAGCACCTGGGAGGTGAAGGGCAGGAACGGCGTCAGGATCACCCTGAGGTTGTCGATGCACCGCAGGCAGACGTAGAGCACCGTGCCGGCACGCTCGCGATCGGTCTTGATCGTCGCCCAGGGCGCCTGCTCGCTCGCGTACACGTTGACGAGGGACGCGAGCCGCATCGCCTCGGCCAGCGCGGCCCGGAAGCGGGCGCCCTCGATGTGCTCGCCGACCGCCTCGAACCCCGCCTCGATCTGCCCGAGCACGGACTCGTCCTCGGCGAGGAGCCTCCCCGGCTCGGGCACGGCCCCGAAGTTGCGGTGGACGTTCGTCAGCGTCCGGTTGACCAGGTTTCCCCAGGTCGCCACGAGCTCGTGGTTGTTCCTCCGGACGAACTCGGCCCACGTGAAGTCGGTGTCCTGCAGCTCCGGCCCCGCTGCCGTCAGGTAGTAGCGCAGCGGGTCCGGGTCGTACCGGCTGAGGAAGTCGTCCACGGTGATCGCGACCCCACGGCTCGCCGAGAACTGCCTTCCCTCCATGGTCAGGAACTCGCTGGCGACGACGTCGTGGGGAAGCTGGAGCTCGCCGCGCCCCGCACCGAGCTCACCGCCGGAGCCGTAGCCCAGCAGGATGCTCGGCCAGATCACCGTGTGGAAGACGATGTTGTCCTTCCCCATGAAGTAGAAGTGGCGCGCGTCCGGGTTCTGCCACCAGGCGCGCCACGCGTCCGGGTCGCCGGTCGTCGCCGCCCACTCCACGCTCGCGGACAGGTAGCCGATCACGGCGTCGAACCAGACGTAGATCCGCTTGCTCTCGTTCTCCTCGTAGCCGGCGACGGGGATACTGACGCCCCAGTCGAGGTCGCGCGTGATCGGTCGCGGCTTCAGCTCCCTGGCGAGGCTGAGCGAGAAGTTCCGCACGTTCGGGCGCCAGTGCCGCTGCCCCTCGATCCACGCCGTCAGCCGCTCCGCGAAGGCGGGCAGGTCGAGGAAGAGGTGGTTCGTCTCGCGGAAGACCGGTGTCGTGCCGTCGATCTTCGAGCGAGGATCGATCAGGTCGGTCGGGTCGAGCTGCTTGCCGCAGTTGTCGCACTGGTCGCCGCGCGCCTCCTCGTACCCGCAGTGGGGACATCTGCCTTCGATGTAACGATCCGGGAGCGTGTGGCCGGTGGTCGCCGAGAAGGACACCGGCTGGGACCGCTCGACGACGTACCCGTTCCGGTGAAGGGTCCGGAACAGGTCGCGGACGACGGCTGCGTGATTCCGCGTCGTCGTGCGCGTGAACAGGTCGTACGAGAGGCCGAGATCGCGGAGGCTCCCCCGGATCGAGGCGTTGTACTCGTCCGCCGTCTCATGGTACGAGCGCCCTTCCCGGTCGGCGGCGACCATCACGGGCGTGCCGTGCTCGTCCGTCCCGCTGACCATGAGCACGTGATTGCCCCGAAGCCGGTGGTAGCGGGCGAAGATGTCCGAAGGGACGCCGAAGCTCACCACGTGGCCGAGGTGCCGGTCGCCGCTCGCATACGGCCACGCCGGTGCGACGAGGATTCGTTTCCGCTCGGGGTCCTTCGAGATCTGCCTCCTGCTGGGCGGGTGGACTCGGCGCAATCATGATACGAGCGGGCAGCGGCGCTGCCCCTGCGGCCCGGGGCTCGGGGCGGAGGGGAGGACGGAGGCAGCGGCGGACTGCGAGCAGCGCCGCCGGAATCGCTCCGAGCGCCAGTACGAGTGCGACGAGAAGCGCCTTGCGCCAGGCCTCGCCGCCGCGCCGAGCGGCCGTGGAGTCGGACGCGCGGCCGGGACCGGCTGCGTCGAGCGACCGTTCCGCGATCGGGGTCGAGGCGGCGGCCCGCTCGATCACCGGTCGACCGACCAGGGACCGCGCGCCTCGAGCCCTCGCTTCAGGACGTGCGGGGCCCGCTGTCGCAGCCGGCCGCGCCCGCCGGGGCTCCACACGGCGCACCGGGCCGAGCGACGCGGCGCGCTGGACCCGCCCGCTCGCAGCGATGCGGCGCGCCGGGGGGCTCAGCGCGTCCCGCCGACCGGGGCGATGCGGCCTCGAGGTTGAGCGATCCGGCAGGCGCGTGCTCGCCGGCACCGCGGGCGGTGCCGGGCGCGGCGGAAGGGCGGCCCGGCGCGGGACGCTCGCCCGAGGAGGCGGAGCGGTCCGCGCCGGTCTCGTCCGAACCGGCGCGGGCGCGGCTCCGACCTTCGTGACCGGGCGTACGGGCGGGCGCGGCGCAGCCGGGGCCGTGCCGGGCTCCGGCTCGGCCGGCACCGAGCCCGGTGCGGGGGAGGCGACCGGGACGGGAACCGGCTCGGCGACCGGCACCGGCACGACCTCGGCAGGCGGCGGCTCCTCGTCCGCCGGCGGCGGCTCGACGGCGGGAGGATCCACCGGCACCGGCCCTGGGGTCGGATCTCCGACAGGGGGCTTGACCGGCAGAGGCTCGGGCACCGGATCGGGTGCCGGCGGCGGCGGCGTCCGGGGTGGCAGCAGCCCGAGCGGGTCGACGTACCCCTCGGGCTTCGTCGCCACGCGGATCCCGAGATGGACGTAGGGCTGCCCGTGCTCGGCGTCTCCGCTCGGGCCGATCGTCCCGACCGGTTCTCCCTCCGCGACGCTCGCGCCCGACTGCACCCCGATCGAGCCCAGATGGACGAGCGTCGCGGAGTAGCCGTCCGGCGTCTCGATCGCCACCGTGCGCCCGCCGCCCGGCACGGATCCAGCGAAGGTGACCGTGCCCGCCGCAGGTGCGCGCACCCCTCCCCCCGCCGGTCCGGCGACATCGATGCCGCGGTGCTGTCCCGCCGCGTACGGGTCCGTGGGAGAGAACGAGAACGGGCTGAGCACAGGGCCGTCCGCGGGCCAGGTCCACGCGTGCGCCGGGGCGGCCGGGGCGAACAGGCCGGTGATGACCGCGACGAGCCCGAGCCAGCGCATGTTGCTACCTCCTTGTGTTTTCGGGTTTGACAACAGGAGGAGAGGGTAGCGGTGGCGTCGGCTGTTGTCAAAAATGGCTACAACGAGTCTTGGTAGAGGCGGTTGCGGCCGAGGCCGGTCAGCCTCGCCACGACCTCGGCCGACCGCCCCCGGGGCAGGCCCGCAGCGACGAGCTCGGCGACCACGTCGAGCGCGCGCGCGATCTCGACTCCCGCGGCCGGCGGAGCCGTGGCGCCGCCGACGACGAGCGTGATCTCGCCCCGGGGCGGGGTGGAGAACCGCTCCGCCAGCTCGGCTCCGGTGCCCCCCACGACTTCCTCGAACCGCTTCGTCAGCTCCCGGCAGACGGCCGCCGGACGTTCCGGCAGCGCGCGGGCGAGACTGCGGAGCGTCGCCGGCAGCCGCTGCGGGGACTCGAACGCCACTGCGGCGTGCGGCCACGCGGCGAGCTCGCGCCAGAGCTCCTCCAGTGCTTGCTCGGCCCGGGGCAGGTAGCCGAGGAACTGGTAGCGCTCCTCGGCCAGGCCGCTCGCCACGAGGGCCGTCTCCACCGCGGAGGGCCCCGGCAGCACGGTCACGGGCACCGCGGCACGGAGCGCGGCCGCGATCAGGCGCGCGCCCGGGTCGCTCACCCCGGGCAGGCCGGCGTCGCTCGCGAGCGCGATCCGCTCTCCCGCCACGAGGCGCGGAAGCACCTCCGCCGTCCGCGACGCTTCGTTGTGCCGGTGGTAGCTGACAGTCCGCGCCGAGATCCCGTGCCGGAGCAGCAGCTTCCGCGTGTGTCGCGTGTCCTCGCACAGCACGAGGTCCGCCTCGGCCAGCTCCTTCAGGACGCGCAGCGTCACGTCGTCGAGGTTGCCGATCGGGGTCGCGCAGATCGCGAGTGGCACTAGGAAAGACGGGCGTCGGGGTGACGGCCCACCGGCAGTCTCACCGTCGCTCCAGAGCCTCGAAGGCAAGCAGCGCCGCGCCGACCACTCCTGCCTCCGGGCCGAGCTCCGCGGGCACGATCCGCACGAAATCGCGGGCGGGCTGCAGGGCCTCGCGCCGGACGATCTCGCGCGCGGGCTCGAAGAGCAGCTCCCCCGCCTCGGCGAAGCCGCCCGCCAGCACGACCAGCTCCGGGTTGAAGATGTTCACGAGCGTCCCGATCCCCGAGCCGAGCCGCCTGCCGAGCTCCGCGAGCGCCGTGCCGGCGGCCTCGTCCCCCTCGCGAGCGGCCGCGACCAGGTCGGCGGCCGTCGAACCGTCTCCGAGCAGCCGCCGCGACTCGGCGTCGGCCGCGGTGCCGGACGCGAGCGCCTCGAGGTGCCCACGGCCGCTGCACGAGCCCGGGCAGGGCGGGCCGTCGTGCTCGATCACGATGTGTCCCAGCTCCCCGCCGGCGCCCACCGCGCCGCGGTAGGGCCGGCCGTCGAGGATCAGGCCGCCGCCGATCCCGGTTCCCAGCGTGAGCAGCACCATGTGCCGCGTCCCGCGGCCGGCGCCGAAGGTCCACTCGGCGAGGGTCGCCGCGTGCGCGTCGTTGTCGATCCCGGCGGGCAACCCGAAGCGCGCCGTCATGTGCGACGCGAGGTCGAGATCGGTGAGCGGGACGTTGACCGAGGAGACGGCGCGGCCGGTGCGCCGGTCGATCGTCGAAGGGATGCCGAAGCCGAGCGCGAGCACCTCCGGGGACAGCGCATCCGACACCGCGGCCTCGAGCCCCTCGAGCAGCGCCGCCTCCGATCCGACCGGAGTCGGCCGCTCGACGCGGCGCGCGATCGCCCCGCTCCGGTCGACCTGCGCTGTCCGGATGTTCGTGCCGCCGACGTCGACGCCGATCACGAGCGGCTCCGCCACGCCGCGACGATAGCGTCGCAGGCGCCCGTGAGGGTTCCTGGTACAACCACCGGCGGTGGCCGAGCCGACCGACGAGCCGCAGCCCAAGCCTTACCGCGTCTACAAGGGGGGCCGCACGAAGGGCCGCGTGCCCTTGCGCGGCGGCGCCCAGCGCACGCCCCCGCGAGACGGGAAAGTACGTCCCCCCGGAGTTCTCGGCCCCCCCGGACGAGCCCCCACCAGGCGATTCCGGCCGAACCTCCGGAGCGCGCGCTTCTGGATCCGGACGATCGGGACCTCGTTCCTGCTCTTCGCCCTGCTCGTGGTCGGCTGGGGCATCGCCAGCTACTTCGCCGTCCGCGACGGCGCGAAGGCGGCGAACGTGCGCCTCCCGCGGGGGGTCCAGGCGCAGCTCGACGAGCCCGACGGCATGCTCCTCTTCCACACGCGGACGATCCTCTACCTGGGGATCGACCACTCCCGCCTGCCCGGACGGGCGGGAAACCGCCACTCGGACACGATCCTCCTGATCCGTACCGACCCCGGGAAGCACAAGCTGGCCTACCTCTCGATCCCGCGCGACCTCCGCGTGGAGATCCCCGGCCAGGGCTTCCACAAGATCAACGCCGCCTACCAGATCGGCGGTCCGGCGCTCGCCCTGCGAACGATCCGCCGGTACACGGGGCTCGACGTCAACCACGTCCTGATCGCCGACTTCAACGTCTTCCGGATCGTGATCGACGAGCTCGGCGGCATCGACGTCACCGTGCCCAGCCGGATCCTCTCGAACGAGTTCGACTGCCCGTACAGCTTCGAGCGCTGCCAGTCCTGGGAGGGGTGGCGCTTCGCCAAGGGCCGCCAGCACATGAACGGCTGGCGGGCGCTGATCTACTCCCGGATCCGCGAGAACAAGCTGAACCCGGGCGAAAGCGACCTGACCCGGGGCGAGCGCCAGCAGGCGGTGATGCAGGCGACGTTCAGCAAGGCGACGAGCGTCGGCACCTTCTACCGGGCGCCCTGGATCGCCGACGACGTGCTGGAGCCGCTCACGACCGACCTCGCCGCCGGCGAGGTGCTCCAGCTCGGCTGGGTGCTGAAACGGGCCGACCGCGGCCGCACCCTGCACTGCCGGCTGGGAGGCACCGGCTCTGAGATCGGCGGCGAGGCCGTGATCCAGCCGACGGAGGAGAACTTCGCCGTGATCCACATGTTCACGGGCGAGTCGGCGCCCCAGCCGCCGCTGCCGGGGTCCGGCCCCTTCGGGCCGGGATGCGTCGTCGGGAGCGGGCGGCTCGGCTAGCTCGACCCTTCAGCCAAGCAACGAGCGGCGTATCGTCTCTGCCTGCGAAGGGGCCGAGGCAACCTGACGCCTGCGCCTCCATCGCTCCTGGCGTAGCTGATTTCTTGCCGCCTTCTGACCCTCTGGATCGTCGATCAGGAGCAGAGAGTAGCGTCCCCGTTCGTGGTGTATGAGCCGGTTGAGGTTGTCTTCCGCGCCGGTCGTGGAGCGCGAGCCGTAGGCGAGCGCGGAGCGACGGGCGCGGCTTCGGGTGGTAGCTGACCACCGCGTCATCCTCGCGAAGTCCTGTCGAAGACAAGCGCGAGGAGGAGCACGGTGGTCGAGCACTTGATGAGCGCGGACGCTGATGCGGTCTGCGGTGCCGGCTACGGTGAGCGCTCGCCGGAGCGGGTCAACCGCCGCAACGGCTACCGGGAGCGGGGACTGGGACACGAGGGTCGGTTCGATCGAGCTGGCGCTGCCGAAGCTGCGCGAGGGCTCGTACTTCCCGGATTGGCTGCTGCAGCCGCGCCGGCGGGCGGAGCAGGCGTTCGTGTCGGTGATCGCCGATGCCTACCTGGCGGGCGTCTCCACCCGCCGGGTCGAGAAGCTGGTGCGCCAGCTCGGCGTCGAGCGGATGAGCAGAGCCAGGTCTCGAGGCTGGCGAAGAGCCTCGATCGGATCGTCGAGGACTTCCGCACCCGCCCGCTCGATCGGGCGCCCTACGCCTACCTGACGCTGGACGCGCTCGTGGTCAAGTGCCGGGAGGGCGGGCGCACCGTCAACGCGTGCGTCGTGCACGCGGTCGGCGTCAACCGGGACGGCTTCCGCGAGTCGCTCGGCCTCGACGTCGTCACCAGCGAGGACGGGGCCGCTTGGCTCGCCTTCATGCGCGGCCTGGTCGCCCGCGGCCTCGCCGGCGTCAAGCTGGCGAGCTCGGACGCGCACCCCGGTCTCGTCGACGCGATCGCAGCGACGCTGCCGGGCGCGGCCTGGCAGCGCTGCCGCACGCACTTCACGCGCAACCTGCTGACGCGGGTGCCGAAGAGCGCGCAGTCGTTCGTGGCGACGATGGTGCGCACGATCTTCGCCCAGCCCGACGCCGCCACCGTGCACGAGCAGCACGCCCGCATCGTCGACCAGCTCGCCACGCGCTTCCCCGAGGCGGCGGCGCTGCTCGAGGAGGCCGGTCCTGACCTGCTCGCCTTTGACGCCAACGCCGCCGACCTGAATGTCAGGCGAGGACTGACGCGCTCAGCACCCTCGTACACCACTTGACGGGACGTGGCCGGAGCAGAGCGCAGATCGCGGAGAGTCGGTCTCGGTGCCAGTGTGGATGGGACAAGAAGCGGAGCAGGAGCGGGACTGCTGCGGGGTCGCGGATCTCGCCGAGCGCCGCCATTAGGTTTGGTCGGCCGCCAATCTCGCCGAAGACGCGGGTGACTCCCTTCGCCTGAGGGAGATCGGCTGAGAGTGCGTCGATGAGGGCCGCGGTCCTGGCGCAGGTGCCGTCACGTCTCAGGCAGCAGCAGCGCCGGAGCTCAGCATCAGGCCTCCGCGGCCTTGGCCTTCGGCTCTTCCTTCTTGCCGTCCTTCTTCGCGTCGGACTCCGACGGCTTCGACGGCGAGTCGCCGTCCTTGCCGGAGTCCTTCTTCTGGCCCCGGCGGCCGTAGTCGGTCGAGTAGAACCCCGAGCCCTTGAAGTGGACGGCGACGGGGTAGAGGACCTTCGTCACGGGACCCTCGCCGCAGACCGTGCAGACCTCCGCCGGGGCGTCCGCGAAGCGCTGGAAGAGCTCGAACACGTGCCCGTCGGGGCACCGATACTCGTAGATCGGCACGGCGGAAACAGGCTAGCAACGGGGTCAGCCTGATAGCCTCGCCGCCATTCGCCGGGCCGGCGCGCGCCGGCGCTCGAGCCCGTGACGGAGATGCCCAGCACCGATCCGAGCAGCGCGCCCTGGCCGCGACCACCGACCGCGGCGCCGCAGCTCCGGAGCCCCTCGCTGCCGCTCGACCGTCTCGTCCCCGCGATCACGAGGCTCGACCTCCCGGGCCGGCTCTACGCCCTGGGCGTCGCCGTTTGCACGGCCGCCGTCGCGGCGTTCCTGCTCGCCCAGCTGGGGGCGTGGCCCCCGCACGAGGACGAGACGCTGGCCCTCTTCGTGGGACGCGAACCGCTGGGGGGGCTGTTCGAGATCGTGCTCGGCAACCGCGGCGGTGCGCCGCTCCACTTCGTGCTCGCCTGGTTCGTCGCCCACGCCGGGGGCGGCCTCACCGCTCTCCGGCTCCTCTCCGTGCTCTTCGCCGTCGCCAGCGTGCCGGTGATCGCCGCGCTCTGCCGCCGGCTGAGCGACGGGATCGTCTCGCTCGCCGCGACGTTGATCGTCTCGGCGAGCTGGGTGCTGCTCTTCCACGGCATCTACGGGCGGATGTACAGCCTCTTTCTGTTCTCGAGCGCCCTCTCGTTCCTCGCGCTGCTGCGCGCGATCGACCGAGGCGGCCGGCGGAGCTGGACCCTGTGGGCCCTCGCGATCCTGGCGACGATCGCGACTCACCCCTACGGCGCGCTCGTCCTCGGCGCGCAGGGCCTGTACGTGCTGATCGTGCGCGCGCGCCCGCGCGAGGCGGCATGGGCGTTCGGCGCCGTGCTCGTGGCGGGGATCCCCTTCTGGCGCTCGGACCTGGTCCTCGCGGGCCGGTTCGACGTGGGCGTCGGCGGCGGCGGCGAGAAGCTCGGCGGGCCGATGTCCGTTCTCCGCTACCTCGCCCAGGTGGCCGGGGACTTCTCGGCCGGCTACACCGTCGTGCTGACGATCGTCGTCGAGGTGGCGGCGCTCGGCTTCTGGTTTCTCTGGCGGACGCGGCCGCGCAGCGCCCTGCTGGCGGCCGCCGTATTCGCAACGCCCACGCTCGCGTTCCTGGTCGCCCGGCTCGGCTCGTCCACCTCGCCCGAGACGCGGCATCTGATCTTCGCACTGCCCTTCTTCGGCCTGCTCGTGGCGATGGGTCTCGTCGGGCTCTCGCGCCGGGCCACCGGGCGGGGCGCTCCGCTGATCGCCGTCGCGGGTCTGGCGCTCCTGGTCCCGATCGAGCTCGCCTGGGGCTGGCACAAGACGCCGCCGCTCTTCACCGGCGAGCACTGGGTCAAGGTCGAGACCCGGGCGGCGGCATCCGACTGGCTCGCGCGCACCTCCCGTCCCGACGACGTCCTCTTCGGCTACGACCCGCTCTTCCTCGGCGGGTGGGAGCGCTCGGAGCGCTTTCCGCGCACCGTCGTCCCGCGCGCCGACCCCCGGCTGGCGGTGAAGGTGCTCCGAGAGCAGCCGCAGCCGCTCGGCCGCGGCGTCTGGGTCTTCGACCGGGACGACAACAACAACTGGTTCCGGCGCCTCTACGTCCCGCTGCGGTTCCCGGAACCCGCCGCGGACTTCGAGGCGGCTGCGTTCGGGCCGTTCCTGATCGTCCGCACGCGGAGGGCCACCGGCACGCCGCGCGAGTACCTCGAGGCGGCCCGGCAGGTGATGCTCGTGGGCAAGGGGCTCTACATCGGCGACGCCGACATCAACTTCCTCACGGTGGTGCAGGCCCAGGAACGACTCGACGCCGGCGCGTAGCGGTCACCTCGCGATGTCTCCCCGGTCGGGAGCGGCCACGTCGGCGACCGAGCGGGGGGACGGAGCCTCTGCGCCCGATTCGAAGTCGCCTCCCCCGAGCTCCTCGCGCTCGAGCGTCTCCCGGTAGCACGGGGCGCCCTCGAACGCCGCCAGACCGGCGGGCCCCGGCCGGGAGCGCAGTCGCGTCCGGCGCGCGGCTGCCAGGACGGCCGAAGCGCCGAGCACCCCGCCGACGAGCAGGGAACGGATGCGCTCCCGTCTGCCGCCCGCGTCCACGCCCCCAGTCTAGATGAGTGATTCCACGCGTTCAGGCGACATAGTCGACGAGTGCGCGGCTGGATCGGCCGAGTTGGTGGTTGAGGTTGATGCAGGCGGCGAGGCAGAGGAAGCGTTGGAGGATGCGTTCTTTGATTCCGGCGAGCG
>JBHEMU010000108.1:0-5662 GCA_046262415.1 Gaiellaceae bacterium | reverse complement strand
CGCGAACTCGGCGGCAACTACTTCACCCGACTCGACCCCGACAAGCAAACACGACGCCTCGTCGCTCAACTCGAACGCCTCGGACACATCGTGACGCTGCAAGAGGCTGCCGCTTGATACCGAGGTGATTTCCCATCAGGCGTCGCTTGCGACGCCGACCTCAGGAGCGCGGGGCTTGCCCCGTGCTCCGTCTGAGCCGACCGCACGAGCGGATCCGGGTAGAGACCCACGCTCCCAGGCGTCGCTTGCGACGCCGACCTCAGGAGCGCGGGCTTGCCCGTGCTCCGTCTGAGCCGACCGCACGAGCGCATCCGGGTAGAGACCGCACTCGTAGGCGTCGCTTGCGACGCCGACCTCAGGAGCACGGGCTTGCCCGCGCTCCGTCTGAGCCGACCGCACGAGCGCATCCGGGTAGAGACCACCGCCAAGGGTTAAGCTGGGCTCGTCGCATGGGGGGACTGCGAACCGCGGGGTTGCTCGTGATCGCCGGCGTCGCGCTGGCCGCCTCCTCCGCGTCCGGCTCCGGCTCCGGCACCGCGGCCGGTTGCGCCGCGCCCGGAACCGGCGTCGCGAGCACGCCGGCGAAGGGCGAGCTCTACTACACCCGCTTCTCGGGGAAGCCGAACCTCAACCGCATCTCCTTCGACTACGACGGCGCGACGCTCGTGCTCGGCCGGAAGGAGGCGATCGGGTCCGGCGTGCCCGCCGCAGACGGAGTCATCTTCGCTCCCGACGGAGACCTGCTGGTCGGCGGCGGCAGCGCCGTCTACAAGGTCGACCCGAAGACGGGGCGCTACGTGACGCGCAAGATGCCGGCCACCGCGCACCACCTCTCGCCCGACCTCTCGGACGACCGCGTCTGGGGCGCCGGCATCCCGGGCCCGCTCGTCGAGATCCCGCTCGACCCCTTCGCCGACGGCGTCCGGCGGAACATCTCGGGCGACGACTACGGCGTCTCCACGGTCGCCTTCGACGGCTGCCGGAACGCCTACTACACCTCGAGCGGCTCCACCGGCCACGGGAGCTTCGGTCGCATCGACCTGGAGCGGTTCCTGACCATGCGGCTGAGGGAAAAGGTGCCCTCGGCGCACGGGATGGCGTTCGACCCGCTGACCGGCGACCTGATGCTCTTCGGCGACGGCCGCATCACGCAGTTCGACCCGCGGTCGCAACGCTTCGTCTCCGACCTCAAGGTGGAGGGCGTCACGCTCGACCAGGGCGCGGCCGACGGCCAGGGGCACGTCTTCGTCGCCGACAACGGCGGCAACCTCGTCTTCGTCGACTACTCGCGCACGCACCTGATCGGCGACAAGCGGAACGTCGTAATCAAGCAGTTCCTCGACTCCAGCCTCGACGACGTGGCTCCCCTGTCGGGCCTCGGCTCGGCGGGACCCCCGGATCCGATCCCGGGCAGAGCCGTCAACCTGGACGCGACCGCCGGAGAGGTGGGCGTGCGGATCCCGGGCACGTCCCGATTCGTGCCGCTGGAGCAGGCCAGCCAGATCCCGACCGGATCCGAGATCGACGCGACCAAGGGGCGCGTGCGCCTCACCTCGGCCGGGCCCGGCGGGAAGCCGCAGAGCGCGGAGTTCTACGGCGGCCGGTTCGTCGTCAGGCAGCCGGCCGGGCGGAACCGTCGGACGGAGCTGACGTTGACCGGGCCGCTGCGCATGTGCGCCACGTGCCCGGTGCCGGGGTCGCCCGGCAAGCGAGGCGTGCGGGAGCGCCACCTCTGGGGCGACGGCAAGGGCGTCTTCTGGACGAACGGGATCCACGCGTCGGCGGCCGTCCGGGGCACGCGCTGGCTGACGCGGGACACCGCCGCCGGCACGCTCGTGCGCGTCCAGAGCGGGACGGTCTCGGTGATCGACCGGAAGCGCAAGAAGCGCTTCCTCGTCAAGGCGCACCGCAGCATCTTCATCCGGCGGTAGGCGTCGCTTGCGACGCCGACCTCAGGAGCGCGGGCTTGCCCGTGCTCCGTCTGACCCGACCGCACGAGCGCATCCGGGGAGAGACCCACGCTCCCAGGCGTCGCTTGCGACGCCGACCTCAGGAGCGCGGGCTTGCCCGTGCTCCGTCTGAGCCGACCGCACGAGCGCATCCGGGTAGAGAAAGAGACCCACGGCCCTGAGCCGCGAAGCGCTACCGTAGGGCGCATGGCTCTCAAGGAAGACGTGTTCGAGGCGCTCCGCACCGTCGAGGATCCGGAGCTCGGCATGGACGTCGTCGACCTCGGCCTAGTCTACGACGTCGAGGTGGAGGGCTCGAACGTGAAGGTGATCCACAGCCTCACGTCGATGGGCTGTCCGGCCGGCCCGATGATCCAGGAGGACATCCACCGCGCCGCCTCCGAGGTGGAGGGGGTCGACGCGGTCGAGGTCGAGCTGACCTGGGACCCCCCGTGGACGGTCGAGCGGATGTCCGACGACGCGAAGTTCATCCTCGGCGTCGGCTAGCCGACGCAGACGACCCGGCCTACGCGCAGAGCCCCTCGCGAGCCTGGTCCGGATCGACGGGGCGTCCGCGCTGCGCGCGGACCCACTCGACCAGGTGCGGGCGGCCCATGATCCAGACGCCCTCGCGGCGGTGCGGCGTGTCGTCCCGCGTGGCGAGGCAGATGACCGGCGTGCACCAGACGCCGGTCCGCGTCCGGACCCAGTAGGCCTGCCGCTTGACCTGCTTCAGGTGGCGGACTTCGTAGCGGCGTGCCTTCGTCTCGACCGCGAAGACGCCGGTCTGGCCGCAGACCACGTGGTCGATGTTGCCGCGCCCGTCCGGCTCGAGGTCGTGCATGACGAGCAGGCCGTCGACCCGCAGCCGGTTCAGGTCGCCGCCGACGTCGCGCTCGGCGCGGCTCCCGAGCACCCAGGCGAGCGCCTGCCTGGAGCGAAGCTCGGCCGCGCGAAAGGAGAGGAGAGCCAGGGCGACGATGCCGAGGCCGACCGAGGCGCCCTCGCGCGAGCTCAGCCAGCCGACGCGCGCCGCGAGGCCGCCGCCGAGCATCGCGGCGGCGAAGATCGCGAGCAGGATCCAGACGTGCAGCGTCTCGCGCCGGCTCCTCTGCGTGACCCAGGTTCCGGCGGCTCGATTCGGATCGGCAGCCATACGGCCTACATCGGCGCGGGGCGCCCCGTTCGTTAGCTCAAAAGCCGAGCAAGCGGACCTCTTCGCGGCGTTCGCGCGCGAAGAAGTGGATCCCGTCCACGAAGCGCACCCAGTTGCAACGCGTGCACATGACCAGGGAGCGGGTGCGGGCGCTGTCCGCGAGGTAGCGGACGCCGCGAAGCAGGTCGCCGTTGGAGACGCCGGTTGCGGCCACGATCACCTCGCCCGAGACGAGATCGTCCATGGTGAAGACCCGGTTCACGTCCTCGATCCCGGCCTCGTGCGCCTGCTCGATCTCGCGCCGGGACGTCGGCCAGAGCTGGGCCTGGAGCTCTCCGCCGAGGCAGCGGAGCGCCGCGGCGGACAGGATCGCCTGCCGCGTGCCGCCGATGCCGATCAGGAGGTGGTCGTTCGTCCCGCGGATCGCCGCGGAGATCGACGCCGTCACGTCGCCGTCCTGGATCAGCTTGATGCGGGCGCCGGCGTTCCGCACCTCCTCGATCAGGTCGTGGTGACGCGGGCGGTCGAGGATGATCGTCGTGATGTCGTTGACCTTGCGGCCGAAGCCCTCGGCGATCGCGACGATGTTGTCCCCCACCGGGCGCCCGAGGTCGATCCGGTTCCGGGCCGCCGGCCCGACCGCCATCTTGCGCATATACATGTCCGGCAGGGTCATCAGCGAGCCGGTCTCGCCGACGGCGATCATCGACATCGCCCCGTTTCCTCCCCGGGCGACCACGCCCCGTCCCTCGAGCGGATCGAGCGCGAGGTCGACGGCCGGTCCGCCGGTGCCGAACTGCTTGCCGACGGCCAGGGGGTCGTCCTCGTCCGAGGCGCCGATGACCACACGGCCGTCGATCGGCATGTCGTCCAGCACCTCGCACATGCCCGCCGTCGCGGCCGCCGCGGCGGCCTCCTGGTCGTCTCGACCGAGCCAGCGCGCGCCGGCGAGCGCCGCCCGTTCGGTCACCCGCGCGTAGCTCTCGCACAGGCAGAGGGTTCCTACCCCCGCCGCGGCCTCGCTCGCGATCTCCTCCCTCACCTGCGTCACGCCGCTCCGCTCCGTTGTAGCCGTTCCGCGCTCGCGAGCGTCAGCTCGATGACGGCCGCGATCGCCTGCTCGACGTGACCATTCTCCACGACCGGCACACCCTCCCGCAGCGCCCGCTCGATCAGGAAGTCCTGCACGAGCCGGATGTCCTCGAGCGAATCGAGGTACTTCTGCACCGGGCGGAGGCCGTCGGTACCGGCGTGGCGGACCCAGAAGTTGCTCGCATGCACCTCCTGGTTGGGCACGGCGAGAATGCAGTGGACGACGAGCGCGCCTTCGATCTCGCTCGGCACCATGCCCGGCACGAGGTGGACACCCTCGAGCACGAGCGACCAGCCCTCGCGGAGGGCGCGGTCGAGAGCCGCACGGACCCCGACGAGGACGTTGCGGGTCTGGTCGCGGAAGCCCGCGAGCACGTCCCCGTCGCTGGCCGGGCTCGCCTCGAAGCTGGAGTGGTGGATCGAGGGCATGAACTCCTTCGAGAAGAACGCCCGCATCGTCTCGCGGACGAAGTCGGTGGAGGTGACCCGCGTGATGCCGAGCCGGTGCGCGGCCTCCGTCGCCACCGTCGACTTGCCGGTCCCCGTGGCGCCGCCGACCAGCAGGATGATCGGGCGGTCGAGCTGCTGCAGCTCCTGGTAGCGCTTCAGCCGCCGCACGGCCCGCTCGCCCTCGTCCGCTCCGAGCGTGGCCACCGCCAGCTCCTCCAGGCGCTCGAAATCGACCGCGACCTCGCCGCGCGCGACCAGGTCGGCCTCGACGCGGAGCGCCAGCTCGTACGCCCGCTCGGCGGCGATGCCGCCGCCCATCAGGGCGCGCGCCAGCAGTCCCTTCGAGTACGGCAGCCCGTCCTCGCCCCCGAGCGGGAAGGGTCGGTGCCGCGGCTCCGTCATCCGGCCAGTGCCTCCCGCGCCCGGCTTCCGAGGCGCCGCAGGGCGGCATCCAGATCGGGCTCGCCCGGCAGCGGCGACAGCGCGTTGTCGACGAAGACGACGTCTGCGCCTCGCTCCCCCGCGACCTCGGCGACGACGTCGATCGCGGCCGCCTTGATCTCCACGAGGTACACGTCGGCCTCCACGGCTTCGAGCTCGCGTCGCAGCTCTGTGCGGTTCGCGAGCGCCCCGGAGACGTGCACGACGTCCGCCCCGTGCTCGTCCTCGAGCCGGCGGCCGAGTCGCTCGTGCACGCCGGCCTTCGCCGTCGTGAAGTAGGCGACGCGGCGCCCGGACACCGGCTCGAGCGGGCGCGGGCTCAGCTCCGCCGCGATCACCGGCACGTCCCCTTTCACGTCCAGGATCGCCGCGCGCAGGGGCTCGTGGGCCCCGTCGAGCCCGGCCATCGTCAGCACGACCAGGTCCGAGACCAGGATCCGGTACGCGTTCAGGTAGCCGGTCACGATGGCTGGCGGCTGATGGGCGCCCACGGCCAGCACCCGCGCGTCGACGTCCACGGGAGGCAGGGCGGCGCCGCTGCCGTCGAAGAGGAGGAGGTCGGGCTCGAGACGGG
>JBHEMU010000107.1:0-21632 GCA_046262415.1 Gaiellaceae bacterium | reverse complement strand
CGCTGTTGCCAGCACGCTCAACAGTCGACCGCGTAAGACGCTCGACTGGCGGACGCCGGCCGAAGCATTGAATAAGTATTTACAATCAAGTCAACAAACCAGTGTTGCGACGACCGGTTGAGTCTGGGTAGTGCCCCCGGGTCACAGCGTCTCTCCCGCGGGTTTCCCTTGCGGTGGAGACCCCTGTTCGGGTATCTTGTGGGGTTCGCGCCGTCGTCCGCTCGTCCCCGTCTCGCCCGCTGTCCAGCAGCACACATTCCTAAGGGAGGCTTTCTCACTTGACCACCAAGGTCGCTGCGCCTCGCGCGCGCAAGAGCTTTTCACGCCTGAAGCACGTTCTCGACCTCCCCAACCTGATCGACATCCAGAAGGCCTCCTTCAAGTGGTTCCTCGAGGAGGGGCTGCGCGAGACGATCGACGACATCTCGCCGATCGAGGACTACACCGGCACCCTCGCCGTCGAGTTCGGGGAGTACCGGTTCGGCGAGCCGCAGTTCTCGATCAAGGAGTGCCGCGAGAAGGACCTGACCTTCCAGGCGCCGCTCTCGATGACCGTCCGCTTCGTCAACAAGGAGACGGGCGAGATCCGCGAGCAGACCGTCTTCATGGGCGACTTTCCGATGATGACCGAGTGGGGCACGTTCATCATCAACGGCACCGAGCGGGTGATCGTGACCCAGCTCGTCCGGAGCCCGGGCGCCTACCTGATGGAGCCGAAGGATCCGACCAAGCAGGTCTTCACCGCGAACCTGATGCCCTCCCGCGGCTCGTGGCTCGAGCTCGAGATCGACAAGAAGGGCGTTGTGTACGCGAGGATCGACCGGAAGCGCAAGCTGCCGATCACGACCCTGCTCCGCGCCCTGCCGGCCGAGGATCCCTCGACCGGCTTCGAGCTCGACACCTCCACCAACGAGAAGATCCTCGAGCTCTTCGGCAACTCGATCTACATCGTCAACACACTCGACAAGGACCCCTCCACGCGCGAGGAAGAGGCGCTGATCGAGGTCTTCAAGAAGCAGCGGCCGGGTGAGCCCCCGACGCTCGAGAACGCGCGGAACCTGCTGCGCACGCTCTTCTTCGACCCGAAGCGCTACGACCTGACCAAGGTCGGCCGCTACAAGCTGAACCAGCGCCTCGGCGTCGACGTTCCCGACGACACGCGCGTGCTCACCACCGCGGACATCCTGGCCCTGATCCAGAAGCTGGTCGCGATGCCGACGCTCCTCGGCGTCCCCGAGGACTCGAAGGACTTCGCCGCCGACGCGATCTCGATCAACCGCGATCCGATCCGCGCCGAGCTCGACGAGTACGAGCACTTCGGCAACCGGCGGCTGCGCACGCCCGGGGAACTGATCCAGGAGGCGTTCCGCGTCGGCCTCTACCGGATGGAGCGCGTCGTCCGCGAGCGGATGACGACCGAGGACGTCGACACGATCACGCCGCAGACGATCATCAACATCCGACCCGTGGTCGCGGCGCTGAAGGAGTTCTTCGGCTCCTCACAGCTCTCGCAGTTCATGGACCAGACGAACTCGCTCGCGGGGCTCACGCATCGGCGGCGGCTCAACTCGCTCGGCGCCGGCGGCCTCACCCGCGAGCGCGCTCCGATCGAGGTGCGCGACGTCCACCCGACCCATTACGGGCGCATGTGCCCGATCGAGACGCCGGAAGGCCCGAACATCGGCCTGATCGGCTCGCTCGCCTCGATGGCGACCGTGTCCGAGTTCGGCTTCATCCGGACGCCCTACCGGGCGGTCAAGAAGGGCCGGGTCTCGGACGAGATCATCTACCTCGACGCCGCCGAGGAGGCCCAGTTCACGATCGCCCAGGCGAGCGAGGTCGTCGACGACAAGGGCAAGTTCCTGCACGAGCAGGTGCTCTGCCGCTCGCGCGAGGGCGAGGCCGTGACGGCCGCGCCGAAGGACATCGAGTACATGGACGTGGCGCCGGCCCAGATCGTGTCGGTGGCGACTGCCCTGATCCCGTTCCTCGAGCACAACGACGCGAACCGAGCGCTGATGGGCGCGAACATGCAGCGTCAGGCCGTGCCGCTGATGATCACGCAGGCACCGCTCGTCGGCACGGGCCTCGAGTACCGCGCCGCCATCGACACCGGGGACGTCGTGCTCGCCGACCGGGCCGGCACGGTCGTCGACGTCGACGCGGAGAAGATCGTCGTCGAGGCGCGGGACGGCAAGGACACCTACCAGCTGACGAAGTTCATGCGCTCGAACCAGGGCACCCTGATCCACCAGAAGCCGATCGTCGGCCTGGGGGAGAAGGTCAAGGCCGAGCAGGTGCTCGCGGACGGAAGCTCGACCGACGACGGCGAGCTCGCCCTCGGCGCCAATCTGCTCGTCGCCTTCATGCCCTTCGAGGGCTACAACTTCGAGGACGCGATCGTGATCTCCGAGCGGCTCGTCAAGGAGGACGTCCTCTCCTCGATCCACATCCACGAGTACGAGATCGACGCCCGCTCGACGAAGCTCGGCGACGAGGAGATCACGCGCGACATCCCGAACCGGTCGGAGGAGTCGCTGAAGGACCTGGACGAGCGCGGCGTCGTTCGCATCGGCGCCGAGGTCGGATCCGGCGACCTGCTCGTGGGCAAGGTCACGCCCAAGGGCGAGACCGAGCTGACCGCGGAGGAGAAGCTGATCCGCGCCATCTTCAAGGAGAAGGCGCGCGAGGTCCGCGACACCTCGCTGAAGGTCCCCCACGGCGAGGGCGGCAAGGTGATCGACGTGAAGACGTTCTCGCGCGAGGCCGGCGACGACCTCTCGCCGGGCGTGAACGAGCTCGTCCGCGTCTACGTGGCCAAGAAGCGCAAGATCGCCGAGGGCGACAAGCTCGCCGGCCGCCACGGCAACAAGGGCGTGATCGCGAAGATCGTCAACGAGGAGGACATGCCCTTCCTGGAGGACGGCCGCCCCGTGGACGTGGTGCTGAACCCGCTCGGCGTGCCGAGCCGCATGAACATCGGCCAGATCCTGGAGACGCACCTCGGCTGGGCGGCCCAGCACGGGGTCTTCGCCGAGAACGGCTCCGGGAACGGATCGCCGACGCCAGTCGCGACGCCGGTGTTCGACGGCGCCACGCCGGTCGACGTCGACGAGGCGCTGATCGAGTGGACGCGCCAGAACCCCGACTCGCCGATCACGTTCGTCGTCGACAGGAAGCGTCCCGAGGGGCGCCGCTGCTCGGGCAAGCTGCGGCTCTTCGACGGCCGCTCCGGCGAGCCCTTCGAGCAGAAGATCACCGTCGGCTCGATGTACATCCTGAAGCTGCTGCACCTGGTGGACGACAAGATCCACGCCCGGTCGACCGGGCCGTACTCGCTCGTCACGCAGCAGCCGCTGGGCGGCAAGGCCCAGTTCGGCGGCCAGCGCTTCGGCGAGATGGAGGTCTGGGCGCTGGAGGCCTACGGGGCCGCGTACACGCTTCAGGAGATGCTCACGATCAAGTCCGACGACACGGTCGGCCGGGTCAAGGCCTACGAGGCGATCGTCAAGGGCGAGAACATCGCCGAGCCCTCGATCCCGGAGTCGTTCAAGGTGCTGCTGAAGGAGATGCAGTCGCTCGCGCTCGACGTCGTCGTCCAGTCGGACGAGGGCACGGCGGTCGAGGTGCGCGAGGAGGACGACGAGCTGCTCCGCGCCGCGGAGGAGCTCGGTATCGACCTCTCGCCAGGCTCGCTCCGGGCCGCGGCGCGCCCGCCCACGGCCGAGGAGGTCGAGGAGGGCGCCGAGCGGATCGACTCCGACGGCGAGCTGGCCCTCCCGACCGACGAGGTGCTCGGCGACCTGGCCGACGTCGAGCTCGCAGCCGTCGACCTGGCCGAGGAGGAGGTCAAGGAGCAGGTCGGGCCCTTGGCCGAGGCCGACCTGGCCGACGTCGAGGTGGACGAATGACCCCGATTCCTGCTGACAGTTCGAAGAAAGGCGTGCTTTGATCGACATCAACGACTTCGACGCGATCCGGATCGGCCTCGCCTCGAGCAAGCAGATCCGCGACTGGTCCTCGGGCGAGGTGACGAAGCCCGAGACGATCAACTACCGCACGCTGAAGCCCGAGCGCGACGGGCTCTTCTGCGAGCGCATCTTCGGTCCGACGAAGGACTGGGAGTGCTACTGCGGCAAGTACAAGCGCGTCCGCTACAAGGGCATCATCTGCGAGCGCTGCGGCGTCGAGGTGACGCGGCAGAAGGTTCGCCGCGAGCGCATGGGCCACATCGACCTGGCTGCGCCGGTCTCCCACATCTGGTTCTTCAAGGGCGTCCCGAGCCGGATCGGCTACCTGCTGGACATCGCTCCGCGCGAGCTCGAGAAGGTGCTCTACTTCGCCGCCTCGATCGTCACCGCCGTGGACGTCGAGGCCAGGCAGGCCGATCTCGCCGACCTCGAGGACAAGGTGAAGGCCGACTCCGAGCGGATCGGCGTCGACCGGGACGAGGCGCTGGCCGCGCTCGAGGACCGGCTCGCCCGCCGGCGCGACTACTTCGCCAAGGGCAAGGAGCGCGACTTCGACGAGGACGACGACTTCTGGGGCCGCGGCCTCGCCAACTGGGCGGAGGAGCAGGGTCAGCCGCCGCTCGAGGAGGCGCGCAAGCTCGTCAGCGGGATGTTCGTCGACATCGCCAAGCAGATCACGACGGAGGACTCGAAGAAGATCCGCGAGCTCGTCCGCAACGCGGCGATCCGCGAGGACCGCAAGCTCTCGCCGCGCGAGCTCGAGTCGGTCGCCTCCGCCGCCCTCCAGGTGCGCGAGGCGCTCGCCCCGCTCCGCTCGGAGCTCGATCAGTCGAGCGGCTCGAAGAAGGGCGCGATCACGAAGCATCTGAACCGGCTGACGGAGGCGCTGCTCACGGGTGCCGACCTGTCGGCCGAGGACGCGGAGCTCGCCTCCGGCGTCGACCTCAAGCAGCTCGAGCGCGCGCGCGAGCTCGGCAACGGGCTCCTGCGGGACGTGCTCGGCCAGGCGGCCCCGGAGGCCGACGCGAACGTCGTGCGCGAGCTGGCGAACGACCTGTGCCTGCGCACCGACGGCAAGATCCGCAAGGAGGATCTCGACTCGATCATCGCGTGGGCGCTGAAGGTGCGCGAGATGTACCTGGACATCGAGTCACGGCGCGAGGACGCCCGCGAGGCCGGGGTGGAGTCGGTCCGGCGCCTCGAGGAGACGTGGCTGCTGTTCAAGGAGCTCGAGCCGAAGCTCGTCGTCAACGACGAGCAGATCTTCCGCGAGCTGAAGGACCGCTTCGGGTCTCCCTACGGCTTCGGCGTCTACTTCCGGGGCGGCATGGGCGCCGAGGCGATCCGCGACCTGCTCAAGGAGCTCGACCTGAACGCGGAGGCCGACCTGCTCCGCGCCACGATCAAGAACTCGAAGGGGCAGAAGCAGGCGCGCGCGATCAAGCGCCTCAAGGTCGTGAACGCGTTCATCAAGTCGGAGAACAAGCCCGAGTGGATGATCCTCGAGGCGGTGCCGGTGATCCCGCCGGAGCTTCGCCCGATGGTGCAGCTCGACGGCGGCCGCTTCGCGACGAGCGACCTCAACGACCTGTACCGGCGTGTGATCAACCGGAACAACCGCCTCAAGCGGCTGCTCGACCTCGGCGCGCCCGAGATCATCGTCAACAACGAGAAGCGGATGCTGCAGGAGGCCGTCGACGCGCTGTTCGACAACGGCCGCCGCGGCCGCGCCGTCACCGGCCCGGGCAACCGGCCGCTCAAGTCCCTCTCCGACATGCTCAAGGGCAAGCAGGGCCGGTTCCGCCAGAACCTGCTCGGCAAGCGCGTCGACTACTCCGGCCGGTCGGTGATCGTCGCCGGGCCGACGCTCCGGCTGCACCAGTGCGGCCTGCCCAAGCTGATGGCCCTCGAGCTGTTCAAGCCGTTCATCATGAGCCGGCTGGTCGAGCGCAAGTCGGTGCAGAACATCAAGGCGGCGAAGAAGTACGTCGACTCGATGACCCCCGAGGTGTGGGACGTGCTCGAGGAGGTGATCGCCGAGCATCCCGTGCTCCTGAACCGGGCGCCGACGCTGCACCGCCTCGGGATCCAGGCGTTCGAGCCCGTGCTCGTGGAAGGCAAGGCGATCCAGGTGCACCCGCTCGTCTGCCACGCCTTCAACGCCGACTTCGACGGCGACCAGATGGCCGTCCACCTGCCGCTCTCCGCCGAGGCGCAGGCCGAGGCGCGCATCCTGATGCTCTCCTCGAACAACATCCTCTCCCCGGCCAGCGGCCGGCCGCTGGCGACGCCGAGCAAGGACATGGTGCTCGGCTGCTACTACCTGACCTACGCGGTCGACGACCTCTCGGCGAAGACGTCCGAGGACTTCGACCCGCGCCCGAAGCGCTTCGCCGCGGAGGAGGAGATCGAGCTCGCGGTCGAGTCCGGGCAGGTCAAGCTCCAGCAGCCGATCGAGTACCGCCGGAACGACGAGGTGCTGCTGACGACGCCGGGACGCGTGATCTTCAACGCCGAGGTCGAGCGCTCGCTGCGCGAGACCGCCGAGGACGACACGCTCTCGCTGCAGAACTTCGTCAACAAGACGCTCTCGAAGAAGGAGATGGACGCCTTCCTCTCGGAGCTGTCCGACCGGCACGGCTCGCAGACGATCGCCGGCGTCCTCGACAAGGTGAAGACGCTCGGCTTCCACTACGCCACCCGCGCCGGGATCACGATCTCGAAGAACGACATCGTCATCCCGCCCGACAAGGAGGAGATCCTGGCGCGCTACGAGAAGCGCGTGGCGGAGGTGCACGCCCAGTACGAGCGGGGGCTGATCACCGAGGAGGAGCGGCACGAGACGATCGTCAGCGTCTGGACGGAGGCCACGGACACGGTGGCGGACGCGATGCAGGAGACGCTCTACGAGCTGAACCCGATCTTCATGATGGCCAACTCCGGCGCCCGCGGCTCGATGAAGCAGATCCGCCAGCTCGCGGGCATGCGCGGCCTGATGGCGAACCCGAAGGGAGAGATCATCGAGCGCCCGATCAAGGCCAACTTCATGGAGGGCCTCTCGGTGCTCGAGTACTTCATCTCCACCCACGGCGCGCGGAAGGGCCTCGCCGACACGGCGCTGCGGACGGCCGACTCCGGCTACCTGACCCGGCGCCTCGTCGACGTCGCCCAGGACGTGATCATCCGCGACGAGGACTGCGAGACGACCGGGTACATCGAGCCCCCGATCAACGTCCCGGAAGGGCTGAACAAGAGCCTCTACGGGCGCGTGCTCGCGCAGGACCTGCGCAAGCCGCTCGCCTCCGGCAAGCCGGGGAAGAGCCTGGTCGCGAAGGACGCCGTCAAGGGCGCGGTGATCACGAACCCGCTGCTGAAGGAGATCGTCGAGGGGCTGGGCGAGGCGGCGGCCGACGCGAGGCTGCCGGTGCGCTCGGTGCTCAAGTGCCGCAGCGACTTCGGCGTCTGCCGCACGTGCTACGGCATCTTCCTCGCCACCGGGGAGATGTGCGAGATCGGCGACGCGGTCGGCATCATCGCCGCCCAGTCGATCGGCGAGCCGGGAACGCAGCTGACGATGCGGACGTTCCACACCGGCGGCGTCGCCGGCGCGGACATCACGCACGGCCTCCCGCGCGTCGTCGAGATCTTCGAGGCCCGGAACCCCAAGGGCGCCGCGAGGCTCACCGAGGTGGCCGGTCGCGTCGAGCTCGAGGACACCGAGCGCGGACCGAAGGTGATCGTCCACCAGGCCACCGACGACGGCGACGAGCCCGTCTCCTACCAGCTGCCGCGCCGCACGCGGCTGCTCGTGTCGAACGGCGCCGTGATCGAGCCCGGCGACGCCCTCCACGAGGGCTCGCTCAACCCGGCCGACCTGCTGCGCCTGAAGCGGGGGCCGGAAGGGGAGACGCAGACCGAGCTCTACCTCGTCGGCGAGGTGCAGAAGGTCTACAAGTCGCAGGGCGTCGACATCCACGACAAGCACATCGAGCTGATCGTCAGGCAGATGCTGAAGAAGGTGAGGGTCGAGAACGCGGCCGAGACCGACCTCCTGCCCGGGCAGCTCGTGGACAAGGTGGTGCTCGTGCGGGAGAACACCCGCATGCGTGCCGAGAAGAGCGAGGAGGCGACCTTCGAGCCGCTGATCCTCGGCATCACCAAGGCCTCGCTGGCGACCGAGTCGTTCCTCTCGGCGGCCTCCTTCCAGGAGACCACGAAGGTGCTCACCGACGCGGCGATCGAGGGCAAGATCGACCGGCTGCTCGGCCTGAAGGAGAACGTGATCATCGGCAAGCTGATCCCGGCCGCGACCGGCCTCAAGCGCTACCGGACGATCGAGATCGGCCCGTCGGAGAAGGTGCCGCGCGAGTCCTACGAGCGCGAGACGCTGCTGGCGGCGCTGGAGGAGATCGGCTCCGACGGCGCCACGGACATCGACTTCGCCGCGCTCGGAATCGACTTCGGCGGCATGCCCGAGATCGGTGACCCCAGCGCCGCGCCGCACGAGTCCGGCGAGGCCGAGGAGACGCCGGAGGTCGATTCGCCGCTCGACGAACCGACCTAGCCGCAACGGTGACGCGCACGCTTCGCGCTCTCGTCCTGGTCTCCGCCGCGACCGCCGCGCTGGCCCTGGCGCAGCCGGGACGTGCCGCCCAGTGCGGCCTCCCCGACGCGCAGCCCTGGTGGATCGAGTTCGGCTCCGGCGCGGTCTCCTTCCGCTACCACGTCTTCGGCCGCCCCGGGATCATCGTCGCGACCGAGGGCGGCCCGACCGTTCCGAGGACGTACCGGCGCTACGGCGTCCAGACCGTCTTCTGGCAGATGCGGCTCTCCGCGATCGTCGGCACGCCGTCTGCTCCCGCCGCCGGCTCGGGCATCCCGGCGGCCGCGGAGCGTCTCGTCGCCAGGGCCGTCGAGGCCTCGGGCGGCTGCTCGACGCCGGTGATCGCCCTCAACGAGCTCAACGGAGCGAGCACGACGACGCCCTGGACGGCCACGAACTCCCGCTACCGGGAGAACGTCCTCACGCTCCTGCGCGAGCTGAGCAGTCGCGGCGCGCGGCCCTTCCTCCTGCTCTCGACGGCGCCGTACACCGGCGGGGCCGCCGCCGACTGGTGGCGGGCTGCGGCCGAGGTCGGCGACCTCGTCCCGGAGGTCTACTTCTCGGGACCCTCGATCTACCGGCAGGGGCCGATCGTCGCGAGCCGGAACCTGCGGCGCGCCTTCCGCCGCGCGGTTACGAACTTCACCGAGCTAGGCATCCCCGCCTCGCGGGTGGGCCTGACGCTCGGGTTTCAGAACACCCCGGGCGGGCGGGCGGGCTTGCAGCCCGCGCAGGCCTGGTACGCCGTCGTCAAGTGGCAGGCCCTCGCTGCGAAGCAGGTCGCCCGCGAGCTCGGCGTCGCGTCGGTCTGGTCCTGGGGCTGGGGCACCTTCTCCTCCGACCGCTCCGGCGACGTGGAGAAGGCGGCGGCGGCCTGCGTCTACCTCTGGGCGCGCGACCAGAACCTCTGCGACGGCCCGGCGCGGGCGGGCGAGGGGTTCGCCGACTCGCTCGTCGAGGGTCAGATCGACCAGCTGCCGTCAGGTGCCCAGTGCGCCTACGAGGGCGCCGCGATTCCCGCGGGCGCCGTCGACGAGCTGACGCGACTGACGGGAAACCGAGACCTCTCGCTGAGCGCGCTCTTCCAGCGGCTCGTCGAGAAGCAGGCAGTGCAGATCTCCCAGGAGGACGTCCTCGCCGCCGAGGGCACGGTCTCGGCGCTCGGGTTCGGCGGCAAGCGCAGCGTCTACCTGGCCGCGCTGGCGAAGGCGGGCGCCACGAGGACGGTCGCGCGCGGGCTGATCGCCGACGAGCTGCGGCGGGCGCGGAAGACGGCGACGCTGGCGGCGCCGGAACCCTCCGCGGCCGAGCTCGCCACCTTCTACGCCTCCTACCCGACCACTCCCGTCCGGCCGTTCCGGGCGACTCCGGCGCCGTGGTGGCTCGACCGGCGCAGCGCGGGGCTCGCGCTCGAGGCCGTGGCGCCGGCGCGCGCCTTCGCGGTCGCCACCGGTGGGCCGACGAGCGTGCGCACCGCCGGCGGCACCTTCTCCGTGCAGGCCCTCGGCGAGCCGCTGCCGCTCGGCGCCTACCCGTTGTCGGTGATCCGGCCGGCGCTGCGGACGGCGCTGCAGGCCTTCGCCCGCGGGGAGGCCTTCGAGACGTGGACGGCGAAGCGCCAGGCGGTAGCCCTGAGCCGCACCGTCTGCCTCCGCGACGACCTGCCGGAGACGGGTGCCGTGGACTTCGGCGCCTACCTGCCCTTCCTCGAGCTCAACTTCTAGTGCCCCGGACGAGGCACTAGGAGCGTGGGTCTCTACCCGGATCCGCTCGGGCGGTCGGCTCAGACGGAGCACGGGCAAGCCCGCGCTCCTGAGGTCGGCGTCGCAAGTGCCGCCTAGCTCGCGTTCGTCTCCGCGGCGACGCGGCCCTTGCCCGCGTCCTTGGCCCGGTAGAGCGCCTCGTCGGCGCGCTGGAAGAAGCTGACGGCGTCGTCGTCCGGCCGGAGCTCGGCGACGCCCGCGGACACGGTCAGGTTGCCGCTCGACTGGGGCGGGACAGCCGTGATCGCGGCCTGAAGACGGCGGTAGAGCTGGTCGGCGTCCTCGTGGACCGACTCCGGCAGGATCACGCCGAACTCGTCGCCGCCGACTCGGCACGGGACGTCGGCGGAGCGGACGACGTCCCGCACGCGGTCGGCCACCTCGGCGAGGACCGTGTCGCCCGCCAGGTGGCCGATCCGGTCGTTGATCGCCTTGAAGTCGTCGAGGTCGAAGACGAGCAGGGCGAGGCGGCGGTTGTAGCGGTGCCCGCGCGCGATCTCGCGCGCGAGCGTCTCGTGGAAGTACCGGCGGTTGTGGAGGCCGGTCAGCGCGTCCAGGTCGGCGAGCTGCCGGGCCTCGCGGAAGCGCTGCGCGTTCTCGACCGCCAGGCCCGCCCGGAGCGCGAGCTCCTCCAGGTCGGCGGACGCGGCGTCCTCCAGCTGCGGCGGGTCCGCGCGCGTGAAGACGGTCAGGAGCCCGAGGGTCTCCCTTTCCCCACGGAGCGGCATCGCCAGGCCGGCGGTGATCGCGCCTGGTTCCGGCGGCGTCCCCTCCGGCCCGTCGTACGCCGCCGAGAGCGAGCTCAGCCGGCGGCCGCGCGCGGGCGAGCTGATCGCGTACTCCTCGGCCTCCTCCGACTCGAGCCCGACGGCGACGATCAGCGGTTCCCTGCCCGCGCGCGCGAGCGTGACGAGGGCAGCGTCCACGCCGGGCAAGGCCTCGGCGGCCTCGAGCGTCCGGGAGACGACCTCGTCGAGATCGATCGAGCCCGCCAGCTCGCCGAGGAAGCGCGTCCGGCGGCTCTCCTCGCGAGCCTGTTCGAGCGAGCCGGCGAGCTCGGCCTTCATCGCCTCCATGCGCTCGCTGAGGTCGCGGATCACGTGGCTGACGCGCTCCTCCGCCTCGGCCCCCGAACGCCTCGCGAAGAGGGTCACGAGGGTGATCGCGGCCAGCGTCAGGACTGCCGTTCCGAGCGACACGAGTACAGTCGTCACCGCAGCACGTTCACCATCCCCTCTCCCCAGTGGGGCCGGCCGAAGGAGGCCGGCACGTCGCACTCTACCCGCCTTTCGGCTTCGGGACTATGCCTGGGTTGAGGTAAGTCATCCGGCCGTCGCCACCCGGCCTGCGGGAGCCGGCGCAGGGCAGATTCTCGCTCCTGGCGCCGTTTGACGGCTCTTTCGGGCTCCGCTACCATGCCCAGCTCGGTTGGCAGGGGGTCTCCCTGCCGACCTTTATTGTGTGAGCCCAGTCAGGAGTCGCAGTGCCGACCGTCAACCAGCTCGTCAGAAAAGGCCGCAGCACGCCGAAGGCGAAGACGAAGACGCCTGCGCTGCGCGGCGCGCCGCAGAAGCGCGGCGTCTGCACGCGCGTCTACACGCACACGCCGAAGAAGCCCAACTCGGCGCTGCGGAAGGTCGCCCGCGTCCGACTGACGAACGGGATGGAGGTCACCACCTACATCCCGGGCGAGGGACACAACCTCCAGGAGCACTCGGTCGTGCTGGTCCGCGGCGGGCGCGTCAAGGACCTGCCGGGCGTTCGCTACAAGGTGATCCGGGCCGCGCTCGACTCCGCCGGCGTCTCCGACCGGCGCCAGGGCCGGTCCAAGTACGGCGCGAAGCGACCCAGCTGATGCCCCGCCGAGCCGAGATCCAGGTCCGGACGCTCGAACCGGACCCCGTGCACCAGTCCGTCCTCGTCACGCAGGTGATCAACAAGGTGATGACGCGTGGGAAGCGCTCGACGGCGGAGAGGATCGTCTACGGCGCGCTCGATCGCGTCTCCGAGAAGACCGGGAAGCCGCCCGTGGAGGTGCTCGAGCAGGCGATCAAGACCGTCACCCCGGTGCTGGAGGTCCGCTCCCGCCGGGTCGGCGGCGCCAACTACCAGGTGCCCGTCGAGGTGCCGCAGCGCCGGGCGCGCACGCTGGCGGTGCGGTGGATCGTCGGCTTCGCACGGGACCGGCGCGAGAAGCGGATGGACGACAAGCTCGCGGGCGAGATCATCGACGCGCTCAACCAGCAGGGCGGCGCGTTCAAGCGCAAGGACGACCTCTACCGGATGGCGCAGGCCAACAAGGCCTTCGCGCACTACCGCTGGTGACTCCGGTGGCCGAGACGAAGACAGCGATCGGGCTCGACCGCGTCCGCAACATCGGGATCATGGCCCACATCGATGCGGGCAAGACCACGACGACCGAGCGGATCCTCTACTACACCGGCCGCACGCACAAGATGGGCGAGGTGCACGAGGGCGCCGCCGTCATGGACTGGATGGCCCAGGAGCAGGAGCGCGGGATCACGATCACGTCCGCGGCGACGACGGCTCAGTGGCGCGACTTCCGGATCAACATTATCGATACGCCCGGGCACGTGGACTTTACGATGGAGGTCGAGCGCAGCCTGCGCGTCCTCGACGGCGCGATCGCCGTCTTCGACTCGGTCGCCGGCGTCGAGCCGCAGTCCGAGACCGTCTGGCGCCAGGCCGACCGCTACAAGGTGCCGCGGATCGCGTTCATCAACAAGATGGATCGCACCGGCGCCGATTTCTTCGCCTCGGTGCAGTCGATGGTCGACCGTCTCGGCGCGCGGCCGGTGCCGGTCCAGCTTCCGATCGGGCAGGAGGAGCACTTTCGCGGCGTCATCGATCTCGTGGACATGCGCGCCCTCGTCTGGCTGGACGATCTCGGCACCAAGTTCGAGATCGAGGAGATCCCGGCCGAGCTGACCGAGCAGGCGAGCGAGTACCACCACCAGCTCGTCGACTCGGTCGCCGACCACGACGACGAGCTGATGGAGACCTACCTGTCCGACAGCGAGGCCTCGGTGACGCCGGAGATGCTGCGGCGCGCTCTCCGGGCGGCGACGCTGGACGCCACGATCACGCCGGTCCTGCTCGGCTCGGCCTTCAAGAACAAGGGTGTCCAGCCCCTGCTCGACGCGGTCGTCGACTACCTGCCGAGCCCCCTGGACGTGCCGCCCGTCCACGGGATCGACCCCCGCACGGACCACGAGCTCTCGCGGCGGGCCGCGCTCGACGAGCCCTTCGCGGCCCTGGCCTTCAAGGTCATGTCCGATCCCTACGTCGGCAAGCTGACGTACTTCCGGGTCTACTCGGGCCAGGTCAAGGCCGGCGACCGCGTGCTGAACACGACCACCGGCAGGACGGAGCGGATCGGGCGGATCCTGCAGATGCACGCGAACCACCGTGAGGAGCGCGAGGAGATCGGCGCCGGCGAGATCGCGGCCGCCGTCGGCCTGAAGCACACGACGACGGGCGACACGCTCGCGATCGACTCAGCGCCGATCAGGCTCGAGTCGATGGAGTTCCCGGAACCGGTGATCGCGGTCGCGATCGAGCCGAAGACGAAGGGCGACCAGGACAAGCTCGGCGCGGGGCTCCAGCGGCTGACGGAGGAGGACCCGACGTTCCGCGTCCAGACCGACGAGGAGACCGGCCAGACCCTGATCTCGGGGATGGGCGAGCTGCACCTCGAGATCATCGTCGACCGCCTCCTCCGCGAGTTCAAGGTCGACGCGAACGTCGGCCGGCCGCAGGTCGCCTACCGCGAGACGATCCGCAACGCCGTCCAGAAGGTCCAGGGCCGCTTCGTCCGTCAGACCGGCGGGCGCGGTCAGTACGGCCACGTCGTGATCGACATGGAGCCGACCTCCCCCGGCGAGGGGTACGAGTTCCTCGACCGGATCGTCGGCGGCAAGGTCCCGCGCGAGTACATCCCCTCGGTCGATCTCGGCATCCAGGAGGCGATGGAGTCCGGCATCCTCGCGGGCTACCCGGTCGTCGACGTCCGCGTCAGCCTCGTGGACGGGTCGTACCACGACGTCGACTCGAGTGAGATCGCCTTCAAGGTGGCCGGCTCGATGGCGTTCAAGAGCGCGATGCAGCGCGCGAAGCCGAAGCTGCTCGAGCCCGTGATGGCCGTCGAGGTCGTCACGCCCGAGGAGTACCTGGGCGACGTCATGGGCGACCTCAACTCGCGCCGCGGGCGCGTCGAGGGCCTGGAGCCGCGCGGCAACGCGCAGGTGATCAAGGCCCGCGTGCCGCTCGCGGCGATGTTCGGCTACGCGACCGACCTGCGCTCGACGACGCAGGGCCGCGCCACGTTCACCATGCAGTTCGATCGCTACGAGGAAGTGCCCCAGTCGATCGCCGCCGAGATCGTCGAGGCCGGCAGCTAACTCAGACACGAAGGAGACCGGAGGAACACATGGCCAAGCAGAAGTTCGAGCGCACCAAGCCCCATCTGAACGTCGGCACGATCGGTCACATCGACCACGGCAAGACGACGCTGACCGCCGCGATCACGAAGGTGCTGTCGGAGAAGGGCGGCAGCACGACGTACACGCCGTTCGAGCAGATCGACAAGGCGCCGGAGGAGAAGGCGCGCGGGATCACGATCTCGACCGCCCACGTCGAGTACGAGACCGAGAACCGCCACTACGCGCACGTCGACTGCCCCGGCCACGCCGACTACATCAAGAACATGATCACGGGCGCCGCCCAGATGGACGGCGCGATCCTCGTGGTCTCGGCGGCCGACGGGCCGATGCCGCAGACGCGCGAGCACGTCCTGCTCGCCCGCCAGGTGAACGTCCCTTACATCGTCGTGTTCCTGAACAAGGCCGACATGGTCGACGACCCCGAGCTGCTCGAGCTGGTCGAGATGGAGGTGCGCGAGCTGCTCTCCAAGTACGAGTTCCCCGGGGACGACATCCCGATCGTCGCGGGCTCGGCGCTGAAGGCGCTCGAGGGCGACGAGGAGTGGGTGCCCAAGATCGTCGAGCTGATGGACGCGGTCGACTCGTACATCCCCGAGCCGCAGCGCGACGTCGACAAGCCGTTCCTGATGCCGATCGAGGACGTGATGACGATCCCGGGCCGCGGCACGGTCGTGACCGGTCGCGTCGAGCAGGGCCAGATCAAGACCGGCGACGAGATCGAGATCGTCGGCATCCACCCGAAGACCGAGAAGACGGTCGTCACCGGCCTCGAGATGTTCCACAAGACGCTCGACGCGGCGCAGGCGGGCGACAACGCCGGGGCTCTGCTCCGCGGGATCAAGCGGGAGGAGGTCGAGCGCGGCCAGGTGCTCGCCAAGCCCGGCTCGATCACCCCGCACACGCACTTCAAGGGCGAGGTGTACGTCCTCTCCAAGGACGAGGGCGGTCGCCACACGCCGTTCTTCAACGGCTACCGGCCGCAGTTCTACTTCCGGACGACCGACGTCACCGGCTCGATCAAGCTGCCCGAGGGCCAGGAGATGGTGATGCCGGGCGACAACACGAACATGGAGATCGAGCTGATCCAGCCGATTGCCATGGACCAGGGCCTCCGCTTCGCGATCCGCGAGGGTGGCCGCACGGTCGGCGCCGGCGTCGTCACGGAGGTCATCTCCTAAGGCATGGCGCAGCAGAAGATCCGCATCAGGCTGAAGTCGTACGACCACCAGTCCCTCGACAAGTCGGCGAGGGACATCGTGGAGACGGTGACGCGCTCGGGCGCCACGATCACCGGCCCGGTGCCGCTGCCGACCGAGAAGAACGTCTACTGCGTGATCCGGAGCCCGTTCAAGGACAAGGACTCGCGCGAGCACTTCGAGGTCCGCACGCACAAGCGGCTGATCGACATCCACAGCCCGACGCCGAAGACCGTCGACTCGCTGATGCGGCTCGACCTGCCGGCGGGCGTCGACATCGAGATCAAGCTATGAAATTGCTGCGCGATTTGATCGTCGGCCGGTGGCCGACATGAGAGGGATCGTCGGCAGGAAGCTGGGCATGACCCAGATCTTCGATCCCGAGTCCGGCGGGGTGACCCCCGTGACCGTGATCGAGGCCGGTCCCTGCCCGGTCGTCTACGTCCGCACGATCGAGACGGACGGCTACGAGGCGGCTCAGCTCGCCTACGAGCCCGTGGCGGAGCGGAAGCTGTCTCGTGCCGAGGTGGGGCACTTGAAGCGGGGCCGGTCGGGTCCCCACCGCCACCTCGTCGAGATCCGGGGCGTCCGCGATCTCAACATCGGGGACTCGGTCACGGTCGAGTCCTTCGAGCCGGGCGACCGGGTCAAGGTCTCGGGGGTCTCGATCGGCAAGGGCTTCGCGGGCACGATCAAGCGGCACCGCTTCCACCGGGGGCCGGTCACGCACGGCTCGCACAACGTCCGCAAGCCCGGCTCGATCGGCGCCTCGGCGACGCCCTCGCGCGTCTTCAAGGGGATGAAGATGGCGGGCCGCCTGGGCGGCAAGCGCGTGACCCAGGTCGGTCTGACGGTGCACTCCGTCGAGCCCGAGCGGAACCTCCTCCTCGTCAAGGGCGCCGTGCCCGGCCCCAAGAACTCGATCGTCGAGATCAGAGAGGACAGGAGCCGGTGAGCTCTCCTAAAGCCCCCGTGCTCGACGCCGCGGGTGCGCGCACGCGCGACGCATCCCTCGACGCGGACGTCTTCGGCGCCGAGGTGAAGCCCCACCTCGTGCACGAGGCCGTGCGAGCGGAGCTGAACGCGGCCCGCTCCGGCACCCGGTCGGCGAAGAGCCGCGGCCTCGTCGCCGGCGGCCGCGCGAAGCCGTGGCGGCAGAAAGGGACCGGCCGGGCCCGCGCGGGCACGATCCGCGCGCCCCAGTTCACGGGCGGCGGAGTCGCCTTCCCGCCGACCCCCAGGAACTTCGGCGTGAAGGTGAACCGCAAGGCGAGGCGCTCGGCCTACCGCTCCGCGCTGACGAGCCATGCGGCCGCCGGTACGCTCGGGGTGCTCGAGGGCTCCGCCTTCGCCGAGACGCCGTCCACGAAGGCCGCCGTCGCGCTGCTGGCGGCGTGGGGGCAGGCGACGCCGCTCGTGCTCGTCGCCAGCGAGGCGGAGTCCACCCTCGCCAAGTCGTTCCGGAACATCGAGCGCGTCGCCGTCGTCTCGCCGTCCGAGCTCGACGTCGCCGCGATCGTCTGGGCGCGCTCGCTTCTCGTCAGCGAGGCCGCTCTCCCGGCCGTTCAGGCCCTGGGCGGCGCCGCGCGGGTCGAGGAGGTGCCCGCATGAGCCTCCATCCGAACGAGGTGCTGCTGGCTCCGGTCGTCTCGGAAAAGAGCTACGGCATGATCGAGCAGCGCAAGTACTCCTTCCGGGTGCACAAGGATGCGCACAAGACGCAGATCCGGCAGGCGGTCGAGCAGCTGTTCGACGTGCACGTGCAGCGCGTGAACATCCTCAAGGTGCAGTCGAAGCCGAAGCGCCGGGGCACGATCAAAGGCACGCGGCCCGGCTGGAAGAAGGCGATCGTGCAGGTGCGCGAGGGAGAGACGATCGACATCTTCGAGGGGGCCCAGGTCTGATGGCCATCCGCCGCTACAAGCCCACCTCTCCGGGCCGCCGCTTCATGAGCGTGTCCTCCTTCGAGGAGGTCACGAAGACGGAACCGGAGAAGAGCCTCACCGAGCCGCTGAAGAAGAAGGGCGGGCGGAACGTGCACGGCCGAATCACGACGCGCCACCAGGGCGGCGGCCACAAGCGCCGCTACCGCCGGATCGACTTCAAGCGGACGAAGGACGGCGTGCCCGCGAAGGTGGCCGCGATCGAGTACGACCCCAATCGCTCCGCGCGCATCGCCCTGCTGCACTACGCGGACGGCGCCAAGGCGTACATCCTGGCCCCCGCCCGCCTGAAGGTGGGCGCCACCGTCGAGTCCGGTCCCGGCGCCGACATCAAGCCGGGCAACGCGCTCCCGCTCGTGAACATCCCCACCGGCACGCTCGTCCACAACGTCGAGCTGAAGCCCGGGCGCGGCGGCCAGATGGCCCGCAGCGCGGGCGCGGGCATCCAGCTCGTCGCCAAGGACGAGGGGTACGGCGTGCTCCGGCTTCCGTCCGGCGAGCTCCGGCGCGTTCCGCTCACCTGCCGCGCCACGGTGGGACAGGTCGGCAACGTCGACCACGAGAACGTCACGGGCGGCAAGGCCGGCCGCAGCCGCTGGCGCGGCAAGCGCCCGACCGTGCGCGGCTCGGCGATGAACCCGGTCGACCACCCGCACGGCGGCGGCGAGGGGAAGTCGAAGGGCGGCCGCCACCCGGTCACCCCGTGGGGCGTGCCGACCCTCGGCAAGCGCACCCGTGGCAAGCACAAGGAATCCGATCGCCTGATCGTCCGCGGCCGGCGCAGAGGCAAGGAGAAGCGATGAGCCGAAGCTCGAAGAAGGGGCCCTTCGTCGAGGAGCGTCTGATGAAGCGGATCGAGGACATGAACACGTCGGGCTCCAAGCGGATGATCCGCACCTGGTCGCGCTCCTCGACGATCTTCCCGGAGATGGTCGGGCACACGATCGCCGTCCATGACGGCCGCAAGCACGTACCGGTCTTCGTGACCGAGCAGATGGTCGGCCACAAGCTCGGCGAGTTCGCGCCGACCCGCGTGTTCCGCGGACACGCGGGCGACCGCCAGACCCAGGTGAAGAAGCGATGAGCACGCCCGAGTCCAAGCAGGTGGTGCGCGCGCAGGCCAAGCGCGTGCGCGTGTCGGCGCGCAAGGCACGGCTCGTCGCGGAGCACATCCGCGGTCGCAGCGTGCCCGAGGCCCGAACGGTGCTCGCCTTCACGCCGCGCGCGGCGGCGCGGGAGCTGGAGAAGGTGCTCAAGTCCGCCGTCGCGAACGCGGAGGCGAATCACGGCCTGCTCGGCGACCGGATGCTGGTCTCGGCCGCCTACGTGGACGAGGGGCCGACGATGAAGCGCTGGCGACCCCGCGCCCGGGGCCGCGTCAACCGCATCCTCAAGCGGACGTGCCACATCACCGTCCTGCTCGCCGAGAACCCGGCCGCGACGGCACCGCGGCCACCGCGCCTGAAGAAGGGCGACGAGCCCGCCCGGGCACCCAGGCGCAGGACCGACGAGCCACCGGCCGCCGAGGAGCCGAAGCGGCGAATTCCCCGCAGGAAGAAGGAGGAGGCGACGGCCTGATGGGTCAGAAGGTTCACCCCGGCGGCATGCGAGTTGGCGTCATCCACGACTGGAAGTCGAACTGGTACACGGGCAAGAAGGAGTTCGCCGCCTACCTGCTCGAGGACATCCAGATCCGGCGGCACATCTACGGGAAGCTCGCCCACGCGGGCCTCTCCGACATCCTGATCCGCAAGGACAAGCAGCGGATCACGATCGACATCTACACCGCCCGTCCCGGGATCGTGATCGGCAAGTCGGGCGTCGAGGTCGACGCGCTGCGGCGGGACATCCACGCGATGACGCGCAAGAACGTCCACATCAACATCAACGAGATCAAGCGCCCCGAGCTGGACGCGAAGCTGGTGGCGCAGTCGATCGCGGAGCAGCTGCAGAACCGGGTCAGCTTCCGCCGCGCGATGAAGCGCTCGCTCGCGTCGGCGATGCGCTCCGGCGCGCACGGGGTCAAGATCGTCTGCGGCGGCCGCCTCGGCGGTGGCGAGATGAGCCGCTCCGAGAGCTATTCCGAGGGCCGCGTGCCGCTGCACACGATCCGGGCGGACATCGACTACGGCTTCACCGAGGCGAGGACGACCTACGGCCGGATCGGCGTCAAGGTCTGGATCAACAAGGGTGAGATCATGCCCGAGGGATACGAGGGGATCGTCAGCGGCAAGGACTCCCGGCTCGGCGACCAGGATCAGGCTCGGCGGCGCGGCGGCATGGCGGAGGGCCTCTCGGCCTCCCGCGAGACCAGCCGCCAGCGCGGTACCGACCGCGAGGGCCTGGGCCCGGTGCGCCAGCGCCGCAAGGACGGCGGCGGCCCGGGCGGCCCGGGAGGGCGCGGCACCCGCGGTGGGCGCGGGCGTCCCGGCGGAGGCGCCGGGGGCGGCAGGCAGCGTCCACAGGACAACGTCGAGCGTCCGCGGACCGACGAGAACGCCGTCTCGGCCGACGGCCGCGAGCAGCCGGTGATCGAGCCGCAGGTCGAGACGACGCCGGCGCCCGTCGCCGACGCGCCGGACACGACCACGCCCAAGACGATGCACGACGACCCGACGAAGCTCGACCAGTCCGGCGATCCGGCGGCGGAGGCGTAGATGCTGCTCCCGAAGAAGACGAAGTTCCGCAAGCAGCACCGCGGCCGGCGGGCCGGCCTGTCCAAGGGGCAGACCACGGTGCAGTCGGGCGAGTTCGGGCTGAAGGCGCTCGAGGCGGCGTGGGTCACGAACCGCCAGATCGAGGCTGCCCGCATCGCGATGACGCGCAAGATCAAGCGCGGCGGCAAGGTCTGGATCAACGTCTTCCCCGACAAGCCGGTCACGCAGAAGCCCGCCGAGACCCGCATGGGCAAGGGGAAGGGCTCGCCCGAGCATTGGGTCGCGGTGATCAAGCCCGGCCGGGTCATGTTCGAGCTGGCCGGCGTCCCGGAGCCGCTTGCGCGCGAGGCGCTGCGGCTGGCGGGGACGAAGCTGGCCGTGAAGACGAAGGTCGTCACCCGCGAGGGGAACCCGTTCGATGTCTAGACGGGACCACGCATCCGAGGAGATCCGATGAGAGCCAGGCAGCTTCGCGACCTGACGGACGACGAGCTGGGCCAGAAGCTCGCCGAGACCCGGCAGGAGCTCTTCAACCTGCGCTTCCAGTCGGCGACGGGCGCGCTGGACAACCCCGCCAGGCTGCGACTCGCCAAGCGCGAGATCGCCCGCCTGCTGACGATCCGTCACGAACGCGAAGCGACCGTGGAGAGGTAGGCATGGCCGAGAAGAAGGATCCGAGCGAGATCGAGCAGACCGGCGCCGAGGCTCCGGCCGAGGAGAAGCCGAAGCGCGCGCGCAAGAAGGCCGGGCCGGCCGCCGACGCGACCGCCCGGTCGAAGCCGAAGCGCCCTCGCAAGCAGGCCGAGGAGACGGCGGCGGAGCCGGAGGAGGCCCCGCTCCTCGTCGGGGAGGTCCAGGCCGGGGCCGCGCCCGAGGCCGTGCCCGAGCCGGTCGCCGAAGCCGAGCCCGACCCGCCGCCGGAGTCCGAGCCGGTGATCGAAGCCGAGCCCGAGCCCGCGCCGGAGTCCGAGCCCGTCGCCGAAGCGGAGCCTGAGGTCGAGCCCGAGCCCGAGACCGCGCCGGAGCCGGTCGCCGA
>JBHEMU010000106.1:0-4473 GCA_046262415.1 Gaiellaceae bacterium | reverse complement strand
GACGACGACGACCTGGAGGCGGCCGGCCTGGCGCGCGCGCGCGGCCTAGTCGCCTCCAGCGACTCCGACGTGGACAATCTCTACATCACCGTCTCGGCGCGGGCGGCGCGACCCGACCTGCTGATCGTCGCGCGCGCGTCGACGGCCGACGCGGCCAGGAAGCTGCAGCGCGCCGGGGCCGACCGGGTCGTCCCGCCCTACGCGACCGCGGGCCAGGAGATGGCGAAGCTGGTGTTGAAGCCGCAGGTCGCCGCCTTCCTCGACATCGTCTCTTCGCACGGGGGCCCCGACCTCCGCTTCGAGGAGATCGGGGTGCAGCGCGCGTGCGGCCAGGCGGGCAAGTCGATCTCCGATCTCCGCGTGCGCGAGCTGACGGGGGCGCTGATCATCGCCCTGCGCAAGCACGACGGCACCTTCGACACAACGCCGGACCCCGACGCCGTGGTGGGCGTCGGGGACGTGCTGATCGCGGTCGGCACCGCCCAGGAACTGGTGGCGCTCGAGGAGATCTTCGCGCCGCGCGAGGCCCTTGCCGGGTAGGAAGCCCGCACACGCCCAGCGCCCGCTGGCGACGGAGCGGCTCGCCGCCGCGCTGTCGGAGCTCGCGGGGACGGCGGTCGAGCTCGAGCGGCCCGGCAAGCCCGAGCACGGCGATTTCGCGACGAACGTGGCGCTGAGGCTGGCACCCGTGCGCAAGCGCTCGCCACGGGAGCTGGCAGAGGAGCTCGCGGCATCGGCGGCGAGACTGCCCCAGGTCGGGCGCGCGGAGGTCGCCGGGCCCGGGTTCCTCAACCTGTGGCTCACGGGCTCCTGGTACTCCGAGGCCCTCGGAGAGATCCTGGAGGCGGCCGACGGCTACGGCGGAGGGTCCGCGGCGCGCCTCGAGCGGATCCAGGTCGAGATGGTCTCGGCGAACCCGACCGGCCCGATCGTGGTCTCCGCCGCGCGGAACGGAGCCTACGGCGACTCCGTCGCGCGCTTGCTCGAGTTCGCCGGGCACGAGGTCGAGCGGGAGTACTACTACAACGACTCAGGGCGCCAGATGGAGCGCTTCCGCGCCTCGGTGGAGGCGCGCCGCCGCGGTGAGGAGCCGCCCGAGGACGGCTACCGGGGCGAGTACGTCAAGGAGCTGGCCCGGGTCGAGGGCGACCCGGTCGGGCCGATGCTCGCGCAGATCGAGGCGACGCTCGAGCGCTTCCGGATCCGCTTCGACAGCTGGGCGCTCCAGAGTGAGCTCGGGGCCGAGATCAACCGCGTGCTCGAGCGTCTGGACACCTACGAGCGCGACGGGGCCGTCTGGGCGCGCACGAGCGCGTACGGCGACGAGAAGGACTGGGTCGTGATCCGCTCGACGGACGGCCAGCCGGGATACTTCGCGGCCGACGCCGCGTACATGGTGCGGAAGTTCGAGCGCGGCATCGACAGGGCCGTCTACGTGCTCGGCGCCGACCACCACGGCTACGTAGGCCGGCTGAAGGCGATCGCACGCATGCTCGGCATCGACCCCGAGCGGGTCGAGGTCCTCATCTACCAGCTCGTGCACCTGAGCGTCCGCGGCGAGGCGACGAAGATGTCGAAGCGCCACGGCGACGTCGTCACGCTCGAGGAGTTGATGGACGAGGTCGGCGTGGACGCGGCCCGGTGGTACCTCGTCTCGCGCGGGCACGACCAGACGATCGAGATCGACGTCGACCTCGCGGCGGAACGCTCGCAGAAGAACCCCGTCTACTACGTGCAGTACGCGCACGCGCGCATCGCCGGCATCCTGCGGAACGCGGGCGGGATCGAGCCGTCGGCCGGGGCGCCGGCCGAGCTCGCGCCCGAGGAGCGCGACCTGGTCAAGCGGCTGACGGAGCTTCCCGCGGTCGTCTCGGAGGCGACCGAGCGGCGCGGCCCGCACGCGATCCCGACCTACGCGATCCGCGTCGCCGACGACTTCCACCGCTTCTACCACCACCACCGCGTGCTCGGCGGCGAGGCAGAGGCGTTTCGCCTCGGCCTGTGCAGAGCGGCCCAGATCGTGATCGCCCGCTGCCTCGACCTGATCGGCGTGGAGGCTCCGGAGCGGATGTGAGCCTGCGCGCGTCTAAGATCGTCTCGTGAGCGATCGAGCTTCCGGACGGCCCGATCGCAACCTTGCGCTCGAGCTCGTCCGGGTGACGGAGGCCGCGGCGATGGGTGCGGCTCGCTGGGTCGGGCGCGGCGACAAGATCGCGGCCGACCAGGCGGCGGTCGACGCGATGCGGCTGATGCTCGACACCGTGTCGATGTCTGGAGTGGTCGTGATCGGCGAGGGGGAGAAGGACGAGGCGCCGATGCTCTACAACGGCGAGGAGGTCGGCGGCGGCGGCCCCGCACAGGTGGACGTCGCGGTCGACCCGCTCGAGGGGACGCGGCTGACCGCGCTCGGCCAGCCGAACGCGATCGCGGTGATCGCCGTGGCGGAGCGCGGGTCGATGTTCTTCCCGGGCGCGGCCGTCTACATGGACAAGATCGCAGTCGGAGCAGAGGGGGCGGACGCGATCGACATCGACGCGACGCCGGCCGAGAACGTCCGGCGGGTGGCGAAGGCGAAGGGTGTCTCCCCGAGCGAGATCTCGGTCGTCGTCCTCGACCGCGACCGTCACCAGCAGCTGATCGCCGACCTCCGCGAGGTCGGCGCGAAGGTGCGGCTGATCACGGACGGCGACGTCGCGCCCGCCCTCGCCGCGGCTCGCGGCGGCACGGGCGTCGACCTGCTGATGGGAGTCGGCGGGACCCCCGAGGGCGTGATCTCCGCCGCGGCGATCAAGTGCCTCGGCGGGGCGATGCAGGGGAAGCTCTGGCCGCGCACCGACGACGAGCGCCGGGAGCTCGTGGAGAGCGGCTACGACGTCGACCGCGTGCTCACCACCGACGACCTCGTCGCGGGCGAGGACGTCTTCGTCGCCGCGACCGGCGTCACGGACGGCGCGCTGCTGCGCGGGGTCCGCGACACGCCGGCGGGCGCGCTCACGGACTCGATCGTGATGCGCTCACGCTCCGGCACGGTGCGGCGCATCGAGGCGCAGCACGCCTTCGAGAAGCTGAGCCGCTTCTCGGGCGTGCAGTACCGGTGAGCGGCTGCCCTACGCGGGCGTAGCCACCCGTTCCAGGTCGGGCGAGTAGTCGCCCGAACGGGCGAGACCGTTCATCCGCGCGCGGTGCAGGTAGGCCTCCTGGGCTGCCTGCACGTTGCCCGCCTCGCCGCCCCAGGCCTTCAGCCCCGGCGCCTGCAGCGCCCGGCCGTACGAGAAGCTGAGCTCCCATGGGTGCTCGCCGAGGGCGTTCATCGCGCTCAGGTGCGCCGTCGCGTCCTCGTCGGTCTGCCCGCCCGAGAGGAAGACGATGCCCGGCACCGCAGCCGGGACGTTGCGCCGGAGGCAGCGCACGGTCCGCTCGGCGACCTCGCCGACGCCCGCCCGGTCGGACGCCGAGTAGCCGGAGAGCACCATGTTCGTCTTCAGCAGCGTGCCCTCGAGCTCGACCCGCTGGTCGTGGAGCTCGGTGAAGAGGGCATTCAGCATCCGCGACGTCACCTGGTAGCTGCGCTCGATCGAGTGGCCTCCGTCCATCAGCGCCTCGGGCTCGACGATCGGAACGAGGCCCGCCTCCTGGCTGAGCGCGGCGAACCTGGCGAGCGCGTGGGCGTTCGTCCAGTAGCAGTACTCGCTCGGGATGCCCTCGCCGATCGTGATGACAGCGCGCCACTTCGTGAAGCGCGCGCCGAGCTCGCGATACTGCGCCAGCCGCTCACGCAGCCCGTCGAGGCCCTCGGTGATCTGTTCGCCCGGCGCGCCGGCGAGATCCTTCGCGCCCTTGTCGACCTTGATCCCCGGAATCATTCCCTGGCGCGCGAGCAGCGCCGGAAAGGGGGTACCGTCGGTCGAGGACTGTCGGATCGTCTCGTCGTAGAGGATGACGCCGCTGATGTGCTCGGCGGCGCCCTCTGCCGTGAAGAGCAGGTCGCGGTACGCCCGGCGGTTCTCCTCCGTCGACTCGACGCCGATCGAGTCGAAACGCTTCTTGATCGTTCCGTCGCTCTCGTCCGCGGCGAGGATGCCCTTGCCCGGCGCGACGAGCTCTCTGGCAGTCGTCTCGAGTTGCTGTGCGGCCATCGTGCCTCCGTTTCTCGCGAATCGTCGGCACGATTATCCCCCGCCCGCGCCCGATCGTGCGTCATCCCGGGTCCTCCTCCCGCTCGCCGTCGGCCAGGAGCTCGCGCGCGCGGGCGAGCTCGCGCGGCGAGGCGGGGACGATGCGGCCCGCGCTGATCCACCACGCCGGATGGATCTCCCGCCACCCGTGTTGCCGGTCCTCGACCCAGGGGCCGACGACGGAGACGCGCTCGCCCACCTGCGGCACGGGCACCCGGGATCGATCCTGAGGGAGGATCTCGACCACGAGCTCGCCCCCGACGCGGTCGTTGCCCCGGGACAGCAGGCCTTCGTCGGC
>JBHEMU010000105.1:0-29514 GCA_046262415.1 Gaiellaceae bacterium | reverse complement strand
CGCTCGTGCGGTCGGCTCAGACGGAGCACGGGCAAGCCCGTGCTCCTGAGGTCGGCGTCGCAAGCGACGCCTACAGCGGCTGCTCGGAGGACTCGGCGCGCGACTCGGAGCCGAACCGGCGGCGCAGCCGGCGGCGCGGCTCCTCTGCCGTCGCCCCGATCCCGAGCGCCGAGGGCCGGTCGATCGGCGTCTCGCAGAACGGGCAGACCTGCCAGAGGGCCTCGAGCGGCGCCTTGCAGCTGAGGCAAGCCTCCTTGAGCTTCGTCGTGCAGACGGGGCAGACGAGGAAGGACTCGTCCACCTCGGCCCGGCACACCGGGCAGTGCAGGTCGCGCAGCGCGAGCCGCTCCTCCATCGCCTTGATCTCGAGCTCGCGTTCCCGCACGTCCTCCAGGTACTCGGGCGGTCGGAAGAGCATGTACACGAGCGGGCCGACGAACGGCGGCACGAGCCCGAGCACCGTCGCCATCGCGACGAGCCACGGATCCTCGATCCGCCGGCGGGCGTCCTTGTAGACCCAGTACGCCGTCGCCAGCCAGAAGACGGCCGCGAAGAAGAGCGCGAGCGTCCAGATCAGCCGCCAGGTCTCCGACTCGAAGAACTCGTTGACGCCGTCGAAGATCCCGTCCTCTTCGCCGGGCGTGGCGCCGAGGAGGCCGAGGTGGAGCTGGTTCCGCGTCATAGGAGCAGTTTTCCGATCATGTAGCCCGCGGCAAACGCGAGCGCGACGAACGCCAGGACGGCGACGGCGGCAAACGCGAAGACACTCAGCCGCTCACCAAGGTTCTGCATGGTACGGATTCTTCCTCTCGCCTCGACAGGTCGGCGAGCAGGTAGAGCGATCCCGTGACGAGAACGGGCGATCCGAGCTCGTGCGCGCGGGCGACCGCTGCCTGCGGGTCGGCCTCCGTCAGGACGCGGGCGAAGCACGGCCGGGCCAGGCGGGCGACCTCCTCCGCCGCCAGCGCCCGCGGGTTGCCGGAGGCCGTCGCGACCAGGGTGTCCGAGTGTCGGGACAGCAGGCGGAGCATGCCGCCGGCGTCCTTGTCCGAGAGGATCGAGGCGACGATCGCCCCCAGTGGCGGCAGCCGCGGGGCGATGTAGGCGACCGCCTCGGGCGTGTGCGCCCCGTCGCGGATCTCGTCGCCGCGGCGCTCGAGCCGGCCCGGCAGCCTCACCGCCAGGGCGGGCTCCGGGGACACCGGGCGGCCGAGGAACGCCTCCGCCGCCGCAACGGCGACTGGGCTGTTGTCCGACTCGGCAACTACGATCGCAGCCGGATCGTGCTCGCCAGCCGCCTTCACCCACTCCGCCTCTCCGAGAACGACCGTTGACCCCGGCTGGACGACCTGGAGCTTCTCGCGGGCGATCGCCTCCCGCGTCGGCCCGAGCACCTCGGTGTGCTCGAGACCCACATTCGTGAGCACGGCGACGCGCGTGCGCAGCACGTTGGTCGCGTCGTGGCGGCCGCCCAGCCCCGCCTCGACGACGGCGGCGTCGACCCCGCACTCGGCGAACGACGTCAGGGCGGCGGCGGTCAGGACCTCGAACTGGGTCGCGCCCACGACCTCGGCGTCCCTGCGGACGCGGGAGACGGCACGCTCGAAGTCGGCCTCCTCGCCGCCGACGCGGATCCGCTCGCTCCAGCCCCGGACGTGCGGCGACAGGTAAGTCCCCACCTCCAGGCCTCCGGCGGCGAGCAGCGCCTCGATCATCCGGACGGTCGTCGACTTGCCGTTCGTGCCGACAACGTGGACGGCGGGGTAGGCGTGCTCCGGGTGGCCGAGCCGTGCGAGCAGCGCGAGCATCCGCTCGACGCCGAAGCCGTCCGCCGGCCAGGGACTCAGCGACTCGACGTAGTCAGCGCCGGTCACTCGCCGAGGGCATCCAGGTCGCGCCGGTAGCGGTCGAGCTTCCGGCGGTCCGCCTCGACGACGTGGGGCGGCGCCTTGTCGACGAAGCCCTGGTTGGCGAGCCTCCGCTCGAGTCGGTCGATCTCTCCCTCTAGCTTCTTCCGCTCGAGCTCGACGTCGCCGTTCGTCGCCACGCGCTCGGGCCGCACGACCGCCTGGAAGATCCGGCGCTCCTCCTCGCCGAGCCCGGCGGGCAGGACGCCGCTGCGCCTGAACACGGTCGCGGCGGCCTGGACGCGCTCGAGCGCGTCCTGGGCCTCGCGCTCGCCGAGCGGCTCCGGCCACGTGGCGACGATCAGCCGCGTGTCGCGGCCCGGCAGGTTCGACCAGATCTCCTCCGTCACGTGCGGGAGCACCGGGTGGAGCAGCTTCAGCAGCCGCTCGAGCGCCGCGAGCGACGTCGCGATCGCATCCGCGTCGCCCCCGTACAGCCTCGGCTTGATCGCCTCGGCGTACCAGTCGCAGAAGTCGTCGAACGTGAGGCGGTACAGCTCCTGCACCGCTTGCGCGAGGTCGAAGGCCGCGAAGTCCTCCTCCACCGCCGCTCGGACCGCGTCGATCCTGGCGAGGATCCAGCGCTCCTCGAGCGAGGACGGACGGTCGGCGGGCCGCTCGGCTCCCGCCGCCCGCAGCAGCAGGCGGCTGACGTTCCAGAGCTTGTTCGCCAGCTTGCGCCCCTCCTCGATCGCGCCGTAGGAGAAGCGGACGTCCTGCGTCGAGGAGATCTTCAGCAGCCCGTAGCGGGTCGCGTCGGCGCCGTGCTGGGCGATCACGTCCGTCGGGTCGAGTCCGGTGCCGAGCGACTTCGACATGCGCCGCCCATCGGGCGCGAGCACGGTCGAGTGGATGATCACGTCGTGGAAGGGGACCTCCCCCATCAGCTCCAGGCCGGCGAAGATCATCCGGTTCTCCCAGAGCCTGATGATCTCGCGGGCGGTCGTGTTGAGGTCGCCGGGGTAGAAGCAGCGGAGATCCGGCGTGTCCTCGGGCCACCCGAGCGTGGCGAAGGGCCAGAGCGCCGACGAGAACCAGGTGTCGAGCACGTCCTCGTCGCGCGTCAGCGCGGTCGAGCCGCACTCCGCGCACTCCTCGGGCGCGGTCTCCTCCACGGTGACGTGCCCGTCCGGGCAGTACCAGACGGGTAGCTGATGGCCCCACCAGAGCTGGCGTGAGATGTTCCAGTCGGGCGCCGACTCGAGCGACGCGATCGCGAAGCGATGCTGCGACTCGGGGTGATAGCGCACGCGGCGCTCGCGCAGCGCCTCGATCGCGGGTCTCGCCAGGTCGCCCATCGCGCACCACCACTGGAGCGAGATCAGCGGCTCGATCCTCGACTCGCAGCGCTCGCAGAGCTTGACCGAGTGGCGGTAGCTCTCGCGTCGCTCCAACTGGCCGCGCTCCTTCAGCCAGGCGAGCACGCGCTCACCGGCCTCGGCCTGCGTGAGGCCGGTGAGGGAGCCCGCCTCCTCGTTCATGCGCCCGTCCGGGCCGATCACCGCCGGCTCGGGCAGGCCGTGCGCCCGCCCGATCTCGAAGTCGACCGGATCGTGCCCCGGCGTCACCTTCAGCGCGCCGGTGCCGAAGTCCGGCTCGACCCGCTCGTCGGCGATCACGGGAACTCGCCGTTCCACGAACGGCACGACCACCTCCCGCCCGACGAGCTCGCGGTAGCGCTCGTCCCCGGGGTGCACCGCCACCGCCACGTCGGCGAGGATCGTCGCCGGCCGGACGGTCGCGATCGTCACGTGCCCGACGCCGTCGGCGAGCGGGTAGCGAGCGTAGGTGAGCGCGTCGTCGACCTCGGCGTCGACCAGCTCGAGGTCCGAGAGCGAGCTCCGGTGGAGCGGGCACCAGTTGATCATCCGGTTCGCCCGGTAGATGCGGCCCTGCCGGTGGAGGTGCACGAAGAAGCGCATCACCGCCCGCACGTAGGCGTCGTCCATCGTGAACCGCTCCCGGCTGTAGTCGAGCGAGGCTCCGATCGCGCGGAACTGGCCCATGATCGTGCGCCCGTACTCGTGGAGCCACTCCCAGACGCGGGCGACGAAGGCGTCGCGGCCGAGCTCCTCGCGCGACGTGCCCTGCCGCACCAGATGCTTCTCGACCGCGGTCTGCGTCGCGATCCCCGCGTGGTCGTACCCCGGCTGGAAGAGCACGTTGTAGCCCTGCATCCGCTTCATGCGCACGAGCGCGTCCGCGAGGGAGAGCTGGAGCGCGTGCCCGGTGTGCAGCTCCCCGGTGACGTTCGGCGGGGGGTGCGCGATCACGAAGCGCTCGCGCGAGGTGTCGGGCTCCGCCGCGTAGAGGCCCTCGTCCTCCCACGTGCGCTGCCAGCGCGCCTCGACTCCCTGCGGCCGGTAGAGCGGCTCCATGGGCCGATTGTACGGACCTGGCACTGCGATCATCGGCAAATCTGGGATCCGAAACTCGGAGTAGGACGCGCCTAACCGGCTCAGGCGGTATATTTCGGATCCAAGATCCCCCGGCAAAAGGAGCTCCTGATGGATGCGGACGGCGACGGTAGGCGACCCGAGAGCGGCTGGCACGGGGCCCGGTGGGAGGGGATCGAGCGCCCCTACTCGCGTGAGGACGTCGAGCGGCTCCGCGGAAGCGTCCACATCGAGCACACGCTCGCGCGACTCGGTGCCGAGCGCCTCTGGGAGCTGCTCCACACCGAGGACTACCTGCCCACGCTGGGCGCGCTCACGGGCGGCCAGGCGGTCCAGGCGGTCCGGGCCGGCCTGAAGGGGGTCTACCTCTCCGGCTGGCAGGTCGCCGCGGACGGCAACCTCGCCGGGCACACGTATCCCGACCAGAGCCTCTACCCGGTCAACAGCGCCCCGGCGCTCGTCCGCCGGATCAACAACGCCCTCCTCCGCGCCGACCAGATCGACCGCGCCGAGGGCAAGAACGGCACGTACTGGCTCGCGCCGATCCTCGCCGACGCGGAGGCCGGCTTCGGCGGGCCGCTGAACGCCTTCGAGCTGATGAAGGCGATGATCGAGGCGGGCGCGGCGGGCGTGCACTTCGAGGACCAGCTCTCCTCCGAGAAGAAGTGCGGCCACCTCGGCGGCAAGGTGCTCGTACCGACCGCCCAGCACATCCGCACGCTCGTCTCGGCGCGGCTCGCGGCGGACGTGCTCGACGTGCCGACGCTCCTCTACGCGCGGACGGACTCGCTCAGCGCAACGCTCCTGACGAGCGACGTCGATCCGGTCGACCAGCCGTTCGTGACGGGCGAGCGGACGCCGGAGGGGTTCTTCCGCATCCAGGAGGGCCTCGAGGCGGCGATCGCCCGCTCGCTCGCGTACGCCCCGTACGCCGACGTGCTCTGGTTCGAGACCTCGACGCCGGATCTCGGCGAGGCCGAGGAGTTCGCTGCGGCGATCCACGAGCGCTACCCCGGCAAGCTGATGGCGTACAACTGCTCGCCGTCGTTCAACTGGCGCAGGCACCTGGACGACGCGGCGATCGCCGGCTTCCAGGAGCGCCTCGGCGAGCTGGGGTACAAGTTCCAGTTCGTCACCCTGGCCGGCTTCCACGCGCTCAACCTGGGCGCATTCGAGCTGGCACGCGGGTACGCGGAGAAGGGCATGACCGCCTACGTCGAGCTCCAGGAGCGCGAGTTCGCGCTGGAGGAGTTCGGCTACACGGCCGCCCGGCATCAGCGCGAGGTCGGCGCCGGCTACTTCGACGCGGTGCTGCAGGCGATCAGCGGCGGGGAGAGCTCGACGCTGGCGCTGAAGGGCTCGACCGAGGAGGCGCAGTTCCAGCACTGACCCCTGAGGCCGGGACGAAGGCCGACGAGATCGCCCTCGCGATCGAGGGTCAGATCGTCTCGGGTGAGCTCGCGCCCGGCACCGTCCTGCGTCAGGAGCAGCTCTCGGAGCGCTTCGCCGTCAGCCGTACGCCGATCCGCGAGGCGCTCCGGCGACTCGCCGCCTCGGGGCTGGTCTCGTTCACCCCGAACCGGGGCGTCCGCGTGCGCACGCTCTCGCGCGCGGAGCTGCGCGAGGCGTTCCTCGTGCGGGCGGAGCTCGAGAGCCTCGTCACCGAGCTGGCGACGCCGCTGATGACCGACGCCGACCTGGCGGCCCTCGAAGCTGCCGGCGAGCGGTTCAGCAAGCTGACGCGGCGGCTGATCGACCGGCGTCGCTCCGACCCGCAGGACCGCGGCGTCGTCGGCGAATGGGTGCGGGCGAACTACGCGTTCCACGACGTCATCTACGCGGCCGCGGACGCCCCGCTCGTCGAGCGGCTGGCCAAGGACGCTCGCCGCACCTTCCTCAGCCAGGGCATCTGGTCGGCCGGGACGGAGCTCGACGAGCTCTACGTGCGAAACGACGTGCAGCACGAGGCGATCCGCCTGGCGATCATGGCGCGGAACCCGCAGGGCGCCCGCGCGCTCGCCCGCGAGCACGTGCTCGCGTCGGGCCGCCTGCTCGAGGCGATCCTCGACCAGGCGCTCGCCCCGGCGCCGCGCCGCCGCGCCCGGGCCGTCTGAGGGTCAGCGGGCCGTCCAGCCGAGGTCCATCGTCACCGCCGCGCCGGTGAAGGCATCGCCGCGGGGCCCGAGGATGAGCGCGACGACGTCCGCCACCTCCGCCGGCTCGAGCAGTCGCTTGACGGCGTGCGGCGCGAGGATGACGTCCTCCAGCACCCGCTCGTCGGGCACGCCGTGCGCCCTTGCCTGAGCGGCGACCTGCGCCTCGACGAGAGGCGTCCGCACGAACGCCGGGCAGACGGCGGCGGCGGCGATCCCTCGCGGCGCACCCTCGAGGGCCAGCGTCTTCACCAGGCCGATCACGCCGTGCTTCGCCGCGACGTAGCCGGCCTTGAACGGCGAGGCGACGAGGCCGTGCGCGGACGCCACGGCGACGAAGCGGCCCGAGCCGCCGGCCGCCAGCGCCTCCCACGCGTACTTCGCGAGCAGGAACGGGCTCGTCAGGAGCACGGCGAGCAGGGCGTCCCAGCGCTCCTCGGGAAACTCCTCGACCGGCGCCACGTGCTGGAAGCCGGCGTTCGCGACGACCGCGTCGAGCAGGCCGAAGCGCGCGAGCGCTCCCTCGACCACGGACCGGTTTCCCTCCCGCGTGGCCAAGTCGGCGTCTGCGAGGTCGACGGAGTGCACGTCCCATCCGTCGCCCTCGAGCCGCTCGACGACCGCCCGGCCGATCCCGCCCGCGCCCCCCGTCACGAGCGCCGCCGGCATCAGCTCGAGGAACCGATTCGGTAGGGTCGGCTCGTGCCGGCCGGTGGGGGCGATGCGAAGGGCGTCGGCGAGTTCATCCGGATGCAGCGGGAGCTCGCCCGGCTGTCGCTCCGTCAGGTCGCCGGCATGGCGTCGATCTCGAACGCCTATCTGAGCCAGGTCGAGCGCGGTGTCTACAAGCCCTCGGCACAGGTGCTGAAGGGTATCGCCGACGCCCTGCACGTCTCGGTCGAGTCGCTCTACGCGCGGGCCGGGCTCCTCGACGATGACGACGGTGCCCGCACGACCGTCGAGGAGGCGATCCGCCTCGACGAGCGGCTGACGGACGAGCAGAAGGAGACGCTCGTCCGCGTCTACCGCGGGCTCGCCGGCCCGGGTTGACCGCACACCAAGCGTTTGCTTGGTACACTACGCAGCGTCAACCGACCAGAAGGAGCCTCACATGGCCACCACCAAGAACGACATCGCCGGCCTCGCGGCCGAGACGCAAAAGCAGACCTTCGCAGTGATGAAGACCTCGATCGAGACCGGCTACGACCTCGGCCTCGAGCTGCTCGAGCTGCAGAAGGAGTACGCCCTCCGCGTCGCCGACGCCTTCGGCGCGCGCGCTCCCAAGGCGTAGCTCAGCGCCGCTGGGGTCCCCAGCGCACCACGCTGGCGGCCCAGGTGTAGCCCGTGCCGGCGGCGAGCAGCAGGACCAGATCTCCGTCCTGCAGCTCGCCCGCCCGCGCGGCGCGGTCGAGCGCGAGCAGCGGGTCGACCCCGCTCATGTGCCCGGTGTCGTCGAGGTAGGCGGCCCGCGCCTGCGGCACTCCCAACGCCTCCAGCAGGGCGTCGTGCATCGAGTGCTTCATGTGGATGCCGCACAGATAGGAGATGTCCTCGAGCCCCGCGCCCGAGCGCTCCAGCGCGCCCGCGGCCACGCGCACGAAGTTGTCGAGGCTGACGGCGTCCAGCCGCTCCTTCATCGCGGCCGGATCGGCTACGTCGAGGAAGCGATAGCCCTCCGGCTCGACGCTCCCCCCGCCGGGAACCTTGACCTGGAGCGAGAGCGATCCGTCGGTGAGACCGTAGGAGCCGAGCAGCTCGTTGCGAGGATGGTCCTTCACGAGAAGCGCAGCGGTGGCGCCGTCGCCGAAGTTGAACATGAAGCGCGAGCGCTCGTTCGCGTAGTCGAGCAGGCGGGACTCGCGGGACGCGGCGACCATCAGGACGTTGCGGGTCTCCGGCTCGGCCACGAGCAGCGCCCTCGCGAGGCGAAGCGCGACCGGCGTCCCGCACGAGACGTTGTCGTACTCGACGGCGTAGGCGTTCCCGCACCCGAGCCGGTGGGCGATCCAGGGCGCCGCCTGCCAGACGGGATAGTCCTTCCACGTCGAGCCGAAGTACATGACGACCTCGATCGAGGCCGCGTCGACGCCGTGCTCGGCGAGCAGGCGCTCCCCGGCTGCGACGGCCAGGTCGCTCACGTGCTCGTCCTCGGCAGCGATGTGCTTGCCGCGCAGCCCGAACTTCTGCACGAGCACCTGCTCGGGGATGCCGCTCGCCGAGGCGATCTCGGCCGCCGTCTGCCAGCGCTGCGGCAGGTAGGACGCGGTCGCGGCCAGCCCGACGCGCGTCACTCGCGCCGCTCCAGGACGCCGGCGATGATCCGCGCGACCTCGTCGATCACGGCCGCGGGCATCTCCTCCCCGTCGGCCCAGAGGATCCAGCGCATGCCGAGGAGCTCGCCCATGCCCATCAGCGCCCAGGCGGTCACCTCGGGATCGAGCGGGCCGATCTCCCCGCTCGCCGACGCGGCCTTCAGCGCCGCGACGTATCCGGTCGAGAGCCGTTCGTAGTGGTAGTGGAGCATCTCCGGCGAGACGAACTCGGCCTGCCGGATGATCCGGTACAGCGCCGGATGCTCGGCCGTGAAGGCGAAGTAGGCCCGGAAGCCGAGCAGCTCGGCCTCGACTCGCGACCTGCCCTGTGCCGAGCCCTCCCGCATCGCGCGCCTGACGCGGCGGTTGAGATCCTTGACCAGCTCGTCGAAGACCTCCTTCTTGCTCGCGAAGTAGAGGTAGAACGTGCCCTGCGCGACCCCGGCCGCCTCCGTGATCTTCACGATCGACGCCTCGTGATAGCCGAGGTCCGCGAAGACGCGTTCGGCCGCCTCGAGCAGGCGTCCCCGGGTCCGGGCGCCGCGGCTGCGGAGCGCGCGGCCGCCCACGCCGGTCGGGGGCGGGACGATCTCGGTCATCGCGCCGGCTCCCGCTCGAGCAGCGAGCGCAACTCGTCCTTTCGCACCTTGTCGAGCGCCGAGCGGGGCAGCCCGTCGAGGAAGCGAACCTCGCGCGGCACCTTGAACCGGGCCAGCCGCGCGCGGCAGTGGTCGAGCAGGTCGTCGGCGGTCGCGTCGGCGTCGGCCGCCAGGACGACCGCGGCGATCCCGACCTCTCCCCAGCGCTCGTCGGGCACGCCGACGACGGCGGCCTCCGCCACGGCCGTGTGGTCGTGCAGGACGGCCTCGACCTCGGCCGGGTACACGTTCTCGCCGCCGGAGATGTACATGTCCTTGAGGCGGCTGCGGATCCGGTAGCAGCCGTCGGCGTCACGCTCGGCGACGTCCCCGGTCAGCAGCCAGCCATCCGCCATCGCCGCCGCCGTCGCTTCGGGATCTCGCCAGTACCCCGCGAAGACGTTCGGGCCGCGGACGACGAGCTCGCCCTGGGCGGGCCCTTCGAGCAACCCGCCGGTGGAGGGGTCCCGGAGCGCCACCTCGACGTAGGGGTAGGGCTTGCCGGCGAAGCCCCGCTTGCGGACGGCGTCCTCCGGAGGGAGGCAGAGGACATTGGGGGCCGCCTCGGTCAGCCCGTAGCCCTGGACGACGGCCACCCCGCGCTCCTGCCAGGCGGCGAGCAGCGCTTCGGGCATCGGGGCGCCGCCGACGACCGCCCGCCGCAGGCTGGAGAGGTCGGCCGACGCGAAGCCCGGCTCCTGCGCGAGGAAGAGGTAGATGGCGGGGACGCCCATCATCGTCGTGACGCGGCGCCGCTCGACCAACTCGAGGCAGCGGGGGGCGTCGAAGCCCCGCTCCAGGACGACGGTGGCGCCCTTCCACCAGGCGAGGAGCGGCTGGACGTTCCAGCCCCCGCAGTGGAATTGCGGCAGCACCTGCAGGACGACGTCCTCGCCGGCGACGCCCGTGGCGAGGTCGAAGCCGAGATTCGTCCAGAAGCAGTTCGCGTGGGTCAGCAGCGCGCCCTTCGGCTTGCCGGTCGTGCCGGAGGTGTAGACGAGCAGCAGCGGGTCCCGGTCGGCGGGCCCCTCTCCGGACATGCCACTCCCGGCCGTGGCTTGGGGCCTGGCCCCGGGACGTGGCCATTCGAGGCGGTCGTAGCCGCGGCCGGCGGCGGCCGCGAGCTCCGCGTAGTCGTCCTCGACGAGGAAGAGCGCCGGATCGGCGTCGTCCAGCTGGTAGGCGAGCTCGGCGGGGGCGAGGCGCCAGCTGAGCGGCGTGAGCACGAACCCCGCTCTGGCGCACGCGAAGAAGGCGGCGACGTGCTCCGGCGAGTTGCCCGTCAGCGTCGCGACCCGGTCGCCGCGGCGCAGGCCGCGCTCGAGCCAGTCGCCGGCGAGGCGCTCGGAGGCGGCGTCGAGCTCGCCGTAGCTCACCTCGCGACCGCGGTGCTCGATCGCGATGCGCCGCGGCGTCGTGCGGGCGCGGTCCGAGATCCAGCGGCCGAGCGTCAGCGCTCCGGTCACGACTCCTCCGAGAGGAACTCGCCGACGAGCCGTACGAAGCGGTCCGGATCCTCCCAGAAGAACAGGTGCCCGCCCCCGGGGAAGAGCTCGACCCGCGCCTGCGGGATGCGTTCGGCGAGCAGCCCGGCGTTCCGTACGTCGACGACGACGTCGGCCGTGCCGTGGAGGACGAGCGTCGGCGCCGAGATCGCTCCGAGGCGCCCGAGTGCGTCGAAGGTGACGCCCGCGGCTGCCTGGGCCTGCCAGCCGCCGAGGTCGAGGGGCGAGCGCAGGCGGTGGGCGAGGATCCGCTCGACCAGCTCGCTCCGGCCGGGCCCTGGCGCGAGCGCGTTCTCGACGAGGAGCCGCAGCGCGCGATCGCGCGGCATCAGCATGGCGCGCGCGAGCAGCACCACGGTCTGCTGCGGCATCGGGTACGCATCCGGCCCGCCGGGCGTGGTGCAGGCGAGCACGAGGCGATCGACCCGTGCGGGCCAGCCGAGGGCGACCTCCTGCGCGACCATGCCGCCGAGGCTCGTCCCGAGCACGTGCGCGCGATCGAGCCCGGCGTCGTCGAGGACGGCGACCGCGTCCTCCGCCATCGCCCGTGCGGTGTACGGGCCCGGCGGCACGTCGCTCTCCCCCACGCCGCGGTTGTCGAACGAGACGATGGAGAAGCGACCGGCGAGAGCGTCGACGACCGGCTCCCAGCCCCACCGCGCGTAGCCGAGCCCGTGCACGAGCAGCAGCGTCGGGCCGGCCCCCCGCACGTCGTACGCCAGGCGCACCTCTCCGTTCGAAGCGACGGTGCCGAGGCTCACGCGCGCGCCTCGACACCCGCGTCGGCCTCGTCCTCGACCGTCCCGGTCGTGCCCTCGGTGCGGACGCTCTGCTCGAGCAGGCGCAGCCCCCGGCGCCGGCCTCCGGGCATCGTCAGGCCCGCGATCCCGCCCGGCAGGAAGAAGACGAGCAGGATGAACAGCGTGCCGAGCACGAACAGCGGCTCGGAGAGCGGCTGACGGATCACGGCGGGAGCCTCCCGGATGAACGCCTGGTCGGACCACTCGACCAGCCGGAAGTCCAGAAACGTGTAGAGCGCCCCGCCGAGGATCGCGCCCCAGCGCGTGCCGGTGCCGCCGATCACGACCATCAGCAGCAGCGCGAGCGTGAACGCCGGCGTGGTCACGCGCGGGCCGGCGCTGCCGATCAGGAGCGCGTAGACGACGCCGCCGGCCGTCGCCAGGAACGAGGAGATCACGAACACCATCAGCTTGAAGCGGAACGGCTGCAGCCCCAGGACCTCGACCCGCTGCTCGTTCTCGCGAATCGCCTGCCAGACGCGCCCCGGCGAGGAGTCGACGACCCAGTTGACGACCAGGAACACGACGACGAGGTACCCGAGCGCGATCCAGTAGAGGTGCTTCGTGTTGAGCACGCCGACCAGGGCGTCGGGCAGGTTCCCGACGGCAGTCCCCTCCTCGCCCCCCGTCCACCCGCGGGGGTTCTGGTTGACGAGCTTCGAGCCGGCCTCGGCGAAGGCGAGCGTCACCATCGCGAACGCGATCCCGCCGACCCGGAGGCTGACGGACCCGAGCACGAGCGGCACGACCAGGGCGACGACGGCGGTGAAGAGGAGCGCCTGCCACAGCGCCCAGTCCCACCTCGTCGTCGCGATCGCAGTCAGGTAGACGCCGACCGCGAAGTAGAGCGCGTGGCCAAACGAGAGCAGGCCGGTGAAGCCGAAGAGCAGGTCGTAGGTGAGGGCGACCGCGCCGAAGACGAGCATCAGCGCCAGCACCTGGAGCGTCCCCGGGCTGTTCAGCTCCGACGAGAAGACGCCGTGCGTGTCGACCGCGAATTGCGGCACGACAGCGAGGAGGCCGAAGACCGCCGCCGCCAGGCCGAGACGCAGGGCGAGTCTCAATGCGCCACCGACCACTTGCCCGCGAGCCCGCTCGGGCGGACGAGCAGCGTCAGCGCCAGCATCAGCACGACGGACAGGTCGCCCAGCACCGAGAAGTCGAGGTACTCGGACCCGTAGTAGTTGGCGTACTGCTGGACGAGCCCGACGAGCACGGCCGCGACGGCGGACCCCATGATCGAGCCGAGGCCGCCGATGACGACGACGATGAACGCGAAGATCAGCAGCGACGTCCCGCGGTCGGGGTCGATCGAGCCGCCGAAGTAGACGCCGGAGAGGATCCCCGCGAGCGCCGCCGCCAGGCCGCCGATCGCGAAGACCAGCGTGAACGCCCGCCGGACGTCGATCCCGAGGGCGGTCACCATCGCGCGGTTCTCGACGCCGGCGCGGATGATCAGGCCGTAGCGGGTGAAGCGCAGGAAGGCGACGATGCCGATCAGCACGGCTGCGGCCACGCCGATCTCGACGAAGCGGTCGTTCGGGACGCGGGCGCCGAAGATCTCGGTCGTCTGCGCGAGCCACCTCGGCGCCTCGTAGACCCGTTCCGTCGGGCCCCAGGTCGCCTGCACCCACGCGACCATGGCGAGGGAGAGGCCCACGGTGACGAGCACCTGCTCGATGTGCCGCTGGTAGAGCGGCCGGATCAGCACGAGCTCGACGAGAGCCGCGACGACCGCGCCGGCGAGCAGGCCGAAGGCCGCGCTGAGCAGGAAGCGCACGACGTCGGAGCCGATGCCGCCGAGCTGGGTCGACAGCCACCAGCTCGAGTAGGCGCCGACGGTGAGGAAGGCGCCGTGGGCGAAGTTGAGCACGCCCATCAGGCCGTAGATCAGCGAGAGCCCGGACGCGATCAGGAAGTACATGGCGCCGAGCCCCAGCCCGGTGATCGTCAGGAGGACGAACGTGCTCATACTCGAGCCCCTCGCGGCTCCGGCGGGGCGTGCGCCCGGCCCACGCAGGCGCCGCTCCGGCGCCACCGGACGCGTAGCGTGCTCATGCGTGCGCTCCCGAGACGCCGAGGAAGCGCCGGACGAGGGCCGGGTCCTCGAGCAGCGGCCGGGCCGGACCCGTGTGGACGACGCGGCCCTGGTCGACCACGACCGCGTCTCGCGCGAGGCGGTGGACGACCCCCAGGTTCTGCTCGACGAGCAGGATCGTGGCCAGCTCGGCCGCCTGCTCGAGCACGCGCGCGACCTCGGTGACGAGGAGCGGCGCGAGACCCTTGGTCGGCTCGTCGATCAGCAGCAGACGGTTCTCGTTCAGCAGGGCCCGGGCGATCGCGACCATCTGCTGCTGGCCCCCCGAGAGGGTGCCGGCCCGCTGGGCGGCGCGCTCGCGCAGCTCGGGGAAGAGGTCGAAGACGAGGTCGTAGCGCGCGCCGCCGTTCCGCTCGGCGAGCCGGAGATTCTCCTCGACCGTGAGCCCGGCGAAGACGTCACGGTCCTCCGGCACGTAGCCGACACCGCGCTGGACGATGCGGTGCGTCGGCAGCTTCGTGATCTCCTGGCCGGCCAGGGTCACCCGACCGCGCCGCGGGGCGAGGCCCATGACCGCCCGCAACGTCGTCGTCTTGCCGACGCCGTTGCGGCCGAGGAGCGCGGTTACGCCTCCCTCGGCCACGCTGAAGGAGACCCCCTGGAGCACGTGCGAGGCACCGAGGTGGACGTGGAGGTCATCGACGGCGAGCAGGGTCCGGCGCTCGGGAGCGCGCGCGCTCACAACGTTCACAGCGCGTCTCCCACGTAGGCGGCCTGGACGGTCTCGTTCTCCATCACCTTCTGCGGCGTGTCGCAGGCGAGCAGCGCGCCGTGGTGCATGACCGCGATGCGCTCGGCGAGCCCGGTCACGACCTCGATGTGGTGCTCGACCATCAGCACGGTCTTTCGCTCCTCCACCTGCACCGCCTTGATCACCTCGGCCAGCTGAGGCACGTCGGCCGTGCTGACCCCGGCCATCGGCTCGTCGAGGAGGATCACGCGCGGGTCGAGTGCCAGCAGCATCGCCAGCTCGAGCTTGCGCTTGTCGCCGTGCGCGAGCGAGCCGGCCGCCACCCGCTCGCTGGCGCCGAGGCCGACCCTGCCGAGCGCCCAGCGAGCGCGGTCGACCGCGACGTGCACGCGCGACGCGGCCCGCCAGAAGCGCAGCATGCCCCCGACCTTCGCCTCGGCCGCCAGCCGGACGTTCTCGAGCGCCGAGAGGCGCGGGAACACGCTCGAGATCTGGAACGTCCGCCCCAGGCCCGCCTGCACCCGCCGGTAGGGGGCATCGTGCGTGATGTCGCGCCCGTCCAGAAAGACGGAGCCCGACGTCGGCCGGTAGAGGCCGCTCAGGAGGTTGAAGAGCGACGTCTTGCCGGCCCCGTTCGGGCCGATGATGCCGAGGAACTCGCCCTCGCGCACCTCGAGCGAGACATCGGTGACGATGGTGGCGCCACCGATGTCGAGCCCGAGGTGCGTCGTCGCGAGGATCGGGGGGGCGACGGACACGAGTGTCCTGGCGTCCGGTCTACTTGAAGGGCCTGACCGGCGGCTGCGTGTTGCCCGGCGAGATCGTCTTGAGGACGACCGGGACGAGCCGCGAGCCGTTCCGCTGCAGCTTCACCTGGAACATCGGCTGCGTCATCGCGTGGTCCTGCGGCCGGATCCGCTGCTTGCCCTTCGGTGCCACGAACTGCCAGCCCTCGAGCGCCGAGATCATCCTGTCGACGTCGGTGCCGGCGCCCCGGTCGACGGCCCGCACGATCATCTGCGCGGCCGCGAATCCGTCAGGCGTGAACAGGTCCGGGACCTGTCCGCGGCCCGACCTCCGCATCGTCTTCACGAGCCAGTCGTTGACCGGGTTCTTCGGGGCCGTGTAGACGTAGTGCGAGAGGAACTGGATCTTCGTGGCCGCGGCGTCGAAGGTCGCCCAGGTCGCGCGCTCCGCGAGGCCCGTGACGACGCGGGTCGAGTCGAACACGCCCTGCTGGTCGAGGGCCCGCCACATCGCCGGAGCGGTCGTGCCCGCCCAGGCGACGAAGAGGAGATCCGGCCTCGCGTTCTTGACCTGCTGCGCGAACGGCGTGAAGTCGGTGGCCGACAGCGGCACGAGCGTGCGGCTGACGACGTGACCCTTGCCTCCGAGCACGGCATTCACCGCGGCGAAGTTGCCCTGGCCGAACGCCGTGTCCTGCGCGAAGACGACGATCTTGCGCCCGACGTCCTTGCCGAGGAACGCGGCCGCCGTGAGCACGTCCTGGTAGGTCTGCCGGCCCGAGCGGAACGTGTAGCGGTTGAAGCCCGAGATCGCGTCCGAGGCGGCCGGGCCCGAGATGTAGAGGATCTTGTTCTGCTCCGCGAGCGGAGCGAGCTGGAGCGCGACGCCGGACGAGACGGTGCCGGCGATGATCTTGTACCCCTGGCCGATCAGGTCCTTGGCCGCGGAGACGGCCTTCGCGGGATCGCCCGCGTCGTCGACGAGGGTGAACTCGATCTTGTGGCCCTTGACTGTATTGGTGCCCTTCGTCGCGTACCTGAGCCCGAGCCGGAGACCCTGCACGTACTCGGCGCCGTAGGCGCTCAGCAATCCGCTCCGCGAGTAGATGATCCCGACCTTCACGGTGTGGTTCTTCGCCGCCGTCGCGCCCGTCGGGCGCGCACTCGAGGCGCCGGCGGTCAGGCCTGCGAGGAGCGTGATCGCTCCGGCCACCGCGAACACCGTCTTCAACCGCCGACCCGTCATCTGCTTCCTCCTCCGTGGGTTTACCTGAGAGGTGATTCAGGTATAAGCTACTGCGGTGGTGGAGGCCATGTCAAGGAGGGGATCGTGATGAGAGTCACCCGCATGCTCGCCGCGCTCGCGGCATTCGCCGCCCTGCTCGCCGTCCCGGCGCAGGCGGCCCCGGCCGACCGGTTCCAGCAGGTGATCGACGCGATCCTGGCCGACCCGTACCAGCCGGCCTACGTCCCGGTCGGGCTCGACACGGCCTTCCCCATGGAGCCCGAGAGCAACCCGAACGGCGTCCCGAACACGTTCCCGGCGCAGGACTACACGACCGGATCGGTGCCCGGAAACCCCGACCACCCCGACTGGCCGACCGCTTTCAAGTACAAGCGGTTCCTCTCCGGCGACGGTGCGCCGCTCCGCGCCCGGCTCGCCCTCCATCCCGGGTCCCATCCCGGCGTCGCCGTCGTCCACGGCTTCAACACGAACGGCAAGGAGTCGGTCATCCGCTGGGCGGCGATGCTCTACGCGAACGGCTACAACGTCCTCGCCGCCGACCAGCGCGACTTTCGCGACGAGTGGAACAACAACACTCCGGCGAACCCGGAGGCCTGGCCCACCTGGCTGCAGACCTTCGGGTGGAAGGAGTCGGAGGACGTGCTCGCGCACGGCCGGTACCTGGCGAGCCAGCCGGGCGTCACGTCCATCGGCCTCGTCGGCTTCAGCCTCGGCGGCCAGGACGTCGTCCTCGGCGCGGCGCAACCGGGCGGCGACGCGGTCTTCGACGCGGTGCTCAACTTCAGCGGCCCGGCCGACCAGAACGCGCAGATCTACAGCACCGCGGAGCCGCCGGGGTGCACGCCGCCCGCCTGCGACTACCCGGTGACGGACGCGCTCATCCTCCTCGTCGTGCCGCCCTACGGCAGCGGCGGCAAGTACGACGACCCGTGCGAGGTGCTCGTGGACGCCGGCGTGAGGTACGGGACGACGCCGGCGGCGATCCTCGCGCAGGAGAAGGCGTACAAGAAGCAGGTGGGGCTGGCGCCGCCGCTGCTCAGCTTCTACGCGAACGACGACTCGCTCGTGCAGCCGTTCCACGCGACGATGATGGCCGGCTACGAGTCGGGCCTGCAGCGGACGTTCCTGATCGAGCGCGGGGAGCACGCCTACTTCTTCGACCGCCGCTGGCAGCAGCGCGCGATCCTCGCCTACTTCAAGGGGATGCTCCCGGGGGCGGAGCTCGACCCGTCGATCACGGTCAACGCCACGGTCAACCAGACGCCCGGCGGGATGCCGCTCAGGGACCAGCTCGTCGACCTCGGCGATCCCACCCCTGCCGAGGCCGACGCCCTGCAGGCGCCGACGATCTGCCCCGGCGCGCCGACGTCCGCGAGCGTCACGTCGTTCGCCGCCAGAGTCGTGCGCGGCGGCGTCGTTTTGCGCTGGAGGACGGCCGGCGAGGCGCAGACGCTCGGATTCCACCTGTACCGCGAGCGGGGCGGCGTGAAGAGGCGGATCAACCGCGCGCTGGTCCCGGCGCGAGGCCTGCGCGGGCGGCCCAGCGCCGGCTACGAGTATTCGTTTGCGGTTCGGGGCGCGGCCGGGGCGCGCTACTGGCTCGAGGAGGTCCGTGTCGACGGGACGCGCCGCGAGCGCGGGCCCGTCCGAGCGGGGCGCTGAGCATCAAGGTGCCGTGACCGCTCGGGGTCCCGGCTTCCTCGCGTCAGCGCACGCTCGCCGAGCCGAGCCAGACGCGTGATCCGTCCCGCCTGGTCGCCCGCAGCCGGTAGGTCGCCCCGGCGCGGCTGCCCACGCGGGCGCGGTAGGTGTAACGGGCCCCGCCGACCGCATTCCGCGCGCGGACCGGCGCCTTCGTCAGGCGGCTGCGACCGCGATAGACGTCGAAGCCGAGCAGGCCGACCTCGGCTCCCGTGCGCCAGCTGAACAGCACCGTCGCCGGCCCTGCTCTCCGTGCGGAGAAGGAGCGGAGCGTGACCGCGGTCGGCTGGAGCGACACCGCGCAGGTGCCGATGTCGGTCTTCGTGCCGTCGCTCTCGGACGTCGCGCGGAGCGTGATCTGAGCCGTAGCGGAGCTCGACTCCGTCCGTGTCACGTAGACGGGGACGGTGACCGTCTGGCCGAACTGGGGTGCCGCGAGCGCGTTCGCGAGCTGGGCGGACCACCCCGCGCCGGCGGCCGAGGCGGACAGGCGGTAGATGTCCTTGTTCACGTAGGCGGCCACGTCCTCGGGGTGGATCGTCGGGCTGACTGCGGCTGCGGTGCCGGTGTTCGTGAGCGGGAAGTCGCAGTACGTCCACAAGCCCGAGACCGCCTCCGCGGGCGCGTCGGCGACCGCGACGCCACGCGTGTGCGGGCCCGCTCCGGCGGTGCTCCGGACGCCGGTCCTGTAGGACAGCACCCCGTTTGCCGCGCGCTCGACGTCGACCACGTAGAAGTGCAGACTGTTGGCCGCGTCGACGTACTCGAACTGGGTTCCGGAGTTGAGCCCGGCGTTGAAGGTCGCGTCGCTGAGCTGGCGGTAGTCGCCGATCGAGATCATCGACGGGGTCCCGTCCGGGCGATAGAAGTCGACGGTGTCGATGTCCTCCGGGTGGGCGTCGATGATCCAGCCGAACGGCGCCGAATCCGCGTTCTTCGTCTTCGTGAGCAGGACGCCGTGTCCGGTCGTGAACGAGTCGTTGCCGATCCGCTGGACGACCTCGGCCGTGTAGTTGTTGTAGCCGCGGCCGTCACAGAGAGGATCGGTCGAGGTGGAGCAGGCGGGCGCCTTGTCGCCGCCCGTGAGGATCACGTTGATGCCGGTCAGACCCGTGGGGCCCGGATCCACCGCGCGCGCGGTCACCTTCGCGACGACCGCGCCCGAGGCGGCCAGGGCGTCGCGGTCGAGGCGGAGGACGTTCTCCTCCTTCACGAACCCGAGCTTCATCCGGTTGCGGAGGTTGTGGTTCGAGCCGAGCGAGCCGCCCTCCGTCGGCGGGATGAACCAGCGCTTGTGCGGACCGCCCGGGCCGTTGAACGAGCCACGGCTGAGCATGTCCCAGGGGCCCGTGTACGCGCGCCGCGGCGGGACGCCGTACGGGTTGTTGTAGTTGTCGCCGATGCCGAGGTTGTGGGAGAGCTCGTGCGCGTAGACGCCCATGCCGGAGCTCTCCGCCTCGACCGAGGTGTTGCCGCTCGCGTTCGGCCAGTTGCTCTGCGCGGCCTTGAACGACGTCCACGGGATGTAGCGGGTCGGGGCCCAGTTCGGCTTCGTGGGATCGGGGTTGCCGAACGGCTCCGTGACGTCTTCCTTCGTCTGGAACCTCATCTCGCCGAACTCCTGCCAGGTGCCGCTCTCGTCCTGGCCGGCGTTCATGTAGAAGATGTTGTCGTACTCCAGGGCGATCAGCGGGTTCCCGGTTCCGGCGATCCAGGCGGCCTGCGCCTCCTGGCGGATCATGCGCCGACACTGGGACACGGTCCCGGTCGGGCAGGCCGAGCCGGCGCCGCCGGCGTCGTTGAGGAAGTACTCGTACTGGTTCCCCTGCATCCTGTACGGGCCGAAGGCGTCGACCTGGACTCCGTAGCGGCCGAGCGAGTTCTCCATCCAGTACTTGTTCATCGTCACGAAGTTGTTGAGCATGCTGGGGGTGTTGAGGAAGTCCCGGTAGAACTCGGGCACGTCCTCACGCGGCACCACCGGGACTCCGGGCTGCGGGTTCCCGAAGATCGTCGACCCGGTCGGAAGGGTGACGACGAACGGCTGATCGGGGAAGTCGACGACGACGAGCGCCGTCTTCCACTTCTGGATGCTCGGGACGAGCGCGGGATTGGCCCAGTCGGTGCCCGGGACCGATTCGTAGTCGGCCCAGGTCTGGTCCTGGGGAAACACCCAGTTCTGGCGGTCGATCGGCTCCAGCGGCGGTGCCGACGCGGCGGAGGCCTCTGCCGGCGCGCAGACGGCGAGCGCCGCCACGGCGAGGACGACCGCCGACCTGCGCCGGCCGACCCAGGAACTACTTCGAGACTTCATCTCTCCCCTTTCGTGCCTTGGTGGGAACTGCGACCTCAGCGCACGCTCACCGAGCCGGCCCAGACGCGCGTGCCGTCGATCTCGACCGCCTCGAGCCGGTACTGCGCCCGGCCTCGCCCCGCGAAGCGGTCGACGTACGTGTACGCGGCGCCCCGGGGCGCATTCCGGGCGGGGACCGACAGCTTCGTCAGACGGACGATCCGCAGGCCCCGCCGGCGGAACACATCGAAGCCGACCAGGCGCGCCTCGGCTCTGGTTCGCCAGCGCAGCGTCACGCTTCCTCCCTGGGTCCGCCGCGCCGAGAAGGAGCGAATCACGACCGTCGTCGAGGTCCCGGCCGTCTCTCCGATCGCGCTTGCGGCGGGCCTGAGGGCTCCGGGCGGGACGCCGGTTCCCGGAGCCGGGACGACCGCTGCCCCCGCGAGGAGCAGACCGAGCGCGAGCAGCGTGCCGCGCGGCCCCGGCGGCCGCTTCCACCTGCGCAAACCCTGGTTTCGCCTCTCTCCCGAGCCGTTCTCGATACCTCATGGTAGAGGCAATGTCCCCATCCGGGCGCAACGCGCCCGGCCCTACTAAACCGCCGCTCGTCGATCGGCTGCCGCTCGTCTCCGACTCCAAGCACGGGCTCGCGCACCTCGTCTGCCATCCGCTGCGGCTGCTCCGGCTGCGACCGCCCGGGGGCCGGCGGGGCGGATCGGGCTCGAGGGCGGGCCGGCGCGGGAGCGGCCTACGCCGACTCGCCGGCGAGCGCCTCGCGCTCCTCGGTGTCGGCCCCGGCGCTCGTCACGAGCGTCGGCTTGAGACCCCGCAGGATCGTCTCCTTCGTGATCACGCACTTGGAGACGTCCTTCCGCGACGGCAGCTCGAACATCACGTCGAGGAGCGCGTTCTCGATGATCGAGCGCAGGCCGCGGGCCCCGGTCTCGCGCTGCAGCGCCTTCTGGGCGATCTCGCGCAGGGAGTCGTCCGTGAAGACGAGCTCGATCGAGTCGTAGTTGAAGAAGCGCTGGTACTGCTTCACGAGCGCGTTCTTCGGCTCGGTCAGGATCTGGACGAGATCGTCGCGCTGGAGCTGGTGGACGGCCGAGATCACCGGGAGCCGCCCGATGAACTCGGGAATCAGGCCGTAGGCGAGGAGATCCTCCGGCATCACGTCCGAGAGCAGCTCGGCGCTCTCGATCGAGTGCTTCGAATGGACGTCCGCGCCGAATCCGAGCGCGTTCTTGCCGATCCGCCGGGCGATGATCTTCTCCAGCCCGGCGAAGGCGCCGCCGCAGATGAAGAGGATGTTGGTCGTGTCGATCGAGAGGAACTCCTGGTGGGGGTGCTTGCGCCCGCCCTGCGGGGGCACCGAGGCGACCGTCCCCTCGAGAATCTTCAGGAGAGCCTGCTGCACGCCCTCCCCGGAGACGTCCCGCGTGATCGACGGGTTGTCGGCCTTGCGGGCGATCTTGTCGACCTCGTCGATGTAGATGATCCCCGTCTCCGCCTTCTTGATGTCGAAGTCCGCGGCCTGGATCAGCTTCAGCAGGATGTTCTCGACGTCCTCGCCGACGTAGCCGGCTTCGGTCAGCGCCGTCGCGTCGGCGATCGCGAACGGCACGTTCAGGATCCGCGCGAGCGTCTGGGCCAGGTGCGTCTTGCCGCAGCCGGTGGGGCCGAGGAGGAGGATGTTCGACTTCTGCAGCTCGACCTCGGCGTCGTCGGCGCCCATCTGGACGCGCTTGTAGTGGTTGTAGACCGCGACCGACAGCGTCCGCTTGGCCTCCTCCTGCGAGACGACGTAGTCGTTCAGCAGCTCGTAGATCTCCATCGGGCGCGGCAGGTTGTCGAGATCGAGGTGCGACGGGGTCGTCAGCTCCTCGTCGATGATCTCGTTGCAGAGATCGATGCACTCGTCGCAGATGTAGACGCCGGGGCCGGCGATCAGCTTCTTGACCTGGCGCTGGCTCTTGCCGCAGAAGCTGCAGAGGAGCTGCTCGTTGCCCTCGCTCGCGCGGGCCACTAGCTCGCCCTCCGCCCGCTTCGACGGCAGGTGCGACTGCTGGGAGCGAGGCTCACCCACAACTTGTACCTCGAAATCGGCAGCTCGGCCATCCCTATTTCGGGCGATGCTCGATGACGGTGTCGATGATGCCGTACTCCTTCGCCTCGCCGGAGCTCATGAAGTAGTCGCGCTCCATGTCCTTGGAGACCTTCTCCAGCGGCTGGTCGGTGTGCTTGGACATGATCTCCTCCATCCGCCGCTTCAGCGCGATCGTCTCGCGGGCGTGAATCTCGATGTCGGTGGCCTGGCCCTGGAACCCGCCCCAGACCTGGTGGATGAGGATCTTCGAGTTCGGCAGAGCCATCCGCTTTCCTTTGGCTCCCCCGGCGAGGAGGAGGGCGCCCATCGACATCGCGATGCCGATGCAGATCGTCTGGACCTCGGGCTTGATGAACTGCATCGTGTCGTAGATCGCGAGCCCCGAGTACACGGATCCGCCCGGCGAGTTGATGTAGAGCGAGATGTCCTTGTCGGGATCCTCGGACTCGAGGTGGAGGAACTGGGCGATGATCAGGTTCGCGATCGTGTCGTCGACCTGGGTGCCGAGGAAGATGATCCGCTCGTTGAGCAGGCGCGAGTAGATGTCGAACGCGCGCTCGCCGCGCGAGGTCTGCTCGATCACCATCGGGATCACGTGGTTGCGGGGCGCATCGCTCATGCAGGCTCCTTCATGCCGGGGGTCCAGAGTTTCGTATCGCCGGGGTCGGCTCCTCTGTCCGGCGTCCAGAGCTTCTCCCGGGCCGCCGCGAGCTCGATCGGGATCCGCTTGACCTCGGCGGCGACGCGATCGAGCGCGCGCCGGAGGCGGAGATCCTCGCGCAGCCGGGCGCTCGCCGGGCCCGAGAGGACCTCGGCGGCGACCGCAGCAGGGTCGTCCTCGCCGGCGGCCTCGGCCTGCTCCCGGACGATGTCGCTCAGCTCCTGGTCGGACACCTCGATGCCGAGCCGGTCGGCGACGGCCTCGAGCACGAGCTCGCGGCCGACGGATCGGGCCGCCTCCGCGCGCAGGCCCGCGATCAGGTCGTCGGGCGATCGGTTGCTGACGGCGAGGAACGTCTCCAGCGAGAGGCCGCGGCGCTCGAGCGAGCGGGCCAGACCCTCGAGCAGCTCGCGCGTCCGCCCGTCCACGAGCGGTCCCGCCGCCTCCAGGCTGGACGCTTCGACGAGCCGGTCGACGGCCGCGGCGCGGAACTCCGACTCGACCTCCTCCTCGAGCTGCGCCCGCAACGTGCCCTCCAGGTCCGCCCGCAGGTCGGCGAGCGTCTCGAACTCGCTCACGGCGCGCGCCAGCCCGTCGTCCAGCGGCGGCAGCGCCCGTTGCCTGATCTCCTTTAACGTCGCCTCGATGCGCTCGGTCTCCCCCTCGTCGACCTCGTACTCGACCGGGCGCGTCTCGCCGACGGTCATGCCGACGAGCGCCTCTTCGATCTCGTCGCTCAGCCGGTCGTCGCCCAGCTCGAGGACGTAGTCGCGCTGGGCCTCGCCGTCGGCCGCGACCAGGTCGACGACGACGGCGTCGAAGGCCCGTGCGGGCCTGCCCTCGACCGGCTCGAAATCGGCCGCGAGCAGCCGGAGGTTCTCGAGCGCCTCGTCGACCAGCTCCGGCGGGACGGTCGCGTCCCGGGCGGGCACCTCGAGGGCGGCCCAGTCCGCCGGCTCGATCTTCGGGAGCACCTTGAACTCGGCCACGAAGCGGAAGCTCTCCTCGTCGGAGCTGGGGACGTCGTAGCGGTACTGCGGCACGTCGACCGGGCGGACCTTGGAGGCGGCGAGCGCGTTGCGGAACCAGCCGGCGATATGGCTCTCGACCGCCTCGGCGAACACCCGCTCACGCCCGAGTCGCGCCAGCAGCACCTGCCGCGGCACCCTGCCCTTGCGAAAACCGGGGATGCGGACGCTCGAGGCCAGGTCGGAGGCCGCATGCTCGACGGCGTGCTTCACGTCGGCGCTCGGCACCTCGACGCTCAGGCGGACGGTGTTCTCCGGCAGCTCCTCGACCTGGGTCGTAACCTGGTTCACCGGGCCATTCAATCAGAGGGGCCCCGGTCTCCCGGAGCCCCTCCCCCCTCCCCGGAGCCGCGTCGAAGCCCGCACGGAGCGGATCGGGAAGGGCTGTGCGTCAGAGCACGGCGGCCACAAAGATCCGCCCTCGGATCTCGCCGGCGGGATTCTTCGCCGTGTGCACGTTCACGTAGGCGCCCCGGTCGAGGATGTCGTTCATGTGCTTGCGCGTCACGCGGAAGGAGCCTCCGGAGCGCGCCTTGCACGGCGCGCAGAGGGGAATTGCGACGGGCCCCGCCTTGCCCGGCCTCCCGATGTGGATGTGGGCCGCGACGGCCGGGCCGCTGAGTCCGCTGAACCGCAGCGTCCACGTGAACCTCCCCGGCTTGCGGTCGCAGATCGTCTCGCCGGGCCTGCACGTGAAGCCGCCGGTTGCCTTGAACGTCCCCTTGCCGGAGAGGCCGGCCGGCCTCGGCTTCGGGACCTCCTGCTTGACGTTCAGCTTGGCCTCGAAGGTTCGCTGACCCTGCGTCGGGACCGACAGCGGCGCGCCGGCGAACGCGAGCCCGGCGACGGGGCCGGCGAGGACGGCGACTGTTGCGGCGAGCAGCTTCTTCATCTGGCCTCCTGGTTCGGGTGCCCGGAGCGTACAAGCCGTCGCGCGCGATCTCGCCCGCGGTCGCGGGCTCGGTGGGGGAACCCTGGGTTCCCCCGTGCTGTGCGGGCGAGAGGACTCGAACCTCCAAGGGCTTTCACCCAACGGGACCTAAACCCGCCGCGTCTGCCAGTTCCGCCACGCCCGCGTGGTTCAAGGATAGAGCCGCGGGGGTAGGCCCTCACGCATGGCGACACCCGAAGATCGAGAGCGCGAGAGCCGGGCCACGGACGAGACGAAGTTCGAGCGCGAGCGGGAGTCGGAAGAGGCCGAGCGCTCGAGCGACGCCGAGCGCGTGCAGGACGAGCTTCAGCCGACCGACGAGTAGCGACGACGTTCGAAATCAGATCGCGCGCGCCGCAGGACTCGCGGCGCCGGCGCGATCAGCACCTTTTGCCTGCTCGGAGCCGGGCTCAAGGGCCGGCCGGATCAGAAGGGAAGACGCATGGCTCGGCCGTCCTCCGACGGAGGAGCCGGCCGAGCTGTGAGCGGCCTGGCGACCGCCAACGCGTAGCGGATGAAGGCGAGAGTGCGGTCGACGGTCTCTGCGTCCGCCCGCTGGCGAACACGTCCCCATGGGTCCGGCCGGTCCCCGAGCGCCCGCTCGATGAGACTCGTCCACTCCTCGTCGAGCGCGCCGAGAGCCCACTGCCCTGCCTCCCGCTTCGACGTGACCTTTCCGCTCGCGAGCACGTGCAGCATCCGGCAGTAGGAGAGCACGAGCAGCTCCTGCGCCCTTCTGCTCATCGCGAGCTCGTCGGCCCAGTCGGCCCATTCGCGCATCGCGGTCAGGACGTCGTCGCGGAGCTGGGCCGCGGAGACCGGCTCGACGAGGCTCGCCGGATCGGGCCCTGCGAGCGTGATCCCGTGCTCGCGTAACACTCAGCGCACCACCGCGGTGTTGCAGTGGTTGTCGCGGGTCAGCTCGGTCGCCCCGTTGTCGAGGTAGAGGTAGGGCGCCCGGGAGGGGTCGACGGTGCGCAGCGAGCTCTTCGGGACGTACGAGCCTTCGAGATGCTGAGCCCAGGGAACGTCGCGGGCGAAGATCCGTTCGTGCATGGCCTGGAGCGCAGCGGCGGGCTCGGCGCCGACCTCCTCGCGGGTGACGACGATGAAGTCGACGTCGCTGTGGACGTCGGCGTCGCCGAGCGCGAACGAGCCCTGCAGGTACGCGCCGCAGAAGTTTCCGGCCAGGATCCGGGAGACCTCTGCAACGAAGTCCCGCAGGAGAGCGTTCAGGTCCGGGTAGACCGTCGGGTCGGCGGTTCCACAACTCGCGGAGCGGTGGGAGCCGCGCCCGAGTCGCGTCGTCCGGACGATGCTCAGCGGCGGTACTTGGTGATGCCGCGGACCGTGATATCCCACGTGAACGTGCCCTTCGTCCGGACTCGCCCCTCCCAGAGGTAGGACGAGTCGAGCGCGTAGGGATTGGTGAAGCTCGGCGCCGCGTCACCGTAGGGCGCCGAGCCGCGAAGGCGGTAGGCGTCCTTGCCGACACGTTCGACGCGGGGCAGCGGCCGCCTGTTCCGTTCGCGGGCGTACGTTCGCGGCAGCGGCCCGCCACCCGCGAAGAAGGCTTTGCCGTCGGTCTCCGGTCCGCACGTCCCGCGCACGCGAGCCTTCACAGATGTTCTCGCGCTGTTGAAGTTGTATCGCCCCCTGGGCACGAACGCCGGCCCGGCCCCCAGCCACGACAGCTCGACGTACGTGCCGGCATTCGCGTGCGTGGTTGCCGATGCCGTCGCACGACAGGAGTGCGTCGTCGACCGCTCGATGTACGTCAGCCCGACGCTCGTGGTCGCTCGCAGGTACAGCGTCATCCCGCCGTTGTAGGCGTCCCACTCGACCCTGCGAACGCGCTGCTTGTCCGTGTACTCGAACGAGCGCGTCGTGGTGATGCCGCCCTTCGTGACCGTGCCCGAGCCGCTCTCGACGAACGTGATCGTCCCCGAGCCCGACGCCGTGGCCGCGCCCCGCGCATCCGGCCAGGAGAAGCCGGCCGCCGGGACGAGCAGGACCGCGGCGGCGGCGGCAGCCCCCACAGCCGCCGTCATGCGTCGAGGGGGAGCACCGATCCGGTCACGCGACACCGCGGCAGAGAGTACCTGTGCACCGTCACTCACGAGCCGTCCCGCGAGCCCTCCCTTGCATCTTCTCGGCAGCCATGGCGTTAGCCCTCACTCCTGCGCGCTAGATACATCATGTACTCGTCGCGGTTGAGTGGATTCGCCGTCGCTCGGCGCCGGGTAGGCGGTTCACCGCTCACCGGCTGGTACCCGACCAACGAAGACTCCAGCACGCCCTCACCACCTGTGATTCCCGAGAGCTGCCGCTGGAGCTCATGCGCCCGCGCGGCCGGCAAGGTCGTGTCGATCACGGAGAGATCCCTGCTTACCGACTGAGTCTCGACGGCAACACCAAGCCGTCCCAGAGCGACCATGACCGCACCGAGAGACTCGGCTGGCACCTCGAGCCTGCCCCGGATCATCGGCTCGCAGACCACGGTTCCGGCGTGCTCGAGCGCCTGCATCAAGACCAGTGGCGTGAGCCTGCGGAAGTCCGCGGCCGTGCTGCCGGGGGCCCGGTAGCCGGAATCGGTCACGGTCACTGTGGTGTCGGTCACGTGCCAGCCGAAGAGCCCCTCTCGCAGCGCTTCACGGACGTACTGCGCCATCAGGTCGGTGAACGCTTCGACCGTCTTGTAGATGTAGATCGGCACCAGGCGAACGTCCACGTCCACCCGAAGCTCGATGCCAGAGCCGATGGGCGCAGGCTCGACGCGCAGCCCGAGCGTGGCGACACAAGGGTTCGAACTCGTCGGCGAGCTCTTGCCGGTGACGTTGGTCTTCGTCTTGGCGCGGAGGACCTCCACCGCTTCGCCAGTGCCGACAACCCGCTCGATGTGGATCGTCGCCGTCTCGCGGAAGTCGACAACGATGCCGTAGTCGTCCTCCAGCGTCGCTTCGATGACTTCCTTCTGCACCTCGCCGTAAAGCGACACCGACAGCTCGTCGAGGTCGTCCAGCCGGACGTTGATCAGCGGGTCCTGCTCGGCGAGCTGGGCCAGGGCGACACGGAGCCGCGCCCGGTCGTCGGGATTCCGGGCGACGACCACCGACTCGAGCGTCGGTGGCGGGAACTGATGGTGCCTCCCATCAGTCGCCCACTCACCGATGCGGTCGCCGATCTGGATCTCGTGGAGCCCCCCAGAGCTTCGCGACTGCGCCGGCCGAGACTGACGGACGCTGCATCGCGGGCCCTCGCTCGAAGACCGCGATGTCCGTGACCTTTTCCTCGCGTCGGCCGCCGAAGCGCAGCCTGTCGCGCGTTCGGATCGTTCCCGAGCGCACCCGGACGTAGGCGATCCTCTCGCCCTTCGCGCCACGTTCGATCTTGAAGATCGTCCCCGCGACGGGGTCGTCGGGATCGCCCGCAGACGCCGGCAGCATCTCCGCGATCCCGCCCACCAGCGGCTCGATACCGGCGCCGGTGAGCGCGGACCCGAAGAAGACGGGATGCACGAGGCCCTGCTTCGTCTGGTCCGCCAGCGCGGCGCGAAGCTGATGGTCAGGGAAGGTCGACCCACCCTCGACGTACGCCGCCATGACCCTCTCGTCGCGATCGGCGAGCACTTCGGCCGCCTGGGCGCGAAATCCCTGGTCGTCCGCACCGAAGAGGATGAAGTGCGCAGCCCGGGTGCCGAGCTCATGCACGGTGCCGATGCGAATGATCGCCGGAGTCAAGCGCTCGGAGATCGCCTTCAGCACACGCTCCTCGCCGGCTCCGGCGCGATCGATCTTGTTCACGAACATCACCGTCGGGATGCGCAGCCTCTGCAGTGCCCGCATCAAGATCCGTGTCTGCGGCTGCACGCCCTCGACGGCCGAGATCACCAGCACCGCGCCGTCGAGTACGTTCAGCACCCGTTCCACCTCGGCGATGAAATCCGGGTGGCCCGGCGTGTCGATCAGGTTGACGTGGACGTCCCCGAGCGCGAACGACGCGACGGCGGACCTGATCGTGATACCTCGCCGTCGCTCCAGCGCCAGCGAGTCGGTCTGGGTGGTTCCGTCGTCGACGCTGCCGACTTCGTCGATGACGCCGCTCTCGTAGAGCAGCCGTTCGGTGAGAGTTGTCTTACCGGCGTCTACATGCGCCAAAATCCCCAAGTTGAGCGTTTTCTGCGACACGCGCCATACCCTCCGAATAGGTCGTAAAGCCCTTTTCGATTGACATGAACGCTTGGCGCATCTCAGCTCCTCGGTCGGTAGGCGCCCGGGCTGCTAGCCCGCGTGGATCATAGG
>JBHEMU010000104.1:0-31759 GCA_046262415.1 Gaiellaceae bacterium | reverse complement strand
CAATAAACGGCGATGCAGAGAAGGTCGAGGTCGGCGTCCATCGTGGCCTCCTGGTCGACGGTGTCTTGAACACCGCCGACTTCGGCCCCTCTGCACCAAACCCCTCGAACATGGCCGCCGCCGTGGAATCACTCATCTAGTAGGAGCGTGGGTCTCTACCCGGATGCGCTCGTGGAGTCGGCGCGCACGGAGCACGCGCAAGCCCGTGCTCCTGAGGTCGGCGTCGCAAGCGACGCGTAGTAGTCGGCGGGACGCTGCGCTTTCTGTTCACGCGGGCGCGCATGGGCCGACCGCTGACCACCCGCCACCTTCGATCCTAATCTCGAAAGCCGCTCGTGTCCGTGCCGGGGCAGGGTCGAAAGCGTCAAGCTTCGTCCCCGTGCGGATCCTGCTCGTGTCGCAGATGTATCCGGGGCCGGACGATCCCGACCTCGGCGCCTTCGTCGCCCAACTGGAGAGCGCGCTCGCCGATCGCGGGCATGAGATCGAGCGCGCCGTCGTCGAACGGCGCGCGGGCGGACGGCGCCGCCACCTCGGGCTCGCCCTCCGCACGCGCGCCGCCGGACGCCGCTTCCGGCCGGACGTCGTCTACGCGCACTTCCTGGTTCCCGCCGGGCTGGCCGCGCGGCTCACGCTCGACGCCCCCCTCGTCGTCACCGCGCACGGCCAGGACGTCCGGAACATCGGCCGGATCCCCGGCGTGCGGGCGGCGACGCGCCTCGTCGTCCGCCGTGCCTCAGCTGTGATCGCGGTCTCGAACCACCTGCGGCTCGAGCTGGAGGCGAAGGTGCCCGAGGCCCGCGGGAAAGTGCACGTGATCGACTCCGGCGTCGACCTCGAGCGCTTCCGGCCCGCCGACGCCGACGCGGCTCGGGCGGAGGTCGGGTGGACCGGCGAGGGGCCGTTCTTCCTGTGTCTGGGCGCCCTGTCGGAGCGGAAGAACGTCATCCGCCTGGCGAGCGCGTTCTCGCGCCTGGGCCGAGGCTCGCTGTGCTTCGTCGGAGCCGGGCCGCTCCAGGGCCGGATCGTAGGGCTGGACCGCGTGCTCGTCGCCGGCAGCGTCCCGCACGCGCAGGTGCCACGCTGGCTCGCGGCCTGCGACGTTCTCTGCCAGCCGTCGCTGGTCGAGCCGTTCGGCCAGGCGCTCCTCGAGGCGATGGCCTGTGCGCGCACCGTCGTCGCGACGCGCGTGGGGGGGCCGCCCGAGTTCGTCCTACCCGGGGCGGGGGTCCTCGTCGATCCTTTCGACGTCCGAGACATCGCCGCCGGCATGACCGCGGCCGCCGCCCTGCCGAATCCCAACCATGCCGCGCGCGCCGCGGCGGCGACCCACGACGTCCACCTCCAGGCCGAGAGGATCGAGGCGCTACTGCTCCGGGCCGCCGGCGGAGTCTGAAGCCCCCTCCAGCCGCTCGAGGTCGGCGAGGCGCAGCTCGACGAGCGGCCGGACCCGGTCCTCGAGGCCCGCCTCCCGCGCGAGTGCCAGAGCGCGCTCGTAGGACTCCCTCGCCTTCGCCGGGTCGACGCCCTGCTTGAGGCGGTTGTCGCCCGTCACGAGCAGCTTCCGGATCTGCTCCCGCGCATCGCCCTCCCCGCCCATCGCCCGCGAAGCATCTCACGATCATCCGGAATGGGGATGCGCACGGTCCCATGGATCGGCCGACTGGGATGTCATGCGCGCAGCGACCGGATCCCGTCACGCCGACGCTGCCGTCCCGACGACCCCCATGCCCGTTCGCGTCCTCATCGCCGACGACCACCGCCCGTTCTGCGAGGCCCTCGAGGCGATCCTCGGCGTCGATCCGCGGATGAGGGTCGTCGGCAGCGCTTCGAACGGCCTCGAAGCCGTCGACCTCGCGAAGCGCCTCCGGCCGGACCTCGTCCTGATGGACATCAGCATGCCCTTCCTCGACGGCGTCGAGGCGACGCACCGGATCCGCAGCGAGGTGGAAGGCACCTGCGTCCTGATGCTGACCGGCTCGGATCTCCCGGCCGACGTCGCGCGCGCCCGCGAGGCGGGCGCGTCCGGCTACGTCGTCAAGGACCGGATCGCGGCCGAGCTGATCGAGGCGATCGTAGAGGTCGTCGCCGGGTAGCCCGTCGGGCATCCGGCGGGCCCGCTGCTACCCTGGGGCCGCCCATGCTTCAGCTCGTCGCGGTGTTCCACGTCCTCGTCTCGCTCGCGCTCGTCGGGCTCGTGCTGATGCACTCCGGGCGCGACGCGGGCATGGGCGGCCTCGGCTTCACGCCCGCTTCCCAGGGGGGCACCCACATCGTCGAGCGGAACCTGACGCGAGTCACCGTCGCCGTCGCGGTCGTGTTCTTCCTGAACACGGTCTGGCTCTTCCACCTGCTCACCTGAGGAGCTACAAGCCGGGCCCCGAGCCGCTCCCGGTGACGGCGAAGCGCGCAGTCGCGAGCCCGGGCACGAGTGCGCCGAACGCGTAGCGCTCCGCGTAGAAATCGCTCAGGTTGACGAGCGTCAGCTCGCGCGTGAGGCCGGGCACCTCGGCGAGCACCTCGGGGACGCGCACCGTGAAGCGGAGGTTCACGAGCGGCTCGGCCCGGGCACCGTTCCGGATCCGGAAGGTGCCGTCGCGCGTCATTCCGGTCAGGATCCCCTCGCGGGGGTCGACGATCCCGAGGTAGTGCAGGCGCGTCACGTGGATGCCGTCGCCGACCAGCGCGGCGAGCTCATCGGTCGACTCCGCCTCACCCGGTGCGACGGAGAGGGCGAGCGGGAGCGGCCCGAAGGAGCGATCGGCCGGGCTCCCGGCGTGGCCGGTGCTGCGGACGGTACCCCCGGCGCGGGCGGCGGCGGCCCGGTCCCAGACGACGCCGCGGGCGACGCCGGCCTCCACGAGCGCGACCCGCTGCTTCGGCGTGCCTTCGAAGTCGAACGCCTTGGGCAGCCCCCGGGTGTCGAGCGCATCGTCCCAGATCGAGATCCCGGGGTCGAAGACCTGCTCCCCGAGCCGGCCGGCGAGATACCCGCGCTCCTCGACGAAGGCGAGCCCGTTGAACGTATCTAGAGCGAACCAGTGCAGGAGCTCGGCGACCGCGTACGGCCCGAGGACGGCGCGGTACGTCCCGGGCTCCAGCGCCCCGGCCGCCCGCGTCAGCTCCGCCGTGGCAGCGGCCTCGCGCGCGACCGCGGCGGGGTCGATCGCCGCGACGGCGGAAGCGCTCTGCGCGGCGTAGCCGGAGCGGCCGTCGGCCGCCGCGATCGTGATCGCGGCCGCGTCCGTGAACCGTTGTGCCGCCCGCAGGCCGGTGCTCGACGCAACCGCGAGCTCGCAGGCGCCGCTCGTCACGTAGCCGTAGGCGCTGAGGAGCCCCGCCGCCTCGATCGCGCCGGCGGCCAGCCGCGCGAGGTCGTCCGGGGCGAGGAGGGCCGTCGCCTCGTCGAATCCGGCGACCTCGGGGAGGGGCGCCGGCCCTGGGAGTCCGGCGAACTCCGGATCGGGCGTCGCGCTCGCGACCACCGCCTCGGCCCTCTCGACGAGTGCTGCGAGCCCGTCGGCTTCGATCCGGTTCGAGCCCGCGGTGCCCACTCGGCCGTCACGGACGAGCCGCAGCTGGACGACGGTGTCGTCCACGAGCGTCGGCTGGTGCACCTCCGAGGCGGCGAAGCGCGCGAGACCGGAGCGCTCACGCTGGACGACCACCTCAGCTTCGCCGCGACCCGCCGCGAGCTCGAGCACTCGCTCCGCGAGCTCCCTCGGGTTCACGTCGAGACGCCAACCTGCACGTCGCGGAACCGCGCCGGCGACGCCCCGTGCGAGACGTGCGCGAACTGGCCGGGCTGCCCCTTGCCGCAGTTCGTCAGGCCGTTCATCACCCACTCCTCGCGACCGGCGACGCGGTCGAGCGAGCCCCAGAAGGCGGGCGTCACGCCGGTGTAGGTGGCGTCCCGGAGCATCCGGCCGAGCCTGCCCCCGCGGATCTCCCAGGCGATCTGCGTCCCGAACTGGAAGTTCAGCCGCTTGTCGTCGATCGACCAGCTCTTGTTCGTCTCGAGGTAGATGCCGGAGTCGACGCCGTCGAGCAGCTCCTCGAAGGAGCCCTCGCCCGGCTCGAGGTGCAGGTTCGTCATCCGCACGAGCGGCATCCGGCTCCAGCCGTCCGCGCGCATCGAGCCGCCCGAGCCCGCGCCGATCCGGGCCGCCGTCTCCCGCGAGGTGAGGAAGCCGCGCAGCACCCCCGCCTCGACGACGGGCAGCCGGGCGGCGGGGACACCCTCGTCGTCGAAGCCGAACGAGCCGAGGCCGCCGGGGCTGGTGGGGTCGGCGGCGACGTTCATCCGCTCCGACCCGTAGCGCAGCGAGCCGAGGTCACCCGGTGCGAGGAAGCTCGTGCCGGCATAGGCGGCCTCGGTGCCGTAGATCCGGTCGAGCTCGGTCGGGTGCCCGACCGACTCGTGCACCTGGAGCTGCATCTGCTCGGCATCGATCACGACCGTCGTCCGGCCCGCCGGACACGGATCGGCACGCAGGAGCGCCGCGGCCTGCTCCGCCACCCGTGGCGCCGCCTCGACCAGTCCGAGCCGGTCGACGTACTCCCAGCCTGCCTGGGCGCTCGAGCCGCTGTGCGCGCTCGGATAGCTGCGGATCTGGTAGAGCCCCTCGCCCGTCGCGATCGCGTCGATCCCGCCGCCGCACTCGACCAGCTCCTGCTCGACGGAGGCCCCCTCGGAGGAGACGAAGACCTTGCGGTCCCGCTGGGCGCGGAGGTTCGCAGACCGGATCGTGACCGCCGAGTGCTCCAGCGCCGCCTCCGCGCGGAGGCAGAGGTCGACCTTCTCGGACAGCGGGACGTCGAACGGGTCCCGGACGAGCGGCGTCCGGTAGATGCCGGTCCGCGCCTCGACCGGCGCGAGCGCGCGAGCGTGGGTTCCCGGCGCGGCGCGGGCGAACGCGCAGGCGCGCCGCGCCGCCTCACGCGCGCCCTCGTCCGACAGGCGGCGGTCGCACGCGAAGCCCCAGGCGCCGGCGACGAGCACGCGGACGCCGATGCCCTCGCTCTCACCGTCCGAGAGCGCGTCGACCCGCCCGTTCTTCGTCTCGACCCGCTGCGTGCGGCGGCTGAGCGCCCGCGCGTCCGCATACGCGGCGCCGGCCCCGAGCGCCGCCTCCACCGCCGACTCGCACAGCGCCCGCACGGCCCTACCCTACGCCGCGGCTACAATGCGCGCCGCGCGCTGGTGGCGGAATTGGTAGACGCGCAAGGTTGAGGGCCTTGTGCCCCGTTGGGGCGTGGAGGTTCAAGTCCTCTCCAGCGCACTCCGGAGCCGGGGGCGGGGCGCGGCGTCGGTCGTCTTCTACAGACGGCGGAGCACGAGCCTCCCCCTCCAGGCGAACGAGCCCTTCGTGTCGGCGCGCGTGAAGATGTTCTGCCGCAGTTCGAACGTGAGCTCGCGTGGGTCGAGGTCGAGGACGACGACGCCGCCGCGATCGACGACGAGTTCGGATCGCGGGTAGATCTGCCGTTGGTAGGTCCGCACCGTCTTCGTGAGCGACCAGGCTCCCGTGCCGTAGCTTCGGGTCGGGACGCAGCCGCCGAAGGTGGCGATCGGCAGGCGCCAGGTGACCGCGATTCGCTCCGGCCGCCGGAGCGGCTGGAAGACGAGGTCGCCGCGCCGGCCCAGGCGCACGGTCTTCGCGCACGAGCGGGGCCCGAGACTCTTCCGGCTGGCGCAGTCCACGAGTCTGTACTTGCCCGTCCGGAGGGAGGCGATCTCGAGCGGAAGGCCCGTCAGCCGCGTTCCCGCGCGCCGGATCGTCAGCCGGACCGGGCGACGGGAGACCAGGACGCCGGCGTTCCTCGTCCTGCCGGCGACGGGGGTGACTCCCGGGCACTGCGAGTCGACGACCCGGGTGGTCGCGCGCCAGTGGTACTCGGAGGACCACTCGAGGGCGGTCAACTCGAAGCGGAGCGGGTAGGGCGCGGCCGCGGGTCTCGCCGCTGCCGCCCCGGATGCCAGGGCCGTCGCCACCACGATCGCCGCCGCTCCACGGCCCAGGAGTCCGCCGCAACCTCCCATTCCTCCCCCTCCTCCGCTGACCGCTGTCGGGGGATGGTGGTCGAACCGGGTGCCCCACGTCAATTCCGAGTTGACGCCGTCCGGCCGCCGCGCTACCGTGAGCGAACACACGTTCGCCAAGGAGGCGCGATGTTGACTGTGCGGCAGCAGGAGATCTGGGACTACCTCGTCGAGTACGTCGAGCGGCTCGGCTATCCGCCGACGGTGCGGGAGATCGGGGAGGCGGTCGGGCTGGCGTCGCCCTCGACCGTGCACGCGCATCTCGCCAACCTCGAGCGGGCCGGCCTCCTGCGCCGCGACCCGACCAAGCCGAGGGCGCTCGAGCTCACGGGGCACAGGCGCGCCCGCACGGTCGCGCCGCGCGTGCAGCGGGGCGAGGCCCACGTCCTGCCCCTGCTCGGCCAGGTGGCCGCCGGCGGACCGCTGCTCGCCGAGGAGAACGTCGAGGACTACCTCGCCGTGCCGGAGACCCTGGCGCGCGGGGGCGAGGAGTTTCTCCTGCGGATCAAGGGGGACTCGATGGTCGGCGCGGGCATCCTCGACGGGGACTACGTCGTCGTCCGGCGCCAGGCCGACGCCCGCAACGGCGACATCGTCGTCGCCCTCGCGGGTGAGGACGAGTCCGCCGACGAGGCGACGGTGAAGCGGTTCTTCCGGGAAGGTGGCCGGATCCGGCTCCAGCCGGAGAACGACGCGCTCGAGCCGATCTACGCGCCCCACGTTCAGATTCTCGGACAGGTCGTGGGGGTGTTCCGCAAGCTGTGACGGTGCGGGCTCTCCACCGGACGCTCGATCAGGAGCTGGTCGCCCTGATCCGGGGCGTGAGCCTCGAGTGCCTGGTCTGCGGCGAATTCGTGCTGCACGGCGAGACCGGCATCGTCTGCCCCGAGTGCGGCAGCTGGCTGGGCGGCGGGGCTGTCTCGGCCGGAAGCGGGCTACAATTGGAGCTGCAGGCCGGGTGACCGCGGGTCGCTTTGCGACTCGAGGAAAGTCCGGACACCGAAGGGCAGGACGCTGGGGAAACCCCAGGCGGCGAAAGCCGACGGAAAGTGGCACAGAAAGGAGACCGCCTCCAGCGCACGTGTCTCTCTAGAGACGCTGGCGGTAAGGGTGAAAAGGTGGGGTAAGAGCCCACCAGCGCCGTGGTGACACGGCGGCTCGCCAAACCCCGTCCGGTGCAAGGCGAAGCAGGTCCCGACGACGTTGCCCGCCGAGGGACCGGGTCCGCCGCTCGAGCCGCCGAGGAATCGGCGGCCCAGAGGGATGGTCACCCTCGACAGAATCCGGCTTACAGGCCTGCTACGGAGAAAGCCCCGGGAACGGGGCTTTCTCTAGTCGAGCGATCCCCTGCTACGGCTCAAGAGAGCCGGAGTTGCTCGCCGCCGGGGGCGGGCCGGGTCACGTACCCGGTCCCTTCGAACACCTCCGGACCGAGGAAGGCGCGCATGAGTCGCTCGTGGAAACGGTGGCGGAGCAGTTGGGCCTCGAGACGGACCGCTGTCGCGTAGCCGGCGAGGTCGGAAGGCCTCTCGCCGGGAAGCCGCCGTTCGAGGATCCGCTCGGCTGCCCAGGCGTACACGGCATTGGCCGCAACCTCGACCTCCAGCATGCGGTAGGGCAGGTACTCGCGCAGGCGCGCCTTCGTCAGTCCGGCCCGGCGTGCGCCGCGCTCCAGCGCTTTGAACTCACGCCGGCCCTCGAAGACGGTCACCACGCCGCTTTCCGGATCGAACTCGGCCTCGATCTGAGCGTCCTCTTCCTTGCGGGCAATCTCGCGAACCCATCCGCTCGCGTGGTGACGGACCATCAGGACGATCAATTCCGCGTCGTGGCCGCCGGCCTCGGCGAAGACGCTCAAACGCGAGCCCGACGCCGCGGAGGCGCGGGCCCGAAGGGCCCCGCTAACCCGCGCCCATCCGAGCGCCCCCGGTGCCGGCACCTGGTTGCGCCGGAGGGAAAGGGAGAGACCCGGATCGGTCGCGACCTCGATCGGCGTACCCGACGGTACGCGTGCCGGGTCGAACAGCAGCGAGACCGTGCGCTGCTCACCCGGGTGCAGTCGGACCGGCGACTGCTTGAAGCGCATGGCTGTGTCCGGTGCGCTGGCGTTGGTGATCTCCTCTTGGCGCCCAGGGTCCAGCAGCTTCGGTTGCGCTACCGGCGCACGTCGTTCAACCGGCGGCGCGGCCGTAGGGGAGCCCCCTCGCGCGAAACCAACTTGGCCGGGGGCGTCGAACGCTGTCCGGAGGGCCTCGTTGAGCGCCTTCAGGCCGATCTCGTCCCGGGCCGTGATCGCCTTTCCTGCCCGGACGAGGCGTGCTCCACTCCGGCGCTCCTCCGCCTCGACGAGCGGGCGAAGCACGCGCTCCATCGCGGCGGTGAGTCTCTGGACGAGTGGATGCGCCTCATTCAGGCCGCTTCGGTCCACGCGCACTACGACTTGGGGCCGATGCGAGTCGAGCGCTTCCTGCTGCAGCCGCTCGATCGCCTCGCACCAGACCTCGCCGTAGAGGTGACGCGCGCCGGGCCGTCCCTCGAGTCCGGCGAGCGTCGCCTCGTGGGCCGCTCGTCCCGATCGGACCACGAGCCCACCGCGACGCGCGGCGCGTGAAGGCCCGAGGGGGACCGGCTGAGCCGCTCGCCGGACGAGGATCCGCGCAATGATCCCGCGTTGAACCTCGACGTCGCCCTCGAACAGGACGGGGCGCTCGGGATCCGGCTCCGGGGCCGAGTATCCAACGAGCTCGAGCGGCTCGCCGGGGAGCTCCAGGAAGAGCTCCCGCTCCGGATCCTCGAGTATCGGCCGCAGTTGCACGAGGTTGGCCACGAGCGTGCGCAGCCGCGCATTCGGGGGAAGGCGGCGCTGCGCGAGCGGAACCGTGACCCGCGTCCCCTCCCGGTCGATCCCGAAGGCGCGTCGGATCGCGGTCGTGGCCGGCTCGTCAAGGAGGTGCGCGAACGCGTAGGGCTCGTCGCCGGACGAGGGGAAGAACCACGACTCAACTGCCCGCCCATCGCGCACGCCCTGGATCCGTCCGCCGCCCTGCGCCAGCCACACGTCGCGGAGGCCGCGTCCGAAGAGGCCGCGCTGGGCGGCATGTTCGGGGACGACACCGAGTGCTCCGAGCCGGCGGTCGACGGTGGCGGCGTCGACGCCCTCACCGTTGTCGGCGCAGACGATTTCGTGCGACCAGTCGAGCAGCGCTGGGACGCGCAGGCCGCGTAGCTCGCGCCGCCAGCGATCGAGAAACTCCGAATCGGGGGCGCCGAACCGAAGATGGATGCGCCCTCGCCGGTGGCCGGCCGCGGCGATGGCAGCATCGGCATTGGTCAGGAGCTCCGGAACGATCTGGGCGAGGTCGATCCCGGCCTGGGCGAAGTTCTCGCGGAAGTAGCGGCCCCGTACACGGCCATGGCGGAGGCGTGCAGGATCGAGCGTCGCCACCGGCAGAGGATAAGCCGACGACAGGTCGGTGGAGACTCAAGTTGATCGGCCGGCTGCCGGCGCTCACCGCCTCCGGCCGACGAAGATCGCCCAGCCGAGCAGATCGCGCATCCACTGCAGGTAGCGCTCACGCTCGCTGCTGCCGAGCTCCCTGAACTCGGTTGCCTCCGGAGCGTGAGGGTGCTCGTGCAGCCACTCCTCGAGCGTGAGCCAGTGCAGGGACTCGTACCGGTCCCAGTCTTCGCGCGAAGCGGCGATCAGGGTGACGAACCTCAGTCCGCCGGCTTCGAAGCGCTCGACCGTCTCGACGAGCGAGACGTAGCTTTCGTCCGGCTCCGGGTCGAAACCCTCGGGCAGCGGCCACCGTCGCCAGTACGGCTCGCCGACGACGACGAAGCCGCCCGGGCGTGTGGCAGGCGTGAGCGCCGCCAGTGCGCCGGGGAGGCCCTCCCAGATGAAGCTGGCGCCCAGGCAGAGCACGGCGTCGTAGCCGTCCGGCGCGGCGCGGAAGTCTCGGGCGTCCATGTGGACGACCTCGACCAGGTGCTCGAGCCCCGCGCCGAGCACGCGCTCGCGTGCGGCCGCGACGAACTCATCGGCCCGCTCGACGCAGGTGATGCTGCAGCCGAATGCCTCGGCGAGGAGCACTGCGGGCCCGCCTCGACCGCAGCCGACGTCGAGCACGCGGGATCCCGGCCCGAGGGCCAGTCGCTCGCCGAGGAGCCGGATCTTGTCCGGGCTGGTCGGGTTCTGGAGCTCGTGCCGGCTCTCGATGACGGCGAACCACCAGGGCACAGGCCTCCGAGCTTACGACGAGCCAGCGCCCTGGGGCTCCGTGCCGCACGTCCCGCCTAGACTCGGGTCCGTGCCGAACATCGAGTCTGTCGACCTGAACAAGAGTGCGAGCTGGCGAAGCGCCAGGCTCGGCGAGCTGGCCGGCGCGGAGCACCTGGGGATGAGCCTCTACGAGCTGGGACCGGGTCAGGGTATGCCGTTCCACTACCACCTCCAGCGCGAGGAGCTCTTGATCGTCCTCGTGGGGACGCTCGCCCTCCGCACCGCGGAGGGCTGGCGGGATCTACCCGCGGGTGGGGTCGTGGCGTTCCCGAGGGGAGAACGCGGGGCACACGGATACGAGAACCGGAGTGACGGCCCCGTCCGCGTCCTGCTGATCAGCGAGCAGAACGCGGCCAACATCAGTCTCTACCCCGATTCGAACGAGGTCGGCGTCTTCGACGCCGCCCATCCGGCCGAGCGCCGCTTCGGCGCCCTCTTCGACGTGGGCGACGCACGCTCTGGATACGGCGGCGGCACACCCGAGATCGTCCCGCCCGCGCCGCGCTGAGCCGCTACGCGGCCGCGAGCAGGAGCATGAGGACGTCCTCCAGCCGGGCGCGCACCTCCTCGTCGAGCAGCCGGCCGTCGTGCCCGAACCGCCGGCGGGCGTGGCCGACGGCCGCGGCGCCCTCGACGCGTGCCTCCGTCGCGGCGACTCAGCTCCAGTAGATCCGGCCGAGCTGGATCAGCGAGCCGACGAAGATGATCGTGCCGAGTCCCACGACGGCGAGCTTGACCGCCGATGCTCGCACCACCGTCGCGATGCCGAGGATGAAGAGCGACGCGGCGAACAGCACGGTGACGAGATCGAAGCGACCGCCCTTCTCGTCGTGCTCGCCGGCCTGGCGGAAGTAGCCGGTCGTCTTCTCGTCGAGCGCCGCGGCCTCCTCGTAGGACTCGATCGAGTAGTCGGGGTTGTCCTCGTGGAAGGGGGTGTCGTACTTGTCGCCCGGCTGGTCGGCCCACCACTCGACCGCGGCGCGGAGCTCCGGCCGCATCAGGCTGTTCTGGATGTACTCGGCGATGAAGTCCTCGTCGGCCGCGGCAGCCGTCGCCCAGTCGAGGAAGATCGCCTGGTCCTGGACGAAGACCTGGTTTCCCTCCGTCACGAGCTGGCTCGACTCGTTCGTCGTCCGGATCGCCAGGTTGTAGTTGAGGATCGTCGCGCCGCCCTCCTTGCCGCTCTGATAGGCGGCGATTGCCGTCCCGAGGGCGGCGATGCCGAGCAGCACGGCCAGGATCAGCTCGAGCCTGTTGTTCCTGAGTTCACGCCTCGCCTCGTCGGAGAGCGTGCCCCCCGCTTTCGTCTTTCCGCTTCCCCACAGCGTTCGAAAGAGGCCCATGTCGTGGTCCGAGTTGGCCACGTGCTAGGAAAATCCTTCGAGCGCGGCTCCGACGAGGCCCGGCAGCGCCGCCACGTTGTAGCCGCCCTCGAGGACCGCCCCGACGCGCGGCGCCAGCCCGCTCGAGCGGCTCGCGAGCTGCCGGAAGCCGTCGGCGCTCAGCTCCATCTGCGCGAGTGGGTCGTCGGCGTGGGCGTCGAAGCCCGCGGACACGAGCAGCAGGTCGGGTGCGAACGCGCCCACCGCGGGGGCGACGATGCGGTCGAAGGCGTCGAGGTAGTCCGAGTCGCCCGAACCCGCGGGCAGCGGCACGTTGATCGTCGTCTCGTCCCCGTCGCCGGGACCGCCGGTGCCGGGGTAGAAGGGCCACTGGTGGAGCGACACGAAGAGGACCGAGGGATCGTCGAGGAAGATCGCCTGCGTGCCGTTGCCGTGGTGGACGTCCCAGTCCACGATCGCCACCCGCCCCGCGCCCAACTCGGCCTGCGCGTGCCGTGCGGCGACCGCGACGTTGTCGAACACGCAGAAGCCCATCGCCCGGTCCGGCAGGGCGTGGTGACCGGGCGGACGGACGAGCGCGAACCCGCCGCGGAGGGCGGCCTCGATCGCCGCGCCGGCGGCGAGGAGGGCCGCTTCGAAGGTGGTGTCCGAGACGGGGGTGTCCGAATCCAGCCAGGTCGGGCACTCGATCGCGCGGACGAGGTCGACGTGCGCGGCCGTGTGGCAGCGCGCGATTGCCTCGAGCGGCGCCGGCTCGGCCTCGACGAAGCCCGGAAAGGCATCGAGCAGCACCTCCAGCCGCTCCCGCGACTCCGGATGGTGCCCGGTCGCGTGCAGGCGCGCCAGGTCCGGGTGGCTTACGAGCTCGATCGCGCGGCCTCGGCCGCCAGCCGCTCGGCGAGCTGGTTCAGACCCCATTCGCGTGCCCGGGCCGACGCCTCCGCCCACCGGGGCGACTGGTCGTCCAACGGGGGGAGGGGGGCGGAGGCGTCGAGCGTCGCCATTCGGCGGTAGAGGCGGAGGTCCTCCGCCTCGGCGGAGAAGCGCCCCGCCTCGAGCGCGGCCTCCAGCGAGCCGTACTCCCTCAGGACGTCGGCGGCCTTCTTCGGCCCCACGCCGGCGGCACCGGGTAGCCGGTCCGACGGATCGCCGCGCAGGGCGATGAAGTCGGGCACCTGGGCCGGCTCGACGCCGTACCGCTCGCGCACCTCCTCGGGGCCGATGCGCGCGAGCTCGGACACGCCGCGAACAGGCTGGAGCAGCGTCGTCTGCCCGCTCGCGAGCTGGAAGGCGTCCCGGTCCGAGGTGGCGACCAGAACGGTGCCGCCGCTCCGCTCCTCGGTCGACGCCGCGGCGGCGAGGAAGTCGTCGGCCTCGAACCCGGGCGCCTTCGCGCAGGCGAAGCCGAAGCTCGCGGTCAGCTCCGGCAGCAGGTCGAGCTGCTCGAGCAGCTCGGCGTCGAACTGGCGGCCGCCCTGGTAGCCCGCGAACGCCTCGTGGCGGTAGGTGGGGACTTCGAGCGTGTCCCAGGCGACGAGGACGGCTCGCGGCGCCTCGGCCTGCCAGAGGCGGATCAGCATGTTGGCGAAGCCGACGAGCGCTCCGGCCGGCCTGCCCTCCAGGCGCGTGATCGACTTCGGCAGCGCGTGGTACGCGCGGTGCGCGAGCGAGTCGCCGTCGATCGCCAGCAGCGGGCGGCTCACAGCGTGCGCTTGAGCTGCTCGATCGCGGCCATCAGCCGGTCGGTGGCGACCTCGGCGGCCTCGCGCGGTGGAAGCTCCGCGAGGTCGTCGAGCGGAATCGGCGGGCCGTAGGCCACGCGCAGCGGTCCGAGGCGCGCCAGCCGGTCGGCGCCGCGGATCGCGGCGGGGATCAGCGGCACGCCGGCGGCGAGCGCGATCCGGGCGGCCCCGGTGTGGGGTCGTGCCTGGTGGCGCTTCCGCAGCCCCTTCGCGGCGCGAGTGCCCTCCGGGAACATGACCACGAGCTCGCCGTCCCGAGCCAGCCTCACCGCCGTCTCGATCGCTTCGTGATCCCGTTCGCCGCGCCGGACCGGGAACGCGCCGGCCCCGTTCAGGATCGGCCGCAGGAAGGGATTGAAGAGCTCGGCCTTGCCCATGAAGCGAAGCTGTCGGTGGGGCAGGAGCGGCAGGCCCAGGGGCCAGGGGTCGAAGTTCGAGGTGTGGTTGGCGGCCAGGACGCCGCCGCCCTCCCGCGGGACGTTCTCGACGCCCGACGTCCGCAGCCGGAAGAGGAGCTCGACCGGCCGGCTGAGCACCCCCAGCGTCCGGTAGAAGGGGCTCGGCCTGGACACCGCGGGGAGTATCCCGCCTCCGCGGGGGAGGCCGGGGGGAGCAGACCCTCCCGCTAAGGTGTCTCGCCATGCCGAAGACCCTCGTGATCGCCGAGAAGCCGTCCGTCGCGCGCGACCTGGCCGGGACGCTGCCGGGCACCTTCGTCGACCACGACACGCATCTCGAGTCGGACGACTACGTCGTCACCTTCGCGGTCGGCCACCTCGTCGAACTGGCTCAGCCGGAGGACTACGACGAGCGGTTCAAGAAGTGGCGCATGGCCGACCTGCCGATCCTGCCGGAGGAGTTCCGGCTGAAGCCGCGCGACGCGAAGACGAAGAAGCAGCTGAACGCGATCCACAAGCTGCTGAAGCGCGGCGACGTCGAGCGGGTCGTCAACGCGTGCGACGCCGGACGCGAGGGTGAGCTGATCTTCGCCTACATCTACGAGACCTCGAACGTGCGCAAGCCCGTCGAGCGGCTCTGGATCAACTCGATGACGAAGCAGGCGATCCGCGACGGCTTCGAGCGCCTGCGGCCGGGCGAGCAGCTCGAGCCGCTCGAGGCCGCGGCTCGCTCCCGGTCGGAGGCGGACTGGCTCGTCGGCATGAACGCGACGCGGGCGGCGACGATCCGGGGCAGTGCCTGGGTTGGTGGGGTCGTCTCCCTCGGCCGGGTCCAGACGCCGACCCTCGCGATGATGGTGCGCCGCGAACGTGAGATCCAGGCGTTCGTGCCCGAGCCCTACTGGCTGGTGCACGCGACCTTCGATCCGCGGTACGAGGGTCTGTGGTTCGAGGGCGACGACTCCCGTCTGAAGGACGGCGCGCGCGCGGACGCGATCGCCGAGCGTGTGTCGGGCCGGGACGGCACCGTCGAGTCGGTCGAGCGCAAGGAGCAATCCGAGCGAGCGCCGCTCCTCTACGACCTGACCTCGCTCCAGCGCGACTCCAACCGCCGGTTCGGCTTCTCGGCGCGGCGGACGCTGTCGGCGGCGCAGTCGCTCTACGAGGACAAGAAGGCGCTCACGTACCCGCGCACGTCCTCTCGCTACCTGTCGGGCGACATGGTGTCGCTGCTGAAGCCGACGGCGGCGACGCTCGCGCCGATCCCGGACTACGCACAGGGTGCGCGCTTCGTGCTGGCTCTCGATCAGCTGCCGCTCGCGCGGGTCGTCAACGACGCGCGGGTCGACGACCACCACGCGATCATCTCGACCGACATCGATCACGACGTGTCGAGATTCTCACCCGACGAGCGCCGGGTGTTCGACCTCGTCGCGCGCCGCTTCCTCGCCGTCTTCCACCCGCCCGCGCGTTACGCCCGCACGACGGTGGTGACGCTGGTGGAGGAGGAGCGATTCCGGACCCGCGGCAAGATCACGCTCGATCCGGGTTGGCGCGCCGTCTACGGGCTCGAGGCGGACGAGGAGAAGGCGCCTGCCGACGAGGGCGAGGGCGAGGGCACCGAGCTGCCGCCGCTCGAGCGGGGCCAGAAGGTCCGCTGCGCGGAGGCCGTCGTCGAGGCGAAGGAGACGAGACCGCCGCCCCGCTACACCGAGGCGACGCTGCTCTCGGCGATGGAGACGGCCGGGAAGCTGATCGACGACGAGGAGCTGCGGGAAGCGATGAAGGAGCGCGGCCTCGGCACGCCCGCGACGCGCGCCGAGACGATCGAGACGCTGATCCGCCGCGAGTACATCGAGCGTGCGGGCAAGGAGCTGCAGCCGACGCCCAAGGGCCTGCAGGTGATCACGATGCTCGAGGAACATCCGATCACCTCGCCGGAGCTGACCGGGGACTGGGAGAAGCGCCTCACCGACATCGAGCACGGCAAGGGCGATCGGGGCACCTTCATCGACGATATCGCCGGCTTCGCCCGGCAGACGGTCGAGCAGATCGCCGCGCTCGACAAGGAGAAGCTGCGCCCGGAGCGTGTCGAGCTCGGCCCGTGCCCGCGCTGCGGCGCCGAGACCGGCGAGATCATCCGCGAGAACTCGCGCGCGTACGGCTGCACGAGCTGGAAGAGCAAGGAGGAGCCGGGTTGCGGCTTCGTCATCTGGAAGCGGGTCGCCGGTCGGACGCTCACGCCCGAGGTCGCGCGCCAGCTGCTCGCCGACGGGAAGACCCGGGAGGTTTTGTCAGGCTTCCGTTCCAAAGCCGGCAAACCTTTTCGCGCCCGTCTCGTCTTGAATGAGGACGGGAAGGTCGAGTTTGATTTTCCCGCGCGCGCGCAAACCAAAGAGGCCGCTGCGGCGGAATAACAGAAAACACACGGACGTTTGACATCATTGCGGGCCCGTCTGGGCGCTGGTTGGGGGTAGCGAGGCGAGGAATTTGCTCCTACAGTGCGAAGGGGTCGTCCGACTCAAGCTTGCTCCTCGAAAGGACGTTGAGACGAATTTGACGCAGAACCAGATCACTGAACTGCTGGAGAGCGAGGGCGCCCGCGTGCTGCTCGAGGGCGCCGAGGAGCGCGGCTTCGTCGAGCCGGCCGAGCTCGAGGCGTTCGCGCTCGAGCACGATCTCGCCGACGACGACGTCGAGGCGCTGACGCGCGAGCTCGAGACGATCGGCCTCGAGGTCGGTCAACCGGTCGTCGAGGAGGTCGAGCGGGCGACGCCGCCGCCCAAGGCGGCTGCGGATCCCGACGCCTTCGTGGGCTCGGCGGACAGCCTGCAGCTCTTCCTCGCCGACGTGGGCCGGCACAAGCTGCTCACCGCCGCAGACGAAGTCTTCCTTGCGAAGGCGATCGAGCGCGGCGACCCGACCGCCAAGCGGCGGATGATCGAGTCGAACCTGCGCCTCGTCGTCTCGATCGCGAAGGGTTACCGCGGTCTCGGCGTGCCCTTCCTCGACCTGATCCAGGAGGGCACCCTCGGGCTCAACCGCGCCGTCGAGAAGTTCGACTGGCGTCGGGGCTACAAGTTCTCCACCTACGCGACCTGGTGGATCCGCCAGTCGGTGCAGCGCGCCGTCGCGAACCACGCGCGCACGATCCGGGTGCCGGTCCACGTCGTCGAGCGCCAGCAGAAGCTCGGACGAGCCGCGCGGCGGCTCGAGGTCGAGCTCGGGCGTGAGGCGACCAAGGACGAGCTCGCGGAGGCGACCGGTCTGCCGATCCAGCATGTCGACGAGGCGCTCGGGGCCGCGCACGCGTCCGTCTCGCTCAACCAGACGGTCGGTGCCGACGACGAGGGCGAGCTCGGCGACCTCTTCGCCGACCGCGAGGCGGCGGATCCCTTCGACGAGGCCGAGGAGTCGCTGCGCCGGCAGGGCGTTCGCCGGGCACTCGATGCGCTCCCGGAGCGGGAGCGGCGGATCCTCGAGCTGCGGTTCGGGTTCGAGGGCGAGCCCTGGACGCTCGAGGCGATCGGCCACGAGCTCGACCTGACGCGCGAGCGCGTCCGGCAGCTCGAGAGCCAGGCGCTGCAGAGGCTCGCCGCCATCCGAGACCTGCAGTCCGCCGCGGCCTGACGACTGTGGGTGAGCGGCTGCCTCGGCCAAGCCGGGACAGCCTCTTCGGCGGCATCGCCAGCGACGCCTCGGGCCTCGCCGCGATCCGAGACCTGCAGTCCGCCGCGGCCTGACGACTGTGGGTGAGCGGCTGCCCCGGCCAAGCCGGGACAGCCTCTTCGGCGGCATCGCCAGCGACGCCTCGGGCCTGGCCGCGATCCGAGATCTGCAGTCCGCCGCGGCCTGACGCGGCTACCCCTCGAGGCCCCGCTCGAGCCCCGGGCGCGCCGCGCACGGGCCTTGCGTTGCTCTGAGATACTCGTATCGACAGCAGGAGCAGCGAAAGGAGTAGATCGGTGAGGCAAAGACGGAAGTTTCTGATCTCGCTGGGAGTCCTGGCGATCGCCCTCATGGCGACCGGCCTCGGCCTCGCCGGCGGGGCGAAGCAGGGGGCCAAGGGAGACACGCTCGTGTTCGGCGCCGCCGCGGATCCGACGATTCTCGACCCATCGCTCGCGTCCGACGGCGAGACGTTCCGGGTCACCGACCAGATCTTCGAAGGACTCACCCGGCTCAGGCCGGGCACGCTGATCACCGAGCCCGGGCTCGCGACGAGCTGGAAGGCGAGCAAGGACGCCAAGACGTTCACCTTCAACCTGCGCAGGGGCGTCAAGTTCCACGACGGGACTCCTTTCGACGCGAAGGCGGCCTGTTACAACTTCGACCGCTGGTACAACTTCCCGGCGCCGCTCCAGAGCGCGTCGGCCTCGTACTACTACAACACGGTCTTCGTCGGCTTTAAGAGGCCGGGCAAGGACTCCGCGGGTCCCAAGGACGCGCTCTACGCCAGCTGCCGCACGGTGGGCAACTCGCGGATCGTGGTCAAGCTGAAGCGCTCGTTCGGGCCGTTCATCGGCGTCATCGGCCTCGACTCGTTCGCGATGCAGAGCCCGACTGCTCTGAAGAGGTACGGCGCCGACAAGGGCAGGCTGGACGGTGAGGGCGTCTTCCACACGGAGGGCACCTACGGCACCGAGCATCCGACCGGAACCGGGGCGTACAAGTTCAAGTCCTGGGAGCTCGGCAACCGCCTCGTGCTCGAGCGGAACGACGCGTACTGGGGCCGGAAGGCGAACATCAAGACACTGATCCTCCGGCCGATCTCGAACAACGCGGCGCGCGTCCAGGCGCTCCAGACGGGCGAGATCCAGGGCTATGACCTCGTCGAGCCCCAGGACATCCCCACGATCAAGAAGAACAAGAATCTGAAGATCCTGAGCCGGCCGCCGTTCAACGTCGGCTACGTCACGATCAACCAGAAGGTGAAGCCGTTCGACAACGTCCTGGTCCGCCAGGCCGTCGCGCACGGACTCGACCGGGCGGGCGTCGTCAAGAGCTTCTACGCCGGCCGGGGCGTCGTCGCGCACGAGTTCATGCCGCCGAGCCTGCTCGGCTACGCGAAGGACGTCAAGAAGTACGACTACAACCCCGCCAAGGCGAAGGCGCTGCTGCAGAAGGCCGGGGTGCAGATGCCGCTCAAGGTGGACTTCTGGTACCCGACCGACATCTCGCGGCCGTACATGCCCGACCCGCAGCGGAACTTCCAGGCGTTCGCCGCGAGCCTGAACAAATCCGGCTTCGAGGTCGTTCCGCACAGCGCGCCGTGGCGGCCCGACTACGTCGGACGGGTCAGCGCCGGCACGGCCGGGGCGCTCAACCTGATCGGCTGGACGGGCGACTACGGTGATGCGGACAACTTCATCGGCACGTTCTTCCGCACCGAGCAGGGGCAGTGGGGCTTCAAGAACCCCGCGATCTTCAGGCTGCTGAACAGGGGCCTCGCGGAGCCGAACCCGGCGACGCGGATCAAGCTGTACCAGCAGGCGAACCGGATGATCATGCGGTTCCTACCGGGCGTTCCCTACGTCCACACGAGCCCGGCGCTGGCGTTCCACAAGAGCGTGGTCGGCTACAAGCCGAGCCCCGTCTCGCTGGAGCCGTTCTCGATCGTACGAATCAGGTAAGTGGAGTAAGGCAGCCGGCGGAACGACGAATCGAGCTCGATGCTTCGCTTCGTCGTCCGCCGGCTACTCCTTCTCGTCCCGATTCTCCTCGGACTCTCGATCCTCGTCTTCTGCTGGATCCGGGCGCTGCCGGGCAGCCCGGCCGAGTCGCTCCTCGGCGAGCGCGCAACCCCCGAGACGATCGCCGCGATCCGGCGCCAGTACGGTCTGGACAAGCCGATCTACGTCCAGTACTGGCGCTACCTGAAGAAGACGGCGAGCGGTGAGCTCGGGACCTCGATCGGGACCCGCCGGCCGGTCACCGAGGAGATCGGACGCCGTTTTCCCGCCACGATCGAGCTCGCCGGCGCCGCGATGCTGTTCGCCGTCGTCGTCGGCCTCCCGCTCGGCTTCTTCGCCGCCAAGTACCACGGAGGCGTCTTCGACCAGCTGAGCCTCGTCTTATCCCTGATCGGCATCTCGATGCCGATCTTCTTCCTCGCCCTGATCCTCAAGTACGTCTTCTCCGTAAGACTGGGCTGGTTGCCGACGGTGGGCCGGCAGGACGTCCTGCTCGACGTGCCGCATCCGACGGGCTTCTACCTGATCGACTCGCTCGTGGAGTGGAACCCGACCGCGTTCTGGGACGCGCTCAAGCACCTGATCCTGCCCGCGATCGCGCTCGGGTCGATCCCGCTCGCGATCGTCGCGCGGATCACGCGAGCGGCGGTGCTCGACGTCCAGAACGAGGACTACGTCAGAACGGCGAGGGCGAAGGGCCTCGCCCCGCGTGTCGTCGACCGGCGGCACGTGCTCCGGAACGCGCTCCTGCCCGTCTCGACGATCGTCGGGCTCCAGGTCGGGCTGCTGCTGTCGGGGGCCGTGCTGACCGAGACCGTCTTCGCCTTCCCGGGCATGGGCAGCTGGCTCCAGGAAGCGATCTTCAACCGCGACTACCCGGTGCTCCAGGGCGGGATCCTCTTCGTGGCCACCGTCGTCGTGGTCGTGAACCTGCTCGTCGACATCTCGTACGGCCTGATCAACCCGCGGATCCGCCTGGCCGGGCGCTGATGTCGGTCGTCGAGCTCGAATCCCGCGAAATCGAGCTCGAGGCGCCCAGCGGGCTGTGGCGCGAGGCCTGGCGGCGGCTCGTGCGCAATCCCGCGGCGCTCGTCGGGTTCGCGCTCGTCTTCACGTTCGTGTTCGTCGCGGTCTTCGCGCCGCTGCTCGCGCCCGAAGGGCCGAACAACCAGGACCTGACGCGGATCGAGACGGGCTGCTGCCCCGGTCCTTCCGCGGATCATCCCCTCGGCATCGACGATCTCGGCCGCGACGAGCTCTCACGCATCCTCTACGGTGCCCGGTTCTCGCTCGTGATCGGGCTCGTCTCGGTCAGCGTCGGCCTGTCGATCGGGCTGATCCTGGGGTCGATCGCCGGGTATCTGGGCGGGTTCGTCGACGGGTTGATCATGCGGTTCATGGACATCATGCTCGCGATCCCCGGTTTCCTGATGGCGATCGGGATCGTCGCGCTGCTCGGCCCCGGCTTGTTCCAGATCATGATCGCGATCGGGGTCGTCAACATCCCCATCTTCACGCGGCTCTTACGCGGCTCCGTGCTCGCACAGCGAGAGAACGACTTCGTGCTCGCGGCCCGCGCCGTCGGCGTGAAGCGCCGCACGATCCTCGCGTCGCACATCCTCCCGAACGCGATCTCACCGGTGATCGTCCAGGGAACGCTGGCGATGGCGACTGCGATCATCGACGCGGCCGGGCTCGGCTTCCTCGGCCTGGGCCCCCAGGACCCGGCGACGCCGGAGTGGGGGACGATGCTGACCGGGACGGTGCGCTACCTGCAGACGGCGCCGTTCCTCGCCATCTTCCCGGGGGTGGCGATCGTTCTCTCCGTGCTCGGCTTCAACCTGATCGGCGACGGCCTGCGGGAGGCGCTCGACCCCAAGCTGCGTGGCCGTGGCTGAGAACACGCTCCTCTCCGTCGAGAACCTGCGCGTGCGGTTCGGGACGAGCCGGGGGCCCGTCTACGCCGTCAACGGGATCTCGTTCGACGTCGCCCCGGGCGAGACGCTCGGGATCGTCGGCGAGTCGGGCTGCGGCAAGAGCGTCACCGCCCTCGCGCTGCTCGGGATCCTGCCGCGGAACGGTCGCATCACCGACGGCAGCGTCACCTTCGCCGGCCGGGACCTCGTCCCGCTCTCCGATCGCGAGCTCCGCGGCGTCCGCGGCAAGGAGATCGCGATGATCTTCCAGGACCCGATGACGAGCCTGAACCCGGTGCTCACGATCGGGCGTCAGATCCGGGAGGTGCTCGAGACCCACTTCGACCTCGACAGGGACGAGGCGAATCGGCGTGCCGGCGACCTGCTCGACCGGGTCGGGATCCCGAGCGCGAAGCTGCGCCTCAAGGATTACCCGCACCAGTTCTCCGGAGGGATGCGGCAGCGGGCGATGATCGCGATGGCGCTCGCCTGCGAGCCGAAGCTGATGATCGCCGACGAGCCGACGACGGCGCTCGACGTGACGATCCAGGCGCAGATCCTCGACGTGCTGCGTGAGCTCGTTGCCGAGCGTGGGACCGCCTTGATCCTGATCACGCACGACCTGGGGGTCGTCGCCGGCATGTGCGAGCGGGTCAACGTGATGTACGCCGGGACGTTCGTCGAGACCGGCAGCGCCGACCAGCTGTTCGCCCGCCCGCGGCACCCGTACACGCTCGGGCTGCTTCAGAGCGTGCCCCGGCTCGACGCGCCGCGGCGGACGAAGCTCCAGCCGATCGAGGGCACCCCGCGAGACATGCTCCAGCCTCCGAGCGCCTGCCCGTTCCAGCCGCGGTGCCGATACGAGGTCGAACAGTCCCGGCTCGAGCTACCTCTGCTGCACGAGGTCGAGCCGGGCCATCGCGTTGCCTGCTTCAACCCCGTTCCCGAGGACGAGTGGGAGCGGTCGCGGTCGGGGAACGCGGCGTGAGCTCGGCGGCGGTGAACGGGGCGCTCGTCTCCGTCGAGCACCTGAAGGTCTACTTCCCGATCAAAAGCGGGGTCTTCCTCGACCGGCACGTGGGGGACATCCGCGCCGTCGACGACGTGAGCTTCCGCATCGAGCGGGGGGAGACGCTCGGCCTGGTCGGGGAGTCAGGCTGTGGAAAGTCGACGGTCGGGCGCGCGCTGCTCCGCCTCTACAAGCCGACTGCCGGCAGGATCGTCTTCGAGGGCCGCGACATCACGACGCTCGGGGAGGCGGAGCTGCAGCCTCTGCGGCGGCGGATGCAGATGATCTTCCAGGACCCCTTCGCCTCGCTCAACCCTCGTCACAGCGTCGGGCGGATCGTCGGGGAGCCCTTCCGCGCGCATCGCCTGGCCGGGAGGCGCGACGCCGGCAAGCGCGTGCGGGAGTTGCTCAAGGTGGTCGGGCTCCCCGCGGACGCGGGATCGCGCTACCCGCACGAGTTCTCGGGGGGTCAGAGGCAGCGGATCGGCTTGGCGCGCGCGCTCGCGCTCAACCCGGACTTCATCGTCGCCGACGAGCCGGTCTCGGCTCTCGACGTCTCGATCCAGGCGCAGATCATCAACCTGCTCGAGCAGCTCCAGCACGAGTTCGACCTCACCTACCTCTTCATCGCCCACGATCTCGCGGTTGTCCGGCACATCTCCGACCGGATCGCCGTCATGTACCTGGGGTCGATCGTCGAGGTGTCCCCGGCCGCCGAGCTCTACGACAATCCGCTGCACCCCTACACGATCTCCCTGCTCTCGGCGGTGCCGATCCCCGATCCGGTCGTCGAGCGGCAGCGTAAGCCGCTCCTGCTCGCGGGCGACCTGCCGAGCCCGGCGAATCCGCCGCCCGCCTGTCGGTTCCACACACGCTGCCCCTACGTGCAGCCCACGCGCTGCCGCGAGGACGTGCCGCCGCTCCGGCAGCTGTCGTCCGGCCATACGGTCGCCTGTCACTGGGCCGAGCAGATCAAGGCAGGGGCGATCGAGCCGCATGCCGTCGCGCCGATCTTCGAGCCGGGGCCGCAGCCGGCGCCCTACGAACCGCCCCCCGTGTAGGGGTCTTACGGTCGGCTCCAGGACCGATCCCTTGATCGGGGGGGACGCCGCATTAAAGGACCTTGATACCGCGGTCGATACCAGGGCCATGGACGCAGCCCAGCGCCAAGAGATCCTGAACCGCTACTTCGACCACAAGCGTCGTTTCGAGTCCGTTGCGGAGCGACGGGCCGGCAGCGGCGGCGGCGAGGTCATCCCGTTCGCGTCTCCTCTGAAGGAGCTCGAGCAGGAGCCGACGGCGCGCGAGCTCGAAGTGCTGCAGCTCGTCAGCGAGGGCCTGGTCAACCGCGAGATCGGTAACCGCCTCTTCCTCTCCGAGGAAACGGTGAAGTCGCACGTCCGGCACCTTCTGGCCAAGCTTCAGGCCCGCTCCCGCGCCCATGCGGTGGCAGTGGGTCTTCGGCGGGGCCTGATTTCCTAGCCAGACCCCGCCGAACTTCACGATTTTCTCTCAACAGCCTGTGGAATATCCCTCGTATGGGTGATACCCAGCGGGCTGTGAGGGGCGATGCTGCCTGTGCGGGACTTACCAGGTAGACGAACCGCCGGCCATGGCGGCTCGGGAGACAAGCCGGATGATCGACTTGCGCATGATGGTCTCCTAGGGTGGGGGGACTGACGGCACGACCATCGTATACCCCTTTTGGTGAAAGTACAAGTAGTTTTGAACAGAGATTTCCTCAGATTTCGTCGGATTGATGCTCCGCTCGCCGTTTACCTAACGGTCCTTGTCATGGGAGCCGCGGGGATGGCTGCGGCGCTGGCGGTCTCTGAGGAGTCCTTCGGAAACCCTTGGGTTGTCGTCGGCTTGGCGCTCGTGGCGGCGGTGTCCGAACGGAAGCGAGTAGCCCTCCCAGGAAATCTCGAAGTCTCCATCTCGTTGCTGCCCAGCCTCTTCGCGGCTGTGATGTACGGGCCTCTGGCGGCGATGCTCGTGGGCGCCGCATCCTTCCTTGCCCAGTTTAGGTCCCCCTACCTCAAGTGGGTGGCGTTCACGAGCAGTCGTGCGCTTGTGTGGGGTGCGACCGGCCTCGTAGTTACGGCTGTCAGCGGGCTTCCGGGCAGTCGTCTCGGCGGTGTCATACTCGCCGCCACAGCCGGTGCGCTCCTGTCGGAGCTGCTGGATACAGCGAACACCGCAGTCGCGTACCGGCTTCGGGGGCAGGGCGACATGCGGTCAGTGTTTCGAACATTGACGCCGCTGGCACTTCTTGCAGTTCCACTGTTTGCGCCGGTCGTCGTTCTCCTAGTCCTGGCCTACGAGGGGCTCTCGCCGTGGACACTCCTACTCTTCTTTGTGCCGGCGCTCGGGGCGCAGCAGATTTATGCGCTGTACCAGGAGCAGCGACAGCTCACGGAGGCGTTTGCCGCAGTGAACAAGCGGCTTGAAAAGGCAAACCTCTCGTTCGCCACGGCGTTGGTTGCAACGCTCGATGCGAGAGATCGCTACACAGCCGGACACTCTGCCGCTGTGGCCATCTATGCCCGAGACATCGCAGCCCGTCTCGGCCTCACGAGTCGCGAGCAGGATCTCGTCCATCTCTGCGGCCTAGTGCATGACATCGGAAAGATTGGCCTTCCGGCTGGGATTCTCGAGAAACCAGGCGCGCTCACCCTCGAAGAGCGCCGACAGATCGAGGAGCACTCAGCGATCGGGGAGCGGATTCTCCGAAAGGTAGAGGACTACGCTGAGATTGCGGCGATTGTGCGTCACCACCATGAGCGCTGGGACGGCAAGGGGTATCCCGACGGCTGCGCAGGTGACGATATACCTCTGCTGTCGCGGATCATCTTCGCCGCTGACGCGTACAATGCCATGACGTCTGATCGCGCCTACCGCGACGCAATGCCAAGCCGGGTTGCGCGCATGCGTCTGGCCCAGTCCGTCGAAAGCCAGTTCGACACGACTGTCGTGGCTGCATTCGAGGCGATTCTTGCCACTGCCGACGAGGACTATAGGATGGCAACGCGCTCTGACTTCAATCTAGATCTGCAAGCGGCCCAGTATCCTGACTCAGAGAGGGCGGCAGCTTAGCCTGGCCTCGCGAGGGAATGCCAAATGTGGTCGCGTGTATTGCTGCTTCGGTGCGTGACCGAAGACCCAGCTTCTCCAGTATATGGCGGACATGAACCTTCGCAGTAGACTCAGAGATATAGAGCAATCGAGCGATTTCACGATTGGTCTTGCCTTGGGCAAGAAGCTCGAAGACCTCTATCTCTCGGGGGGACAGAGAGGTTTCGCAGATGCGCGGCGTGGCGTTCAAGCCAGCCTGCGACGCAAGCCCGTCCTCGGCCGCCCGCCGCATAAGGCTGGTGAGGGGAGCGGCGTAGTCTCCTTCATCAGCGAGGGCGAACAGAAGGGGCGGGTAGGCGCGATAGCTGCAAACGAAGCTATCCAGGTTTCCAACCGCCTCGGCGGCCGCGAATGCTTGGTGTGCGCTGATCCGTGCGCTTGGGTCATGACGCCGAAGCTCCACGATCGCCTTGACGCAGGCGCACAGCACCCTTGTCTCAATGCCTTTCGTGAGCGACTCGGCCTCTTGTGAAGACCTTTCGGCGTCGCCAAAGTCACCGTGTGCGGCGAAACTCAGCGCGCGAGTAGCTAGATATTCCCCCTTCATCGAAACTTCAAGAGGCCCGTCCAGAGGCTCGTCCATCAGGGCGAGTGCTACGTCCGAGGACCCCTTCGCAAGCAGCAAACGTGCATGCAGGCAGCGCGAGGTGGCTAAGAGGTGCGGGTTCGTAGCCATCGGACTCGCTTCAATCCTGCGCAGAAGGCCCTCCGCCACGGCAAAACGGCGGAGACCCAAGCTCGAGTATGCCTGCATGATCAGGCCTGGTGTCAGCGCGAAGGTCAGGTGGTAGCGCTCTATTTCCTCCATCTGGCGAGTCGAGACATCCGCGGCGTCGCGATAGCGCGCCGCCAGGGATAGTGCATGAGAATAATTGCCGAGAAATGATGTGCGCACGAATGGGTCGTCGATTTTGTCCAGGAGAGGAGCCACGCTCTCGAGCGTCTTGGCAATCCCGCGATAATCTCCTAGGCGAAGACCGTAGACGTGGCGCGCGCTTGCATATTGCAGTTGTGATGTCGCTGGTCCCTCGCGCCATTCCCTAAGTTCCGCAAGATACTCGACAGCCGCAGGATCTTCGAGGCTAGCTGAACATAAAAGCTGTCCCCACACAGCCTCCTTGATTGCCGAATCAGTTTGGGCATGTTCACGCGCTTTCGTGAAGTACGTGAGCGCTTGGGCCTGCCTCTGCTCACGGTGAGCAACGGAGCCCACGATGAAGTAAGAGCGGGATGCTAGTTCGGGGCGGCTTGACAGCCCTTCCGCGCTGAGCAGCGCCAAGAGCTCGGCCTTTGAAGTCAATCCTTGCCGGAGCGCGACCTCAGCTCGAGCAAAATCAAACAGCGGGCGATCGATGCGATTGTCTCGGGCGTAGTCCAGCCATCGATTCAAACTGGTCAGGCGACCCTCTTGCAACATTGAAGGCAGCGCACGGGCGACCAGCTCCTCCAGGAGATCCTCCTGTCCGAAAGTCGTGATCAGCAAGAAGAGATCATCCCATGAGTGCTGCGCTAGGAGGAACCTGCTTAGAGCCGAGGTGAGTGGAGTGATCTCGGGTGCGTCTCGGAGCTTTGAGCTCAGGACACTGCGGAGGAGAGGATGCAGTGAGAAAGTGTCCCGCTGGGTGTGCTCGAGTAGGCCAAGTTGTAGGCCGACTGCCAGAGTCTCGGCTGCCTTGTCGCCGAGCAATACGCTTGCCGTCTCGGGAGTGATCGTCGGAGCGAGAGAGAGCTGACTCAGCGAGCGTTGGATGTCTGTAGGTGCCGCGCTAAATACTTCCTCCGCGAAATACTCGTAGAGAGTATCCGGAATCTCGTGTGTACCTACCATTCGGTCACCTGAGAGAGCAGCGAGGCCGATGACCGCAGGCCAGCCTTCGGCTAGCGCGACTAGGCCTGGCAGCCCGGGCTTTGAGTGTGCTAGAACTGCAGTTGCCTCCTCTTGGCTCATAGCGAGAAGCGTTCGGCCGACCTCATCGAGTTCGCCATACAGAATGCGGCGGGAAGTCGCCCACACTGGTCTCTGCCGGCTGGTCAGCAACACGCGAGCTGGGAGGGCGGACAGGAGAATGTTTAGGAACCCTTCGGCAGTAGGTGAGCCCCGTGTGGCGTGGTAGTCATCTATTACGAACCACGCCTCCGGAGGCCAGTCGCCCAGGTCTTCGCGTAGGAGACTGGCCAAAGCCTCGAGGTCGTCGTCCAATGCCCCGGTTGCGCGAACACGTACCTGAAGGCGTGTAGCTGCGCGCCCGAGGAGCTCAGAGGCGGCCTCAGCAATCCCAAGTGCGAGTGCCGCAACGTCGGCGGATGCGGGGCTACCCTGGTACCAGACGTGGGGCTTGTCCTCGAGCCACTCGCGGGCCAGGGTCGTCTTGCCGTACCCCGCCGGCGCCACGAGCATGATGATTTTCGCCGTGCTCTCGTCGAGCAGGCGGGTCAGTCGCGGGCGCTTGATGATGTTGCGCCGCCCAGTCGCCATCCCAGCCTCTCTCTCCGCTGCGTCGGGCGCGAGGGGCTTTCGCCTGTCCCCCTGGACGCACCCTACATCCGGCCCGCCGGAATTTCGAGTGGCCGCACAGGGCTGGCCCGCGCCCGCGACGGCCGAAGCGGCCGCAGGCGCGGGGTTTGCCGTCAGCCCCCCGAGTCGTCCCAACTCGACCCGAGGCCTTCCGCGAGCGGATCGTGGCCCGTCAGTGCCCGATACGCGACTGGAATCTGCCTTCTGCGAGAGACGCCGAGCTTCTGGCGCAGGACGTCGCAGTGCGCCTTCGCGGTCCTCGGCGAGATTCCCAGACGCTGTCCGACCTCATCGTTCGAGCAGCCGGCGGCGATCAGCTCCACGACCTGGCGCTGGCGTTGCGTGATCGCTGGGATCCGGTCCTTCAGAGCGGTGTACATGGCGCTAGAAAAGCACCCTCGCCGCAGCTTGGGAATTGCCCGAAGGGCGTATCTTCGGGAGTTACACCTGCGGAAGCACGCCGCGGCCGCGTAGGAAGCTGGCCTCGTGAGCGCGGGCGTTCGCCTCGTCGAGCTCCTCCTCGTCGAGGGCGCCGATGCGCCTGAGGAGCTCGAACTCGTCACGGAGGTGCGTGCGCATCATCTCGGGGCCGTCCGTCGCGATCGTGAAGCGGACGCCGTGCTCGACGAACGCCCGGAACGTCTCGCGGACGGCGGCCTCGTCCGGGAGGGCGCGGGTCAGCAGGTTCGAGGTCGGGCAGATCTCGAGCACGATCCCGGACTCCCGGAGAGCCGCCATCAGCTCCGGCTCCCGCGCGGCCAGGATGCCGTGCCCGATGCGGTCGGGTCGCAGCGCCTCGACGACCTCGGCGATCTCGGCGACGCCGTGCCGCTCGCCGCCCTCCTCGCCCACATGGATGGTCACGCCGAGTCCCGCCTCGCGCGCCTCCTCCACCAGCGGCGCGAGCGACGCGTACGGATAGCGCTCGCCGCGCGGCCTCGGGCCGGCGATGTCGACGCCGACGACGCCTCGCGAGGAATAGCGGATCGCCTTCTCGACGATGGTCGAATTCTGCCGCTCGTCGAAGGTGCGGTCCATCATCAGGATCAGGCCCGCCCGAACCTGCGGGTACTCGAGACTCGCGCGATCGAGCCCGCGGCTCGCGGCCATGATGATGTGGTCGAGGTCGCGCTCGCCGCCGCGGTTCCGCTTCATCGGATTGAACCGCAGCTCGAGCGTGGTGATGCGCTGGGAGCGATAGGCGCCCCCGATCGCCGCGTGCACGGACCGCTCGACCGCGAGCGGGCTCGACTGGATCAACTCGGTCCAGTGGTAGATCGCGTTCAGGGCGTCGAGGCTGTCCACGCGGCGGGGGTCCGCGATCGTGACGAGGCGATCGAACTCCCAGTAGTCCTTGACGGGGAGCGCGATCCCCTGCTCGTGCGCGAGGCTCCAGAGGATCTCCGAGGCCACCGAGGCGCCGAGGTGGGTGTGCAGCTCGGCGAGACCGGTGCCGGCGTCCATGCCCGGCGAGTCTAGCCTCTGATTAAACACATATGTAAATCACCTATAATATGTCTCCATGTGTGCGCGTCATGCCCGCGGAGCCCGGTGCCGCCGCCGAGTCGGCCCCGGCTGGGTCGTCCAAGCCCGGGTCGAGCGTTTCGTCGAGCCCTCACTGCTGTTACTCCTCCGCGAGCGCCCGATGCACGGCTACGAGCTGATCGAGCGCCTGCCCGACCTGATGGGCAGTGAGCGCGTCGACGTCGGCAACCTCTATCGCAGCCTGCGCGCGCTCGAGGAGGACGGCATCGTCACCTCGGTGTGGAGCGCCGGCCTGCCCGGGCCTGCGAAGCGCACGTACGAGCTCACGCCGGCGGGTGATCGCCTGCTCGACCACTGGGTCGAGGCCCTGCGAGACACCCGGGCGCGCATGAGCGGCTTCCTGCAGCGCTACGAGGAGAGGAGGTGAAGCAAGTGCATCGACATCGCTCACGCCATCGACGCGGCTGCGGCCGCGCCCGCGTGCTGAACGCAGAGGAGCTCCTACGGGCGCTCGAGGAGCATCAGAAGGACCTGGAGCAGGAGACCGCGGACGTGGCCGACCTGATCAGGCGCCTCCGCCCGGAGCGCGCGGCAGAGACGACCTCCGTCTGAGCCGGAGGCCCCGACCGGCGAGAGCCCCGCCCACCCGCGGGGCTTTCCCGGGCGGCATAGTCTCCTCAGGGTGAAGGTGGGAATCGTCGTACCGTTCTCGTGGTCCTTCTGGGGGGCGGTGAACGAGCATGCCGAGCTCCAGGCCGAGGCGCTCGGCCGGCTCGGGATCGAGGTGCGGACGATCATCGGAAACGATCCGCCCGGAACCTTCACGCGAGTCCTGCATCCCCGCCACGGCAGGCACGACGACCCACCTGCGGGCGTCCTCCCGGTCGGCCGCTCCGTGATCGTCCCCGCGAACGGATCCCTGCCGAACATCGTGCTCAGCCCGCGCACGCCCGGCCGGATCAGACGCATCCTCCAGCGCGAGCGCTTCGACGTCGTGCACCTGCACGAGCCGATGACGCCCGCGATCTGCATCGCCACGCTCGCGCGGGCACAGTGCCCGCTCGTCGCGACCTGGCACGCCGCCGGCAACCTGGGCTGGATGCGTGGAGGCGTTAAGATGTGGGGGTTCCTCGCCGACCGCATCGACCACCGGATCGCGGTCTCCGAGCAGGCGCGCGCATCCGTTTCCCGCTGGCTGCCCGGCGAGTACGAGGTGATACCGAACGGGGTCCTGATCCCGCCGCAGGCGGAGCCCGACGGCCGGGCGCACCACGTCGTGTTCATCGGCCGGCACGATCCGCGCAAGGGACTGCCGGTGCTCCTGCGCGCCTGGCCGGAGCTCCACCGCCGCACGGGGCTTCGCCTCCGGCTCGTCGGAGCCGACCCGCTCGCTGTCCGCCTCCTGCTCGCGCGCCACCGGGTCGGCGAGGAGGGCATCGACGTGCTCGGCTTCCTCAGTCAGGAGCGGCTGACCGAGGAGTTGCTGGCAGCGAAGGCGTTGCTCGCCCCCTCGACGGGCATGGAGAGCTTCGGCATGGTCCTGACCAGAGCCTTCGCGTGCGCGACGCCCGTGGTCGCCTCCGACATCGCCGGCTACCGGGCCGTGATGGCACCCGAGACCGGCCTGCTGGTGCCGCCCGGCGACCTCGGGGCGCTGGTCGACGCGGTCGCGTCCCTCGTCGCCGACGAGCCGCGCCGCCGCCTCCTGGGGAAGGCCGCCCGCGAGGTCGCGAAGGAGCGCTACTCGTGGGACCGGATCGCCGCGCGCCTCGCCGAGATCTACGGCCTCGTCTCGGGCCGCGCCCCGGCGGATCTCGTCGCGGCCTCGTGAAGCTGCCGGCGCCGCTGCGCAGCCCTTGGGTCCGGACGGCCGCCGTCCTGGCGGTCGCCGTCGCCGTCGCCGTCCTCCTCTGGAAGCGCGGCCCGGAGTGGGACCTCGTCGCGGACGCCTTCACGGTCGTTCGCTGGGAGTGGGTCGTCGCCGCGATCGGCCTCAACCTCGTCTCCGTCGTCGTCCGCGCCTTCGCCTGGCGCACCGTGATCAACCAGGCGCTTCCGCCACCCCATCCGGACGCGCGGCTCGTGTTCTCGGCCTTTTCGGTCGGACTCTTCGCGAACGCGGTGCTGCCGGGCCGCGTCGGGGAGCTCGCACGCGTGGCGGTGCTGACGCGAAAGCTTCCGGGGAGGGAGCGGCAGGG
>JBHEMU010000103.1:0-2586 GCA_046262415.1 Gaiellaceae bacterium | reverse complement strand
TCCACCGACTACGACACCTCCGACCGGCTCTACTTCGAGCCGCTCACGGCCGAGCACGTCGTCGCCGTATGTGAGCGGGAGCGGCCGGAGGGCGTCGTGATCCAGTTCGGCGGGCAGACGCCGCTCAAGCTCGCGCAGGCGCTCGAGCGCGCGGGCTTCCGGATCATGGGCACGCCGTTCGAGGCGGTCGATCTGGCCGAGGACCGCAGGCGCTTCGGCGGGCTGCTGGCCGAGCACGGGATCCGGTGTCCCGACTGGGGCATCGCCGAGAGCGGCACCGAGGCCGTCGCGATCGCGCACCGGATCGGCTATCCGGTGCTGGTGCGGCCCTCGTACGTGCTCGGCGGGCGCGCGATGCGGGTCTGCTACCGCGGCGCCGAGGTCGTGGCCGCGTTCCACGCGAACCGGCTGGGGCCGACGCTCGTCGACCGCTTCCTCGAGAACGCGGTGGAGATCGACGTCGACGCGCTCTCGGACGGCGAGGACACGTACATCGGGGCCGTGATGCAGCACGTCGAGGAGGCTGGTGTCCACTCCGGGGACTCGGCCTGCGTGCTGCCCGCGCCGGCGCTGACCGCCGCAGCCGCGGTCGAGATCAACGAGACGGTGCGGCGGCTGGGACGTGCACTCGGCGTCGTCGGCCTGCTCAACGTCCAGCTTGCGGTCGCCGAAGGGGAGGTGTACGTGCTCGAGGTGAATCCGCGGGCCTCGAGGACCGTGCCCTTCGCGAGCAAGGCGACGGGCGTCAACCTCGTCGCCGCCGCGTGCCGACTGGCCGCGGGCGCGCGGCTCGCCGAGCTCGAGCTGCCGCGCGAGCGGCCTCCCGCGCAGGTGAGCGTGAAGGCGGCCGTGCTCCCGTTCGCGCGCTTCCCCGGCAGCGACCCCGTGCTCGGGCCCGAGATGCGCTCGACGGGCGAGGTGATGGCGAGCGCGGCCGACCTGCCCACCGCCTTCGCCAAGGCGGAGCGCGCCGCCGGCCGGCCGCTCCCGACCGCGGGGACGGCGTTCCTCTCGGTGCGCGACGCCGACAAACCTGCGCTCGTGCCCGTCGCGGCCGCCCTCGCTGGCCTCGGCTTCGAGCTGCTGGCCACGGGCGGGACCGCGCGCACGCTCGCCGCTGCGGGGCTGGAGGTCGAGCAGGTGGGCAAGGTGACCGAGATGCGAGAGGCCGAGGCGAACGTGGTCGACCTGATCCGGCGTGGGCGCTGCGACCTCGTCGTCAACACGCCGCAGGGGTCGGGCGCGCGCACCGACGGCTACCTGATCCGCGAGGCGGCTCTCGCGGCCCGCGTGCCCTGCATCACGACGCTCGCCGGAGCCGCCGCCGCCGTCCACGCGATCGCGAACGCCCGCCGCGAGGCCGCGCTTTCCCTGCAAGAACGGATCGATGCCGAGACGCGAACGGCATAGGATGAACGGGGGAACCCATGGTTCCCCCGTTGGCCCCCTCCTTCACGGTTCCCTACGCTCCGGCCTCTGTCTTGGCTTTCGCCGGGCAAAGCCCGGCTTCGCCCTCAGTCGGATGCGCTCGATCCGGCGTAGCAAACAGCGTGCCGCCCGCCGGAGAGGCTCGGCGGGCGCGTCCCAGCTAGCTCTCGAGCTCGTGACATGGGGCGGCGGAATCTCCGGTTCCGCCGCCGGACACGGTGGTGGGAATGCCGAGACGCGAACGGCGTAGGGTCGCCGGCGTCGAGCGGATCGGCCCGTACACGCTTCTGCGCATCGCGCGGGGCGCACTGGAGGCGGGGAAGCCCGGTCAGTTCTTCATGTTCGAGGCGCCGGGCCGGCTCCTGCCACGCCCGATGTCCATGTGCTTCGCGACGCAAGCGGAGCTCGCATTCCTTGTCGATCCGATCGGGCCGGGCACACGCGCGCTGTGTGCGGTCTGCCCCGGCGACCGGCTCGGCCTCTTCGGCCCGCTCGGGAACGGCTATCGGCTCGACGTCGACCGCCCGATCCTCGTCGGGGGCGGAATCGGCATCGCACCGCTTCCGCACCTATCGCAGGCGCTCGGCCGCCCGCCGGCACTGCTCGGCTTTCGCTCGGCCTGGCACGCCGAGGCAGCGGCGCTCGTCCCGAACGCCGAGGTCGTGCTCGAGCCGACGTACGTGACGGAGCTGCTGCCCGAAGGAGGCTTCGACGTGCTCGCCTGCGGCCCGGAGCCGATGCTCGAGGCGGTGCGGCGGACCGCGCCGGGCGCACAGCTCGCCTGGGAGGCTCCGATGGCGTGCGGCTACGGGGCCTGCTACGGCTGCGCCGTCGAGATCGGCGGCGCCTGGAAGCGGCTCTGCGTCGACGGACCTGTTCTCCAGGAGGCGGCGTGATCGAGAACGGGGGGACCCATGGTTCCCCTGTTGGTCCCCTCCTTCACGGTTCGCTCGCTCACTCACCTGTGTCGGCTGCGCTCGGGCCAGGCCCGGCTCCGCCCCCCAGCAAGTGTGCGGGTTCCGTCAGGAGTCGACCCTGATCCTCAACGCCTCGGGCTGCCTCGACGCGCTCACCGCGCCCGACCTGGCGCGGTCGCTCGACGGGTACGTCACGAAGACCCTGACGCCGCTTCCCCGCGGCGGGAACGCTCCCGTCCGG